>NZ_BAAGXT010000068.1:0-20122 GCF_054779695.1 Nocardiopsis coralliicola | reverse complement strand
CTCCCGGCGGAGCCCGCGCCCGGCCCGCGGCGGGCGGCCGGGAAACGCGGAGCCCGGCGCGGACGGCGGGCAGCGATGAGCGCCCGCACCGCTGCCTTCGCCGCGGCCCTGCGCGCGGTCGATGCCGACGTGCACCACTGCGCCAGCCTCGGCCAGGCCCGGCGCACGGCCCGCGAGCTGGCCGGAAGCGGCACCGCCGTGGTCGACGCCGACGTCGCGGCGCCCGCGCTCACCGGCGGGCTGGCCCTCGTCCGCGACCCGTGGGAGGCCGACGTCGGCATCACCGGTGTCGCCGCGGCCTGCGCGGCCACCGGAACCCTGGCCCTCACTGCTTCCCCGGACACGCCGCGCAGCACGTCGCTCGTCCCGCCCGTGCACATCGCGCTGGTCCCGCACGACCGCGTCGTCGACGACCTCGCCGCCCTCTACGCCCGGCTGGCCGCACTCGATCCGCTCCCCTCGGCGATCCAGATGATCACCGGGCCGAGCCGCTCCGGCGACATCGAGATGGTGCTCGTGCGCGGCGTGCACGGCCCCGGCACGGTGCATGCCGTGCTGCACCCCTGAGCCTCTGCGCCGCCCCGGACCGACCGCGCCGGCGCACCGACCGCACCGTACTGACCAGCAGAGACCGACCGAAGGGACACGCCACGTGGGAGCGAGTGACACCGCCGCCGGCAGCGCAGCGCAGGAGGGCCGCGCTGCGGCGGGCCTGGTCCGCTATGCGGTGGACGGGCAACCGGCGCAGGTGGGGGTGCGCGACGCCGAGGGCGGGGTCCGCCCCGTCGCCGGCGCCCGCCGCATGGCCGACCTGCTCGCCCTCGACCTGGCCGAGCTGCAGGCCCGCGTCATCGAAGCGCAGCAGCGGCCCGCCGAGCACGCGCGGTCCCGTGTGCGCCTCCTGCCGCCCGTCGACGGCCTGACCGAAGTGTGGGCGAGCGGTGTCACCTACGAGCGCTCCCGCGCCGCCCGCGGCGAGGAGAGCGACCGCGGCGACCTCTACGACCGCGTCTACACCGCCGAGCGCCCGGAACTGTTCTTCAAGTCCCCGGCGTGGCGCACCGTCACCGACGGCGAGCCGGTCGCGGTCCGGGCCGACTCCGGCCTGGACACCCCCGAGCCGGAACTCGCCGCCGTCCTCACCGCCGCCGGCGCCGTGGCCGGCTACACCGTCTGCGACGACGTGAGCTCGCGCTCCATCGAGGGCGAGAACGCCCTCTACCTGCCGCAGGCCAAGGTGTACGCGGGCGCCTGCGCCCTCGCCCCGGTCATCCGCCCGGCCTGGGAGCTCCCGGGCTGGGCCTCCGGGACCTTCGGCGGCGCCTCCGTGCGGATGCACGTCGACCGCGCCGGAACGCCCGTCTTCGCCGGCGAAGTCGGCCTCGCATCGCTGCGCCGCAGCCCGGACGACCTCGCCGGCCGGCTCTACGCCGGCCTGCCGTTCCCCGAGGGCGCCGTGCTGGCCACCGGAACCGGCGTGGTCCCGCCCCTCACCTTCACCCTGACGCCCGGTGACACCGTCACGATCTCCATCAGCTCCGTCGGCGCCCTGCGCACCCCGGTCGTCCGCGGCCCCGAATCCCTGGCCTGGCTCGCCCACTCCCAGTGCGCCCCCGACGGCCGCCCGCCCCTCGCGGATCCGATCTGCTCTTAGGTCGTGTCTATTGCACCATTCCCGGCTGCGCGGCCACCGGGCTGCCTCTCGCTGCGCCGCTGCACTCGAAAAGCCACACCAGGCTTCGCTTCGCACAGCGGACTTGCGAGAGATTGCCTGGACGGCCGCCCGCCTGACGGAAGCCTTCAAAGAGCACTCCCTAGAGGCCTGCCGGGCGGGCACCTGTCCTGCTGCTGCGCACCGCCCCGGCACGCCCCTCGCGGCGCTCCCCTCCCCTCGACAGGGAAGACCCGCCCTGACTCCCTCGCCGGCCGTGCGTCGGGTGCACCGCCGGCACCGCTCCCGAGACGCCGCCCGTCCAGTACGCCCGAGCCCCCGGATGTCCTCCGGCGCAGCCCCGGCACCGCCGGTCACCGGGGGATGTCGTGCGAGCGCAGGTAGACCTCGGCCGTATCCGCGTCCGGATAGAGCACGATCCCGTCGGTCTGGATGCCGTGGTCCATGTTCATCGCACCGCAGCCCCGGACACCGCTTCCCTCGGCCGCCTCCAGGGAGGCGTCGGGGATGCCGAACCGCTCCTGCTCGTCGCCGGACACCCCGTCCGCGTCGACGAGCCAGTTCCCGATGCCCTCGCATACGGTCTCCGCCTGCTCCGGGGTGCCGGTGAAGGCGACGGTGTAGACGGGGCTGTCGAACGCGTCGTACGCGGCGGTGATGGAGGGGCCGTCCACCCCGTCGGGAAGCTCCACACCGGAGTAGCCGGTGTAGGCCTCCTGCGACGTGTCGATCCCGCCGGGCGGCGGCTCGTCCCTGTCCCCGGTGCAGGACGCCGCGCTCGCGCACAGGACCAGTGCGGCGAGCAGTGCGGGGGAGCCGGGTGCCGGTGCTGAAGGGCGCATTGCCAAGGGCCTCCGCCGTGCCGTTCCCGCCGCCGTCGCTGGGATGGACGCTGACCGGCCCATGGCGGTTCCCCGGCACGCCGTTGCCGGAAACCGGGGGGCGCGGGTGCGGTGCGCGGCCGGCGCGGGGGCGGAGCTGCGCAGTCGCCGCCCCGCCGGGGTGCTGCCGGGCTCTCGCCGGGCAGGGCCGCTGCGGAGCGGGCTCGGACCGCCACCTGCCGTCACCTGCGGAGACCGCGGACAGGGGAGAGATGGCATGTGATCTGTATCACTCTATTTCGATGACATCTGGGCGCTTATGGGGGCGATATCCCGCTTTTCGGGCGATCCGGGTCACGTGGCCTAGGCCACTGGCTGCTCATGTCGGTCATTTACCCGGCGGAGGATTTGTCTTTGCTGCGCGTTTCGGTCATATTGACACCGTCCAGATGATCGAAATGAGCATGGAGGGGGTTCCGGTGCGCCATCAGAAGCTGCTTGATGCGGTGGCCGACGGCGTGCAGCGCGTCGAAGATCTGGCGCGTGAACTCGGGATCAGCCCTTCCACGGTCCGGCGCGGGCTGACGGAGCTGGAGCAGGCCGGGCGGGTCGTGCGGACGCACGGGGGAGCGGTGCCCTCACCTGTCGGCGAGTTGTCGTGGGTGCAGAAGGGGCAGCGCAACGCGGCGGCCAAGCGGCGGATCGCGGAGTGCGCGGCCCGGATGGTCGAGGACGACCACACGGTCATCCTCGACGCGGGCAGCACCACCGCCTTCATCGCCGAGCGGCTGGCCGACCGGTCCGGGCCGACCGTGCTCACCACCGGGACGGGACCGATGTCGGCCCTGCTCGATGCCGAAGGGATCGAGCTGGTCATGGTCGGCGGGCGGCTGCGCCGCCGGCGCGGCGCGATGGTCGGGGAGTACACCCGCGGCGTGCTGGAGCGGATCACCGCCGACATCGCCTTCCTCGGTGCCGACGGCTTCGTGCCCGGCCGGGGCATCAACTGCCCCAGCCCGGAGCTCGCGGCCGTGAAGGAGCTGCAGATGCGCGCCGCCCGGCGCATCGTCGTCGTCGCCGACTCCAGCAAGGCCGGCAGCGACCACGAGGCGCACTGGGCACCGCTCGCCCTGCCCTACACGCTCATCACCGACGGCGGTCTGGACACCGCGGCCCGCAGCTCCCTGGAGCGCGATCCGCACTGCACTCCCCTCATCGTCGAGGCCCCGGACGCATCCCGCACCCGGTCCCGGGCCGACTGAACCAAGAAAGGGGGACCGGGCATGGACCCGCTCCTTCTGGCGGCACTGCTGCTGGGCGTGGCCTCGGCCGTGGCGCTCATCCTGTGGAGCCGCCTCGACGCCTTCGTCGGCCTGTTCGTCGGCGCCCTGGTCACCGGCTCCATCGCCGGCGTCCCGCCGGTCGAGTTGATCGAGATGGTCACCACCGGCTTCGGCAACACCCTCGCCGGGGTCGGCATCGTCATCGCCATGGGCGTCATGATCGGCAAGGTGCTCGAAGAGAGCGGCGCCGCTGATGCGCTGGCGAAGATGTTCGTCCGGATGGCCGGCAAGGGCCGCGAAGACGTCGCCATGGCCGCCACCGGCAGCGTCGTCTCCGTCCCGGTGTTCTGCGACTCCGGGTTCGTCATCCTGCATCCGCTGGCGCGCTCGCTCGCCCGCCGCTACGGCAAGCCGCTGGTCGTGCTGTCGCTGGCCCTGGCCGGCGGACTGTCGATCACCCACCACCTGGTCCCGCCGACGCCCGGCCCGCTCGCCGCGGTCGGCCTGCTCGGCGCCGACATGGGTATGGCCGTGATGGCCGGCGGCATCTTCGCGCTCCTGCTGATCCCCGTCGTCGTGGTCTACGCCCGCGTGGTCGGCCCGCGTCTGGAGAGCCAGCTCGACCCGGTCCTGGTCTCCGCCGGCACCTCCGGCAGTGCGGGCGGCGGCGCCGACGGCGACGCCGGCATCCCGCGCACCAAGGACGGCCGCCTCATCACCGAGGAGCCCGCCGACCCGGGGATCCACCCGGTGCGCGCGATCATCCCGCTGCTGCTGCCGCTGCTGCTCATCGTCGGGCAGACCGTCAGCAACGCAGCCGCTCCGGGCACCGCCGTCAACGACCTGTTCTCGTTCATCGGCGCGCCGCCCATCGCCCTGGCCATCGGCCTCGTGATCGCCGTCTACCTGCTGCCCAAGCGCGGCACGAAGCGCAGCACGGTCGTCTCCTGGCTGACCGCCGCTGCTTCGTCGGCCGGCATGATCGTGTTCGTCACCGGCGCCGGCGGCGCCTTCGGCCACGTCCTCAACGAGTCCGGCGTGGGCGACGCCCTGGCCGACGCGGTGGCCGGCTGGCCGCTGCCGCTGGTCCTGGTGCCGTTCCTGATCGCCACCTTCGTGCGGCTCGCCCAGGGCTCGGGCACCGTCGCCATGATCACCTCGGCGACGCTCAGCGCCCCGCTGGTGACCGCCGGCGGCCTCGACCCGACGCTCGCCGTGCTCGCGGCGTGCTCCGGCTCGTTCGTGTTCTCCTACGTCAGCGACTCCTACTTCTGGGTCGTGACCCGCTTCACCGGCCTGTCCGGCGTGCCGGCGATGAAGATGTGGTCCGGCATGTCCACCACGCTGTGGCTGGCCAGCCTCCCGCTGCTCGGTATCGCGGCGCTCATCCTGCAGTAACCCGTGCGGGGCGGCCCGCCCGCCCCACACGGCATGGAACATCCGCCCCCGTGCGCCGCGGCGACGACCGCGGCCCGGGGGCGGGTCCGGGCGGCCGCACCGCCGCACCGGACCCGCGGCAGAAAGGGGGCCCCATGGCCCAGGTCCTGGTCGTCGCCGACGACCTGACCGGTGCGAACGCCACCGGAGCGCGCTTCGCCCGCGCCGGTATGCGCGTCGCCACGGTCACCCCGGAGCACGTCCGCACCGCGGTCCAGGAGTTCGACGCCGTCGTGGTCGACCTCGACAGCCGCCACCTGCCGCCGGCCCGCGCCGCAGAACTCGTCTCCGAGGCGGTGGCCGCCGCCTGGCCGGTGCCGCTGGTCGTGAAGCGCACCGACACCACGCTGCGCGGCAACATCGGCGCCGAACTCGAAGCCGCGTGGCGCGCCGTGCGCGCCCGCACCCCGGACTCGCTGCGGGTGCGCGCGCTGTTCGCACCCGCCTTCCCCTCCTCCGGCCGGGTCACCGCCGACGGCGTCCAGCTCCTCGACGGTGTCCCGCTGGAGCGCACCGAGCTCGCACTCGACCCGCTCAGCCCGATCACCGGCAGCGTCGTCGCCGACATCGTCGCGCTCCAGAGCGAGCTCCCGGTCCGCTCCGTGCGGCTGCGCGAGGTCGCCGGCGCCGGGGACCTCGCCGGCCGGCTCTCCGACGGCTACGAGCCGGTCGTGCTCTGCGACGCGCTGACCGAGGAGCACCTCGCCGGCATCGCCCGCGCCGCCGCCGAGGTGCACCGGCGGGACGGCACCGTCTGGGTCGCCGTCGACCCCGGCCCCTCCGGCGCGCTGCTCGCCGAGGCCCTCGGGCTGGCCGCCGGGTCGGCCGAGCCGCCGGCGCCGCTGCTCGCCGTCGTCGGCTCCGCCACCGAGGTCACCCGGCGCCAGCTGGCTGCGGCGCACCGCGCCGACGGCGTGCGCTTCGTCGACGTCGACGTGCGCGCGCTCACCGAGGAGCAGCCCGGCTACGCCGCCGCGCTGGCCGCCGAGATCGCCGCGGCGCTCGCCGCGACCTCCTTCCCGGACGCCGTCGTGGCCCGCACCGCCTCCGAGGCCCGCGACGTCGTCGAGCTGCCGTTCGCCGCCAAGCGCGCGCTGCCGCGGCTGCTCGCCGAAGTGGTGCGCGCGGCCGTCGACGCGGGGGCGCCCTCGGGCCTCTACACCAGCGGCGGCGACGTCACCTCCGCGGTGCTGGAGGAGCTCGGCGCGCACGCCTTCGAGGTCGGCGGGGAGGTCGTGCCGCTCGCCGTGCACGGAACGCTCGTCGGCGGCGCGTACCAGGGCACTCCGGTGGTGACCAAGGGCGGACTGATCGGCGACGACACCACCGTGGCCGCCTGCCTGGACCGGCTCCGCCGCGCCGTGCTGGCGCGGGCGCGCACCGTCTCCGCCGAGGTCGGCGGCAGGCAGGGCTAGGGCCGCGGCAGCGCCGGCCGGGCCAGGCCGGGCACAGAGCTGAACACGGCCCGCACCCGCGGGCCCAACCGGGCGGGCGCCGCTGGGGCGCGCCCGCCCACGATGAGAGGGGAACCCCACATGTCTGAACGACCGATCCTCGCCGTCACCGTCGGCGACCCGGTCGGCATCGGCCCGGAGATCACCGTGCGCACCCTCGCGTCGGTGGGTACCGGAGCCTCCGCGCGCGGCGTCGTGGTCGCCGACCCGGCCGTACTGCGCCGCGCGGTCGCGGTGTGCGGCCTGGAGGTGTCCGTCCGCGGCTTCTCCTCCTGGGACGCCGTGCCCGCCGAGGAGGAGGGCGTGATCGACTGCTTCGACATCGACGCCCTCGGCGGTGCCGAGCTCCCCTGGGGCGTCGTCGACGCCCGCGCCGGCGCCGCGTCGGTGCGCGCCATCGAGGTCGCGACGAAGGCGGCGATGAACCGGGACGTGGCGGGCATCGTCACCGGCCCGATCAACAAGGAGGCCATCTGGGCCGCCGGCAGCGAGCACCTCGGCCACACCGAGATGCTCGGGGCGCTCACCGGCGTCACCCGCCAGACCACGATGTTCGTGGTGCGCGGCAAGAAGATCTTCTTCGCTACCCGCCACCTGTCCCTGCGCAAGGCGCTCGACCAGGTGAGCAGGGAGCAGCAGATCGCCGCGATCGAGGAGGCGCTGACCGCGCTGCGCGTCTTCGGCGACGACGAGCCGAAGCTGGCGGTGGCGGCCATCAACCCGCACGGCGGCGAGAACGGCGCCTTCGGCGACGAGGAGATCGAGCACCTCACCCCCGCGGTGGAGGAGATGCGCGGCCGCGGCGCGGACGTCGCCGGCCCGGTCCCCGCCGACTCGGTCTTCCACCAGCTGCTGCAGGGCCGCTACCACGGGGTGCTGTCGCAGTACCACGACCAGGGCCACATCGCCGCGAAGACCTTCGACTTCGACGGCACCATCTCGGTCACCGTGGGCCTGCCGATCCTGCGCACCTCGGTCGACCACGGCACCGCGTTCGACATCGCCGGAAAGGGCATCGCCGACCCCGGCACCATGACGTCGGCCTTCCAGCACGGCGCCGACTTCGCCCGGTTCGCCGACCGCATCCGCGCCGAGTACGGCAGCTGAGCAGCGACCCGCCGCGGCGTCCGGAACTCCGCTGACTGCGGCGTCCGGAACACCGCGGCGCAGCGCGGCGCCCCGCCCCGGGGAGGAAGGGGGCGGGGCGCCGCTGCTCCGTCCCGGGCTCCGTCCTCTCTCCGCTGCCCGCGCCGGGCTGAGTACCCCTACTCAGGCGGGTCCGCCCGTTTTGCGCTGCACTGGGAGACAGTGGTCCCCTGGGCGGACGGCCCCCCGGGCGAGCGAGGAAGGCGGTGCGGCATGCAGGACGCGCGTGAGGCGCGGGCACAGGCGCTGGACGGGCTGGTCGGGCGGGGTGTGCTCACCCGGTCCCAGGCCGACGCGGTGCACGCTGTGCTGGACGCCGCCGGCATCAGCGGTACCGCCGGCGCCGGCACCGGCGGGAGCTCGGCCGCCGTTCCGGCGGGCACCAGCGCCCCCGCCGGCGGTTCCGGCGGAGGGCGCTGGGCCGAAGTCGCCGGCTACGTCGGCGGCGGACTCGTGCTCGCGGCGGTGGTCGTCTTCATGGCGACCTCGTGGACCGCGATGGAGGCGCCGGTACGGATCCTCCTGCTCGCGGTGTTCGCGCTGTGCACGGCAGCAGCCGGCGGGGTGCTGTCCGGACGGCTCCGCCGGGCCCGGGACGCCGGCGGCGGGCCCTCGGACGCACGGCGGCGGATCGGCGGAGCCCTGTTCGGGCTGGCAGCCGTCGCCACCCTGTTCGCCGCTGCGGAGACGGCGGGCGAACTGGACTCCTACGCCATCGGACTGTCGCCGCCCACCGCGGGCGCCGCCGCGGGCCTGGTGGTCGCCGCAGCCGGCTACCTCCTGGTGCGCTCCGCACCCGGACTGGTCGCGGCCTGGGGGATGAGCGTCGTGCTCGCCGTGGCCGGCGCCGATGACATGTCCGGCCCGCTCCCGCTGGGCCGGCTGGACATCTCGGCGGCGGGGGCCATGGTCCTCGCCGCGGGTGCGGTGTGGATCGCGCTCGCGGTCCTCGGACGCGTCCGCGAGCAGGGGACCGCGCTCGGCCTGGGTGCCGTGACCGCCTACGGCGGTGCATCGGCGATCGAGGGTCCGGCCAACTACGCCGCCGAGATCGCTGTCGCGGTGGCCCTGTTCGTCCTGTTCGCGTGGCTGCGCCGCCGGGACGGTGCCTCCCGGATCGAGAGCACGGCGCTGATCTTCGCCATCCTCGCGGTGACCGTGGCGGTCCCGCGGCTGGTCTGGGAGGTGACCGACGGCGAAGTCTCGGCGGCCGGGGTCCTGCTCGTGGGCGGGGTCGTGCTCCTGCTCTCCAGTGCTGCCGGGTTCCGCCTGCACCGCCGGCAGGCCGCCCCGGAGCCGGCCGCCCCGGAGCCGGCCGCCCCGGAGTTGGCCGCCCCGGAGTTGGCCGCCCCGGAGTCGGACGCCCCGGAGCCGGCCGCCCCGGAGCCGGCCGCCCCGGAGTTGGCCGCCCCGGAGTCGGACGCACCGGCCGGACACGACACCCCCGCGCCCCCGGAGGGGCCCCGCGGCCCGGACCCGGACGCGGCGGCCCCGCCCCGCCTCGACCCGCGCGATCCGGATCAGCGCCTCTGACCCGTCGGCGCGGGCAGGATTTCTCCGCAGACCTGCGCAAACCTCGATTCGTGCGGATGCGCTCCGCTATGCTCGCCGTGCGGTGTGCTCGGGGCACTGGAGGTACAGCAGCAGGGAGGCGCTTCATGAGCGTGAGTGAGTCGCATTCGTCCGGTCCTGTTATCGCCATGCCCAAGAAGACACCCGCTGGGCTCCGCTCCGCGGTGGCACGCTTGGAGCCTGAAGCACTCGAAGCATTCGATGCCCACTGGGCATCATCGATGGATCAGGCTCGGAACGAATACAGCCTTGTTCCAGTACGGCACTTCATCGAGCACTGGTGGACGTGGGTGGCTGTCATCCGGTGGCCGGAACGTGCGCAGCGTATGCGTCAATGCCAGCGGATCGTTGCTGACAGTGAAGACCGCGCCGAGCGCCGGGCCGCTGCGGGAGAGATCGGGCTGATTCTCGACGACGCGGTTGCCGACGCCGACGGCGGACAATGAGCATGTGGTCCTGGGACTACATGACCAGTGCAGACCATGTTGTCGGCGGTCTCAGCCGAGAACAGCGGGAAGGTATCGAGAGGATTGGCCAGCGCCTGGCAGACGCGGTCGGTATCCGTCGCGTCGGTGCCCCGTTCGACGCCAGGGAAAGTGTTTCACCGCTCCTTTCATTCGTAGAGGGCGGTGCGATCGTCTGGTACATGGAGGACTACCGCGATCAGATCATTCTGATCACGCGCATCGCTCTCTACGACCCGGACTGACATCGTCTGGCGCATCTGCGGCCCGGTCCCTCCTCTGCTGGAGGGGCCGGGCCGCAGATGGTAGACGGGCGGTTAGGACGGGTCCAGGCCGGCGCGGCGCAGGGCCTCGGCCATGGCGCCGGAGGGGGCGGGGCCGCGGTCGCGGCTGCCCTTGCCGCCGCCCTTGCTCCGGCTCTTGCCTCCGTCGGGCTTCGGATCCTTGCCGCGGCCGCCGCGGCTGTCCCGGTTGCCGCTGCCGCCGCGGGACTCCTTCCCGGAGCCGCCGCGGGAGCCGTCCTGGGGCGCCAGCTCGTCGTCGAGGCGCATCGACAGGGCGATGCGCTTGCGGCGCTCGTCGACGTCCATCACCTTGACCTTGACGATGTCGCCCGGCTTGGCCACCTCGCGCGGATCGGATACGAACCGGCGCGCCATCGCCGACACGTGCACCAGGCCGTCCTGGTGCACGCCGACGTCCACGAACGCGCCGAACGCCGCCACGTTGGTGACGGTGCCCTCCAGCAGCATCCCCGGTTCGAGGTCGCCGATGGTCTCCACGCCCTCCTTGAACGCCGCGGTGGCGAACGCCGGACGCGGGTCGCGCCCCGGCTTCTCCAGCTCGGACAGGATGTCGGTGACGGTCGGCAGGCCGACGGAGTCGTCGGTGAAGTCGGCCGGGCGCAGCGACGCCAGCGTTGCCGTGTCCCCGATCAGGGATGCCACGTCGGTGGCCGCGGAGGCCGCGATCCGCCGAACCACCGGGTAGGACTCCGGGTGCACCGCCGAGGCGTCCAGCGGGTCGGCGCCGCTGGGGATGCGCAGGAAGCCCGCGCACTGCTCGAACGCCTTCGGGCCCAGCCGCGCCACCTTCTTCAGGTCGGCGCGGGTGCGGAACGGGCCCTCGGCGTCGCGGTGCGCCACGATGTTGTCGGCCAGCGTCGACCCGATGCCGGACACCCGGGTCAGCAGCGGCGGCGACGCCGTGTTCACGTCCACCCCGACCGCGTTCACGCAGTCCTCGACGACGCCGTCCAGCGAGCGGGACAGCTTCACCTCGGAGATGTCGTGCTGGTACTGGCCCACCCCGATCGACTTCGGGTCGATCTTGACCAGCTCGGCGAGCGGGTCCTGCAGCCGGCGGGCGATCGACACCGCGCCGCGCAGCGACACGTCCAGCTCGGGCAGCTCCCGCGAGGCGTACTCCGACGCCGAGTAGACCGAGGCGCCCGCCTCCGACACCGTCACCTTGGTGAGCTTCAGCTCGGGGTGGCGCTTCATCAGGTCCGCGGCCAGCCGGTCGGTCTCGCGCGAGGCCGTGCCGTTGCCGATCGCGACCAGCTCGACGGCGTGCTCGCGCGCCAGCTTCGCCAGCGCCGCGATCGCCTCGTCCCACCGGTTGCGCGGCGCGTGCGGGTAGACGGTGTCGGTGGCGACGACCTTGCCGGTCGCCCCGGTCACCGCCACCTTCACGCCGGTCCGCAGCCCCGGGTCGAGGCCGAGCGTGGGCCGGACGCCGGCCGGCGCGGCCAGCAGCAGGTCGCGCAGGTTGGCGGCGAACACGCGCACGCCCTCGTCCTCCGCGGCCTGCCACAGCCGCATCCGCAGGTCGATGTCGAGGCGCACCAGGATGCGGGTGCGCCACGCCCAGCGCACCGTGTCCCGCAGCCACGCGTCGGCCGGCCGGCCCTGGTCGGCAACGCTGAACCGGGCCGCGATGGCCCGCTCATAGGGGCCCGGGCGGCCGGGCGCGGACGCCTCCGCGCCGTCCTCCTCCGGCTCCGGGTCCAGCGTGATGCTCAGCGCCTCCTCCTTCTCGCCGCGGAACAGCGCCAGCACCCGGTGCCCGGGCAGCGCGTCCAGCGGCTCGGAGAAGGAGAAGTAGTCGGAGAACTTCGCGCCGGCGTCCTCGGCCCCTTCGCGCACCGCGGAGCGCAGCCGGCCCCGCTGCCACATCCGCTCCCGCAGATCCCCGACGAGGTCGGCGTCCTCGGCGAAGCGCTCCACCAGGACGGCCCGTGCACCGTCCAGTGCCGCCTTGGTGTCGGCGACGCCCGCCTCGGCGTCGATGTAGCCGGCGGCCGCCTCCTGCGGATCGGTCCCGGGGTCCGACAGCAGCGCCTCGGCGAGCGGCTCCAGCCCGGCCTCCCGGGCGATCTGGGCCTTGGTGCGCCGCTTCGGCTTGTACGGGAGGTAGATGTCCTCCAGCCGCGCTTTGGAGTCGGCGGCGTTGATCCGCGCCTCCAGTTCGGCGTCCAGCTTGCCCTGGGAGCGGATCGACTCCAGGATGCCGGCCCGCCGCTCCTCCAGCTCGCGCAGGTAGCGAAGGCGCTCCTCCAGGGTGCGCAGCTGGGCGTCGTCCAGGCCGCCGGTGGCCTCCTTGCGGTACCGGGCGATGAACGGAACGGTGCTGCCGTCGTCGAGCAGCCCGATCGCGGCGGACGTGCGCTCGGAGGAGACGTCCAGCTCTTCGGCGATCCGCTGTGAAAGAGAGGTGGTCACGATGCCTTGTCCGTCGTCGTCGAATAGTCCACGCCGCATTCTCCAGCGGCGGGCGCCCGATGTCACACCGGGATCGCGGCGGCGGGCGAGCGCATGTCCTGCAGGGGCGGCCGCGCACCGCCGCCACGCGCACCGCCGGGGCGGCCCGAATCCTTGATTCGGTCATGGGCCGGTGCCGACCGGGCGTTGATCACTCTGCTGGTCTCCTGTTATTCAGGAATCCGACCTGCTCCGGACGCTTCCGGCGCGGGAACGACGCGACGATTGGCGGGATGATCATCGTGCACCTTGACCAGACATCGCTTCGCGAGCTCGCCTCCCTGACCGACGACATGGGCGTCCTCTCCGTCTATGCCACCGCGGATCCGCGCGACCGGTCGTCCTCGCCGGCCTGGCGCCTGCAGATCGCCAACGAGATCAACGCGCTGCGGAGCGCGGCGGCGTCCAACGGGGACAAGCAGCGCCGCACCGCCGTGCTCGAGCGGCTGGATGCGCTCCGGCCGCAGCTCGACGATGTCCTGGACAGCGGCGCCGAATCCGGCGTCGGACGTGCCCTGTTCGCCCCGGTCAGCGGGGGCGAGGTGCGCACCCTGTCGCTGCAGATGCCGCTCAGCGACTGCGCGGTGCTGGAGCCGCGGCCCTACCTGCGCCCGCTCGCCTCGGCGATGACCATGGGCGAGCCGGCCGGTGTGCTGGCCGTCTCCCAGGACGGCGTCCGCGTCGTCGACCTGCGCTTCGGCATCGCCTCCGACCTGGTCACGCTGCCGATCGAGCTGGACGACGAGGACTGGCGGCCCGGCCGCTCCGGCCCGTCGCTCACCCCCGGCTCGGTCTACCGCGGGTCCAGCCGGGTCGACCGCTACGACCGGAAGGTCGCCGACCAGGTCCTGCGCCACCTCAACGCGATGCGGCCGGAGCTGAAGCGGATCGCCGACGAGAACGGCTGGACCGCGGTGGCCATCACCGGCGACAGCCGGCTGACCGCGTCGCTGGAGGGCCGGTTCGCGCACGACTCGCACCGCGACATCATCGTCCTGGACCACGTGGTGGAGAGCCGGACGCTCACCGAGATCGCCGCCCGCGTCGGTCCCGAGATCGAGGCGGTGCGCCTGGAGTCGGTCCGCACGGCGGTGCGCACGGCGAAGGACGCCGCGCTGTCCGGCGGCAGCGGCGCGGTCGGGCTCAGCGACGTGCTCGGCGCCTGCCGCGAGCACCGCGTGGCACGGGTCTACCTCGACTCCGGCCGTACGTGGAAGGGCCACCGGTCGCCCGATGGCGGCTACTTCCCCGCCGACGAGATGCCGCCGGACGTTCCGGCGGGCGCCATGGAGCCGGTCGCCGACCTGGGGGAGAAGATGATCGAGATGGCGCTGACCAACAGCGCCGACGTCACCATCGTCCCCGAGGAAGCCGCTGAGGAGCTCGCCGAGGACGGTGGAGTGGCCGCCCAGCTGCGCTGGTGACGCAGCCTGGCGGAGAACCGTCCGGGCCGCCCGCCGCCGGGGTGCGGCGGGCGGCCCGAGCGATCCCCGGCCGGGGCAGCGGCTCCGCTGGCCCCGCCGCACATCGCTGAGGGGGCGCCGGGAAGGCGCCCCCTCAGCGATGTGCGCGGTGCTTCTCTGCTGCCACCGTGCGGTGCGGCCCGTGCGGGCGGGCAGCGCTCACCGGTGGGCGCGGTCGGACTCGTGCTTCATGAGCAGCGCGGCGACCACCATGATGGCCGCGGTGCCCAGGAAGATCAGCAGCGGCATGATCAGGTTCAGCGTCATGGTGTCCATACCGACGGGGTACCCGGTGCGGCGGTCCGCATACGTGTGCTAGGGGGCGCGGCCGGAGCGGGCGGCGGAGCCCGCAGACCGCAGAGAGGGCGCGCGGCCCCCGGCCGCTCTTTGCGGCCGGGGGCCGAAACAGGGGCGGGGGCGCCGGGCTCCGCGCCGCTGACCTGCGGCGGGAGAATCGCTGGCCGCATCCTGCCAAGAACTCTTTGCAAAGATTCCTCGGCACTAGCGTCGACGGCATGGAACCGCGACGATCCCCCGCCTCCGCGCCCCGGCCCGACTCCGGCCCGGCCCGGGCCGCCGAGTACCCCGCCGGCGACCCGCACACCGTCCAGGCCGACATCGCGACGCTGCGCGCCCTCGCGCACCCCACCCGGATCCGCATCCGCGAGGAGCTCGCCGTTGCCGGCTCCGCCACCGCCACCGTGCTCGCCGGCCGGCTCGGCGAGAGCAGCGGGTCCACCAGCTACCACCTGCGCCAGCTCGCCCGCTTCGGGCTGGTGGAGGACGACCCCGAGCGGCCCGGCAGCGGGCGGGAGCGCTGGTGGCGGCTGCCCGAGCGGGGCCTGCACCTGAACGGGTTCGAGTACCTGCGCAACCCCGCCACCCGCGAGGTGATGAACCTCGTCCTGGATGAGCTCCACCGGGGCCGCGCCGAGCGGTTCCGCGCCTGGATGGACGCCTCGGAGCGCAACCCCGCCGAGGCGGAGCGCTGGATCCGCGGCGCGACCGACAGCGACTGGCTGCTCGCGCTCGACCCCGAGGAGGCCGCGGAGCTCAGCGCGGAGCTGACCGAGGTGCTGATCCGCTGGCGCGACCGCCGCAAGGGCCGCACCACCGAGCCCGGCAGCCGGTACTCACCCGTCGAAGTGCAGGTCAACATCTTCCCCTACCTCGACTCGGTGCGCGCGGCTCCGGCACGTCCCGCAGCGGCCGCCGGCCCGGCGGGTGGAGCGGGCGGAACCCGAGGGGACCGGGAGGGGAACTAGGGCGTGCCGGGTGGACCACTGCCCTGCCGCCCTCCTGCGCGGCGCCCAGGCGTGCCCCTGGCGGCGTTCTCCTCCCTCGAGGAGGGAAAGCCCGCCCTGCCCCCTTCGCCGCCCGTGCGGCGGGTGCGCCCGGCTCGGTCAGTCGGGGAGGACCGGCGCCGCGCCGTCCTGCCACGGGTCGATGCCCTGGGCCTCGCACGCGTCGAACCAGGCGTCGCGCCGCGACTCCGGCAGCAGGCCGCCGCACCAGGGGCAGTAGCCGATCCGGACCGACGAGCGGCCGCCGTCGTGCACGATCAGTCCGTACTCGCGAAACCGCGCGCTGTACCAGATGACGGCGTCTGGGCAGGCGAACGGATCGGCGTGCGCGGTGCAGGAGAACGCGGCGCGCTCGGCCATCGCGGGACAGCAGTGGTCGTGCATCAGCGGCTCCGTGAAGCGGTTCGGGCCGCTCCGCTCCGGCGCGCAGCAGCGCGGAGCAGCGGCAGCCCGCCGTTCACGCACCCCCGTTGAACAGGTCGGGCGCGTAGTACTCGTCCACCGGGACGGGGCCGCGGTAGCCCTGGCACTTGCACTGCCGGTACACGCCCTCCTGGCCGGCGTAGGGGTGGCGGTCGCCGGTCGTCCAGCGGTCCGGGATGATGATCTGCGCCTGGCAGAGCTTCGACTCCTGGTCGTGGAAGACGAGGTGGTGACCGCAGCCGCAGATGGGCTGCGGCGCGGGCTGCGGCGGAGCCTCGGGGAGCGCGCGGCGCGCCTCGGGCCGTTCGCGGCGGGGGAGGAGCCGGCCGACGGCCACCCCGCCGAGGGCGATCGCCGCGCCGATCACCAACGTCACCGGGTCCATCCTCGCACCGTCCCTTCCCGCAGCTCGGCTTCGCGGCCATTCTCTCCCACTGCGCGGCGCCGGTGCGCGACCGAGCGGCCGGTTTCGGGGAATCCGCGCCCGGCGCCGAGATCGGCCGGCCGGGCTCGGGCGATGCGGCGCGCAGTTCAGGGCGGGTTCCGGTGGACGGGCGCCGCATCGCGCAGCAGCGATGCCGCCCTGTCCGCGGCGTGCGGGCCCGGGGCCGCCGGAGTTCCGCAGCGCGGCGGGCGCGGCGCCGCGGCCGGAACCGGTCGCGGGGCGTGTGCGCAGGCGGGCCCGCAGAGCGCCCACCGGATGGGCACCGGCATGGCGGTGCAGTGCGGGGCGGGGCGCCGTGTTAAGAAGTGTGCGGACGATGCGTGATCGCAATATCACTATCCGCGACATGGGGGCGTTTCCCGTGCACCATCCCCGCACCGCCGCCGGGGCCGTGACGGCCGCCGTACTCCTGGCCGCTCTCGCGGCGCCCGCTTCGGCCGGGGCCGACCCGGCCGACGCCGGCGAGTTCCAGGTCCGCGTGGGCGTGGAGGGATCCTCGCTGCGGGTCGGCCAGACCGCCGACTATACGGTCAAGGCGGTCAACACCGGCCCGGCGGACTACCCCGATGCCGCGATCGTCCAGCTGCTTCCACCGGACCTGGACCGTCCCGAGGCCGCCGACGGCGGGCAGGTGGAGCCGCTGCAGATCGTCTGGGAGCGCCCGCTGGAGTCCGGCGGGGAGGCCGTGGTCGGCTCCTCCGGCCGGGTCGGCTCGCCCTCGGAGGGCTTCGACAAGCTCACGACGGTGGCCTGCGTGCGCCCCTCGCCCGGCGCCGGACTGGTCGGCTGCACCTCGTCGGCCGTGCCGATCACCGCGAGCCTGACCCCGCTGTGGGCGGGCGGCGCGGTGCTGGTGCTGGCCGCAGCCGGCGCCTGGTACCTGGTGCGGCGCCGCCCGGAGGAGCTCGCCCGCATCCGCGCGACGGCCGTGCAGTTCAGCCGCTCCGCCGGTGCTGCGGTCGGCATCCGGCGGGTGGCCGCGCAGCAGGGGGCCGCTGCGGAGAAGGCGGGTGGGGCCGCGGACGGCACCGCGCCGGCCGAGGCCCCGGCCGAAGTCGAGGAGATGCTCGACCTGGAACTGATGCCGTGGCGCTACCGCTTCGACCACCTCGCTGCACCCGCTGCCGCGGCGGAGCCGGAGGCTGGTGCGGAGGGTACGGCCGAGGCGGCAGCGGAGGAGTCCGCGGAGGACGCCGCCGGCGCGGAGGCGGGCCCCGATGCGGACGGCCGCGAGCGCGCAGACGAGGTGGCCGGCGCGCCAGCCGCCGCGGAGAACGGGGAGGGCGCAGCGGAACCGGCCGCGGCGGCGACGGGATCTGCGGACGAGCCGGTCCCGGCCGGCGCCGGCCAGGATGCCGAGGCTGCCGCGGAGGTGCAGGACGCCGCGGACGCCGGTGACCGCGATACCGCGGAAGAGCCGGAGCCCGCATCCGCAGAGCAGGGTTCCGCGGCGGGAGCGGACCCGGAAGCCGGGGCGGCCGCGGAGAGCGCTGCGGCGGCCGATACCGGTGAACCCGCTGCTGACGACGGCGACGGCGACGGCGACGGCGACAGCGACAGTGACGGTGACCGCGACTCCGAGGACGCCGGCAGCGACCCCGCGACCACGCCCGCCGACCGCGCTCTCGCCGCCGCCGACCGCGACTGACACGCCGCCTCCGGCGGAAGCGGGGGAGGGGGGTCCTGCGGGGCCTCCACCCCCGCTGCCGCCGGAGGCCCCCGCGACCGGACCGGGGCGCAGTGCGGCGGCCAGAGCACCCGCTCGGCACCCCGCCCCCGTTGCCCGTTCCGGGGCCGGTACGGCGTCCCTGCTCGGGGTGCCTGTCCTGCCGGCGGACGGGGACGGCGCAACGCCCGCACCGCCGAAGGGCTGCGGGCCCGGGCCTCAGCGCATCTGCGCGCTCAACGCCGCAATCCGGCGCAACAGGAAGACTGGCACCCCGGCCAGGCGGTCACTGGCCGCCGACAACCACTGACCGGGACGCAACCCCCCACCAGCGGTCCGGACCTTCCTCCCGGGTGCCGCCGAGCTGCCCCGCGGTCCCGCACGCAGGCCCCCGCCGCTAATGGGGGGCCGTGTCCAGGCCGGGCTTTCAGTGTCCAGACGGCCGCCTCGATGCGCTGCGCCGCGAGGACGGGGACGAGGGGGCCGCGGGCCCGTCCGCGCGGGCCGGGCGGATGAGCAGATGGCCCGGGGTGCGGCGGCGGTCGCGATGGCGCTTGCGCTGTCATTCGTGCAGGGGGCCTGGCCGCCCAGATCGGCAGGGGATGCAGAGGGCGCCCGGTTCGTGTGCACCGCTTGAGCCGGCGCCCGTCGCCATGTCCGCAGCCGGTTCGCGCACCCCCCGTCAGCCATCTGAGACGCGTCCGGTGGGTCTCGGGTGGGGGGGTGCGGTCGGCTCGTGCGCAGGCGCCCGAAGACGCCGGCGGTGCGGACCGCGGCCCGGTAACCGGCGGCGAGCCTGTCGCAGCGGGCCGCCGGAGCCTGCCGCTGCGCTTGCGCCCTTGCGTGTGCGGCCGGCCTTCTGAGTGCCGGGTTGGGCGACCGTGCACCCGGCCCGCCTGCGCGGCAGGGCGCTGTCGGCCGCTGAACGGCAGGCCCTGTCTGCAGGCAGGCCCTCCGGGAGAGTGCGGCGCGCATGCGCCCGCCGGTACCGGTGGGTGTGCGCTGCCTCCGCGGTGGCCGGGAGCGCTGCCGGAGGACGGGGTGAGCCCGCCCCCCCCGCTCGCTCCGAGGGCCCGGAGGGGCCGCGGCCTCAGTCCCCCTGCTCGCCGAGGGCCTTCTGGCGCAGGCCAAGAAGGGTCTGCACGTCGGCGGCGTGCGGGTCCTGCGGCCCGGGGGTTTCGAGGGTGAGCGGCACGCCCGCGGCCACCGGGTGGGTGAACAGCTCGGCGAACGGGTCGGCGCCGATGTGGCCGGCACCGATGTTCTCGTGCCGGTCCTTGCTGCTGCCGCACGGCTCCTTGGAGTCGTTGGCGTGGATCAGCCGCAGCCGCTCCGCGCCGACCACATCGCCGAACCGGTCCAGCATCTGCGCCATGCCGGTGCGCGTGGCGATGTCGTGCCCGGCGGCGAAGGCGTGCGCGGTGTCCAGGCACACCTGCGCCTGCGGGTGCCAGTCCAGCGCCTCCAGGTAGGCGCCCAGGTCGTCCACTGTCGCGCACAGCACCTGGCCCTGGCCGGCCATCGGCTCCAGCAGGACCGGCGGAACCTCGCCGCCGAGCTGCTCCAGCAGCGGCAGCAGCCGCGAACGCATCCGCGCCAGGCCGGCCTCCCGGCCGCCCTTCACGGCCGATCCGGTGTGCACCACGACGCCCTGCGCGCCGATCGCGGCGCCGCGCCGCAGCGCGTGCTCCAGCGAGGCGACCGACTTCTCCGCCACCGCCTCGTCCGGCGCGCCGAGGTTGATGAGGTAGGGCGCGTGCACGAACACCGGCAGGTCGGTGCGCTCGCGCAGCGCCGCGTCCTCGGCCGGGTCGCCGGGCGTCGTGGCCCAGCCGCGCGGATTGCTGACGAACACCTGGACGGTCTCGGCGGCGATGGCCTCGGCGTAGGCGAGGCCCTTCGTCGCCAGACCGCCGGCGACGGGAACGTGCGCCCCGACGGGCGAGATGCGGGAGTCACTCATGATCACCGACCAGACTACGGCCCCCGCGGCCCGGCCGCGGACCGGACCGGGAGACGCCGGGTGCCCGCCAGGGCCGCCGCGCTCCCCGCCGGTAGTGCAGACCGCGGGCCGCCGGCGGCGAGGGGGCCGGTTCCGCACCGCGGAGCTGCCCGCTGCGGTGCACCGGAACGGCCGCACCGGCGGCACGGGCCCGGATCAGGCCGAAGGCCGCGGCGCTTCGCGCCGCGACCGCGGCCGCCGCCGTCGC
>NZ_BAAGXT010000067.1:0-22374 GCF_054779695.1 Nocardiopsis coralliicola | reverse complement strand
GTAGGTCGCTGCCACGCCTTTTTGTGGTGGGGAGGGGTTGGAGGGCTTTTGGTTCTCTGGCTCCTCCCTTCTTTTTTTGCCCACACATGTGAACATGTGAAATAGCGCTGTGCCGGGATTGTATTGGCGCTGGAGATCGACGGAGGCGCCGTCAACAGCCGCTCTTCCGTGTCAGCCCTTCGACTCGACCCGGCCGAACGAGCCGGGGCCGTAGGCGAGTTCCGCTGTCGCCTCCCGCCACGACGGGTCGCCGGCGTACAGCTCCGAGCGCAGGTAGGCAAGAGTCAGCCGCTGGACCGCCGCGACCCGGGACGGGTCTTCGTCCGTGGTCTCGGCGACGTCGTAGCCGGAGATTCCGCCGAGGCCGTGCTCGCCGCCGAACAGGGTCAGCAGCGTCTTGCGGCCCGGCGCGAGGTGGTACGGGTCAGCGTGCCACTCCGGCCCGCGGACGGTCAGGTGCGTCGACGGGTCATTGTCGCCGGCCACAACCAGGGCCGGCGCCGCCATCGCGGAGAAGTCGATGCCGGTGAAGAAGGAGTAGTGCTCCGCAGTGAATTCGGTGAGGGCGTCGCCGCCGCGGCCGGGCGCAGCCAGGAGCACCCCCGCAGAGATGCGCGCGTCGGTTAGGTCCACCACCGTGCCGGTCAGCGGATCGGTGAGGCGGCAGCCGAGCAGCATGCTCGCCGTGTGGCCGCCCATCGAGTGCCCGGCCACGGCGACCCTGCTCGGGTCCAGGCGGCCGGCCAGCTGCGGGACCGCCTTCTCCACCAGGTCGAGGTGGTCGAGGATGTGCGTCATGTCCGTGGCCCGAGAGCGCCAGTACATCGGGCCCTCGCCGGGGTCCGGGGGGAGATCCAGAGACAGCGAGCTCAGGTGAGTCGGCTGGAGTACGGCGAACCCGTGCGCAGCCCAGTAGTCGGCGAGCGGGGCATAGCCGTTGAGCGACGACAGATGGGTCGAGAACCCCTGCCCGTGCGACAGGAGAATGATCGGCAGATCGCCGCCGGTGACCGGTGCAGACGCCCGGAGCTGCAGGTCGATGGCCCTGTTCGGGGCCGGCAGTGTCACCGGGGCGACCGACAGGACGGGTGTGGAGTTCACGCTCATGGTGTGCAGTCCATTCCGGAAGGCAGGCCGGCGGCGCGGACGCGGATGCACCGGCCGCCCGCAGTGCCTCCGCTAGAGTAGAAGCGGATCATTGCTCCGGTTACGATACGGAGCGCTGTTCCGCTTTGTCAACGGAGAGGAATGGGGAGCGCACCGTGTCCACCGAAGGCCGGCCTGAGGGGGCAGCGGCCCCGAGCAAGCGCGCCGATGCGCAACGCAACCGCAAGACACTGCTCACCGCCGCCGCGGCGGTATTCGTGCGGTCGGGAGTCGACGCGCCGATCCGCGAGATCGCGACCGCGGCCGGTGTGGGAGTGGGGACGGTCTACCGGCACTTCCCGACCCGTGCGGACCTTGTCGTCGCCGTCTACCGCCACCAGGTGGAAGCGTGCGCCGAAGCCGGACCGGCGCTCCTCGCCGACAGGGACTCGCCCTATTCGGCACTGTGCGGATGGGTGGACCTCTTCGTCGACTTCCTGGTCACCAAGCACGGTCTCGCGCAGGCGCTGCAGTCAGACAGCAAGGGCTTCGCCGCGCTGCACGCCTACTTCCTCGAGCGCCTGGAGCCGGTGGCGGGGCAGCTGATCGATGCTGCGGCTGCCGCGGGCGAGATCGGTCCCGGCATCGGCCCGTACGAGCTGATGCGCGGCATCGGCAACCTCTGCATCGAGCGCGGCAGCGACCCCCGCTATGATCCCCGCCGCCTCGTCGCCGTCCTGCTCCGCGGCCTGGAGGTGCGCCCGGCCCCCTGACCGCCTGCGCGGTGCGGGCCGCGGTGCGGGTGCCGCTTGCCGGCGGGCGTGGCGGCCGGGCCGATGACGTAAAGTGAGAGGTCTGGGAATCCCGTGCGCTGCCGCAACCTGCGGCGGCGCTTTTGAGTGCTTACGGACGGACGCATGACTGACGACACCCGACCCGACGGCGACGGCTCCGGTTCGCGCGGCAGCGGAGGAAGGGACGACCGCTCGCGCTCCGGCGGTGACCGCCGCGGATCGGGCCCGCGCGGGTCCGGACAGCGCGGCGGCGGCCCCCGCGGCGGCAACCAGCGCGGCGGAGACCGGCGCGGGGGCGGTTCCGGTGGCCGCTTCGGCGGCCGCGACGACCGCCGCGGCGGACGTCCGCAGCAGCGCGACCGCCGGGACGACCGGCGTGAGGCCAAGGAGAAGGACCCGGCGCCGCAGCTGCCCGAGCAGGTCACCAGCGACCGCGAGCTCGACGGCGAGGTGCGCCGCGAGCTGGCCACCCTGCCGCGCTCGCTCGCCGAGGTGGTCGGCAAGCACCTGGTCGCCGCCGGCCTTCTGATGGACGAGGAGCCTGAGCGGGCCTACGAGCACGCCGCCTACGCACGCCGCCGGGCGTCCCGGGTCGCGGCCGTCCGCGAGGCCGCCGGCGTGGCCGCCTATACGCTGGGCAAGTGGCAGGAGGCGCTCTCCGACCTGCGTGCGGCCCGCCGGATGAGCGGCCGCAACGCCTTCCTCGCGATGATGGCCGACGCCGAGCGGGGCCTCGGCCGGCCGGAGCGGGCCCTGGAGATCACCCGCTCGCCCGAGGCCGCCGAACTGGAGACGGCCGAGCGCGTCGAGCTGCGGATCGTCGCCGCCGGCGCGCGCCGCGACATGGGGGAGACCGCGGCCGCCCTCGTCGAGCTCCAGGTGCCCGAGCTCAAGGAGCGCCGGGCGCGGGCCTGGGCCGCGCGCCTCTTCTACGCCTACGCCGACGTGCTCGCCGAGCTCGGCCGCGAGTCCGAGGCCAGGGAGTACTTCGCCCGCGCCTCGGCGGTCGACCGCGACGGGGAGACCGACGCAGACGAGCGCCTCGCCGAGATCGAGGGCGTCGAACTGGTCGCCGTCGACGACGGTGTGGTGTGGACCGACGCCGAGGACCCCGAGCTCGCCGACGAGGAGCCGGAGGCGGCCCCCGGCGGCGACGACCCCCGGGCTGGCGGCGCCTGACATGATGCCGCCTCCGCCGGACGGCGCCGGAGCCGGTGGGCCGCACCACCGCGCTCCGGCCCCGGATCCGGAGCGGCCCGCGTTCAACGGGGCCGCGATCCGGATCGGGGTACTGCCGGAGCGGCACGACTCCGTCGTCTGCCTACTGTTCGACGGCGGCCGGCCGGTGCTGGTCCGGCACCGCGAGCGGGCCTGGGAGTTCCCCGGCGGCAAGGCGGAGCCGGGGGAGAGCATCAAGGCGACCGCGCGCCGCGAGGCGCGCGAGGAGGCCGGCGCCGAGCTGGGCGAAGTCCACGTCGCCGGCCACTACGTGCTGGCCAGCGGGCACACCACCGTGGTCACCCACGCCCAGGTCCGCCGCCTGCATCCGCTGCCGACCGGGTTCGAGACCGACGCCGTGCGGGCCTTCCCCGCGCTGCCCGAGGAGCTGCTCTCCTGGGACGACGGCATCTACGCCCACCTTCTGGAGCAGCTCGGGCTGCCGGGTGTCACTCCGCCCACGGAATCGGACGGGCCGGCGCGCCCCCAGTCGTAACCAGCGCATCGGCCCGCACGGCTACGGCTGCTTCGGCATCGTACGGAGCGTGGACGCGACGTAGCCGGTCCGCCGGCAAGACTGCGGTCGCTCCCGCGGGCACGGTAGTGCTGGCCCCGTCCATCTCGATGACGAGGCTGCCCGAAAGCACCGTCCACACCTGCTCGCGGTCCACGGTGCCCGGCAGCCCCCGGCGCTCATACACGGCCCACGTGCTCAGCTCCTTGCCGCCGCGGCCGGGGCATCGGCGGACGGTGCAGGGCCGAGGCGCTTCGCCGCGATCGAGGCCGGGTGCAGCAGTCCACCGGTTGCCTGGTTTCGTGTTTCCATGGTCATCGGGAGTGCTCTGAGGCCGGCCGGCCCGGACGACGCCGCCCTCGCCGACTTCCTCGGGCAAGCCGACCTAACGCTCAGCGGTCTGGACGCTCCGGGAGTCCGGCTCTGGGTGGAGCACAGCGGTAATGGCCGGAGCGTCGCCGTCGCACCCGGGTGGCGTTCTGCGGATCGCGGCGCCGCACTCGCCGTTTTGCCCTCGACCGCGCTGCAGAGCGGGCGCCTCCGCCGCCTGGTTGTTCAGCCGCCGTTCGGGGCCGTTCTGTCCGCGGAACGGCTTCGCCCCTGCAGGCCGGGACCGGCTCGCAGCCGTCCCGTACGGCACCCGCCAGGTCCGTCTGTTCCGGACGGCGGGGCAGCTCAGCGGAGAAGCGGCCTGGGCGCGCCCGATCCCGCGGCGGGCGTGGAGCCGGCGTCAGCGGGGGAGGGGACGCTTGAACAGGGTCTCGGTGCCGACGCGGCGGTAGCCGATGCGGCGGTTGATGGCGAGCATCGGGGCGTTGCCGGAGTCATTCTCGGTGATGGCGGCAGCAAGGCCGGCGTCGCGGGCCCGGCACAGCACTGCAGTCTTGAGGAAGCCGGCGATGCCGCGGCCGCGGTAGGCGGGAAGGGTGCAGGTGACCTCCGACAGAACGAGCGCTTCGCGGTCGGAGTGGAGCGCGGACATTGCGACCGGGACACCGTCGGCCTCCGCGATCAGCGTCAGGTTCCGGTCGAGCCGCGGGTCGTCCCAGTGCAGGGAGCGCCACTGCTCGAACGGCATCGCCATCGGCGGCCAGTCTCCGGGCTCGTCGGCGATGCCGGCGATGTCGAGCTCGTAGACCGGGCGCGGATCGGCTTCGTATTCGACAGCGGTACGGACAGTCACGCCGGCCGGCGCCTCCGGCGCGTCCGCGATATCGGCGAGGTCCACACGGAGCACCCCGCACGTCGAGCCTGCGGTGTAGCCGCGCCCGGCAGCGAACGGTTCGGCGCGCTCTGCAGGGCCGGCCGAGCGGATGATCTGCGCGCCGATCGACTCCAGATGGGCTTCCGCGGCGTCGGCCAGCGCAGTCCCGGCGCCGCGGCGCCCCTGCTCAGGGTGGACGATGAGGACGAGGCGCCCTTCTCCAGGCAGGTCGGTGCTCTTGCTGATCGCCGCCAGGGCATACCCGACGAGCCTGCCCGAACCGTCGATCGCGGCGAAACGGCGCAGGTGCGCACCGGAGGAGGCACGCAGCTGCGCCGGGAACTCCTCGGGGCCCAGGGTGATGTCGTGCGGCAGCGCCGCCCGCCTCACCGCTGATGCCGCCGCCATATCGCCCGACCCGGGCGCTACGTCGAGTTCCCTGACCGTAAAACCGCGCGAGGGCTCCATGTGCGCGACCTTAGACAGCCGCGCCGCCGGTGTCACCGGATTATCCGCTGCATCGACGCGGAAGGGCTTCGCGCGTGCGAACCAGATCGGTGCGGTGGGCTGGTGGGCGGGAGTTTATGGGGCGCGGGGGCGGCTTCGCCGACACTCTTTCCTCTCTGCCCCGCGACTGCAGGGATGGTGTGCGGCCAGAGTTGCTGTGGGTCGCAGAGGCGGGGTGTAGGTACTACAAGCAAGGGCGGCTTCGCCGACAGATTTTCGCTCTGTCCCGCCTCTTCGGGGCGCCGCGCAACCAGAGTCACTGCTGATCGCGGGGCGGGGCGCCGAGACCGAAGGCTCCCGCACCCCTGCAGCCGACTTCCCGATGATCAGTGCGTCGGACAAGCGCAAAAGCAGCAGCGACGGCGCGGCCGGGCAGGGGCTCGGGGCGGCAGCCGGGTGGCGGCTGGGCGGCGGCCGGGCGCGGGGCGGGTGTGACTGGAGGGGCGGGAGAGGTTGCCTGGCTCCCGCGCGGGGGCAGCCGAGTGGCGGGCTGGTCAGTGCGTCGGACAAGCGGAAAAGCAGCAGCGACGGCGAGGGTGGCCGGGGCCTCGGGTCGGCGGCTGGCGGGCCGGGTCAGCGCGGGTGGTTCGCGAACCCTTGGTAACACCTCACCGGGGCCACGACTGGCACCTTTTCAGCGCCACATCCCCGCACAATCGAGAGGCGTGATCCTTCCGCGGCTCATTCACCGGGCTATTTTCACTCTGCGTGGCGACATATGGGCCGAAACCGGGCGTCGATCACTGCCGGGGTCCGGGTGTCCGGTTTGGGGGCCCACGCGCACGCGCGCGGCGCGTTCCTTTTCCGCGGGTGGCGAGATCACTGCTGTCCCAAATCACCCAAAGAGGTCAATTTGACGCCGCGACTCGCGCCTTTTCGTCGATCTGACTGCGGAAAAGGTGGGTGCGCGGAATCCGGACACCGCAACGCTGCGTGACCCCGTGTTTTTCGCAGGTCAGTGTGGCGCGATAGCGGGCTCTGCGTGCAGGGCCCGTAGTAGAGGGAGGGCCTCTTCTGCTTGGGCGGAGTTGCAGGGCCCCGTTGCAGTGCCCGTTCTCCTGGAATTTGCCCCCTGTGCTTGCCCTGCGGCCGGCCCGGCACCCGGCCGACCAGCCCGAGGCCCCTCCCGCTTTGGCCGTCGCTGCCGCTTTTACGCTTGTCCGACGCACTGAATCACCGGGTAGCCGGCTGCCGAGGCGCGGGGGCCTGCGGCCCCAGCCGCCCCAGCCCTTCGGCCAGCGGAGACTCTGGTCGCAGAGCGGCTAGGGGTGGCGGGACGGAGCCGAACGACTGCCGGCGAAGCCGCCCTTGCCGTGTTGGCAGGCGGCCTCGCCGCGTCTTCATGCCCGGGCCTCCCACTCGCCCCGGGCGGGGAGCGGTCAGGAGTCGCCGGCGGCTTCGCGGGCTGCGTTCCGTTCGGCTTCGAGGCGGTCGAGCCAGTGGGCGATGCCGGCGTAGTTGCCTTCGACGCCGCTGAGAACCTCCATGACTTCAGCGGAGTCGGCCGAGGCGCCCTCGGGCAGCGGGCGGTAGCGCTTCTGTACGCGGTCGCGCACCATGGCCACCGCGTGGTCGAGGTCGCCGGTGCTCGCCCGGGCCTCCTTGGCGGCGTCGACCCAGGCGTGCAGTTCCTCTCGGGCGCGGTCGAGCGTCGGACCGATCACGTCCACGGCGCCGAAGTGCGAGAACATCAGCCGCTGCGGGGCGATCGAGCCGAACAGGTCGAGCGTCTCCAGCGCGGCGGGGAAGTCGAAGTCCGGCGGCGGGGTCGCCGGGCGGACGTCGCCGGTGAGCGGGTTGTACACGCCGAGGGCGTCGCCGACGTAGAGGTCGCCGGTCGCCGAGTCGACCAGGCCCATGTGGTGCTTGGCGTGGCCGGGCGCGTAGTGCGCGGTCAGCTTCCGGCCGCCGCCCAGGTCGACCTCGCCCGTTGCGCCGACCGCGCGGATCCGTGCCGCATCGGAAGGGCGCATCTCGCCGAAGAGCACGTCCAGCCGGTCGCCCCACACCATGCGGGCCGAGCGCATCAGCCGCTCCGGGTCGGCCAGGTGGCGCGCGCCGCGCTCGTGCACGACGATCTCGGCGCGCGGGAACATGCGGGCGATGTCGCCGACGCCGCCCGCGTGGTCGAGGTGGATGTGGGTGACGACGACGGTCGACAGGTCGTCCGGGCCGAGCCCGTGCGCGGCGATGGCGTCCCGGAGGACCTCGGCGGAGCCCGCAGTGCCCACCTCGACGACGCACGGCCGCTCGGTGCGGATCAGGTAGCTCGAAGTGATGCCCGGGTAGCCGGCCATGCGGGTGTCGATGGCGTGCACGCCGCCGCCGAGATCGGCGCCGGGGGCCGCTGCGCTCTGCTCCACGTGCGGTTCTCCTTCCTGCCCGCGGCGTGTGCGGCGGGTGGTTCCGAACCTATCCACAGCTGCCCGATCGGTCTGGCGCCGGGGCGGGCGCGGGCCGATCCTGGAATCCGGGGGCTGATCCGGGCCTCCCGCGCCGCCCCTCTCCCAGGAGGACGCATGCACACCCGCCCCGATGCCCCCGCCCGCCCCGTTCCCGAGCCGCCGGAGGCCGCACCGTCCCCGGCCGAGGACGCGCCGCACTGCCGAAACGAGGTGCTGCTGGCGGGGCGGGTTACCGCGGAGCCGTCGCTGCGCGAGCTCGCCAGCGGCGAGCGGCTGGTCACCTGGCGCGTCAGCATCAGCCGCCCGCCCACTCCGCGGCGCCCCGCCGGCGGGTCCGACGCCGTAGCCTGCCTGAGCTTCTCGCCGGAGATCGCCGAGGCCACCCGCGCCTGGCGGCTCGGCGACGTCGTGGAGGTCGCCGGCGCTCTGCGGCGCCGCTTCCGCCGGTCCCGCGGCCTGTCCGGCGGCGTGCTTGAGGTCGAAGCCGTCGGTGTCCGCCGGCTCCAACCCGGCGACCCGTAGCGGTGCCGGTGCAGGGCAGGCGGCCCGCTGATCCGGGAGCGGCCCGCGCCAAAGCGGCCTGCAGTCCCGCCGCCCGGCTACCAGCCCAGGGTGGTGAGGGCCGGAGTGGGATCGAGAGGGACGGGGGAGGACCAGGCGGCCGCGCAGAGGGCGCGGAGCCCTGCCAGGCGATCACCGGAGCCGGTCAGGCGGAGGCTGCCTCCGGACTCGGCGGCGTGCCAGCCGACGGGCTCGGGATGGGGCTCGTTCAGGCCGGCGACATCCCAGGCGATGTAGTCGGGGCGCTGCCCGGCCGGCGCGGCCAGCAGCTCGCGCGGCGTTGTCACGCCGGACAGCACCAGCATGCTCGCCGCGCCGCGCGCCACCGCGCCCTGTACGTCGGTGTCGAGCCGGTCGCCCACCACCAGCGGTGCCTGGGCACCCGTGCGCAGCACTCCCTCCTCGTGCAGCGGCCGCATCGGCTTGCCCGCCACCACCGGCTCCACCCCCGTGGCGAAGGCGATCACCTGCGCCTGGGCACCGTTGCCGGGGATCACGCCGTCCGCGGACGGCGCCGTGGCGTCCCCGTTGGTCGCCACGAACAGCGCGCCGCGGCTTACCGCAAGCGCGCCCTGGGCGATGAGGTCGCGCCCCAGATGCGCGGCGTGCCCCTGCACCACGGCGACCGGGTCCGCACTGGCCCGCGTGACCGGGCGCAGGCCCGCGCGGATCAGCGCGAGCCGCAGCCCCGTGTCGCCGGCGGCCAGCACCGGGGCGCCCGCGCCGAACCGCTCCGCGACCAGGCGCGCCGCGGCCTCGGCCGACGTCACGACGTCCCCGGCCGCCGCCGGGACGTCCAGCGCGCTGAGCCGCTGGGCGACCGCCGACGGCGTCATCGCCGCGTTGTTGGTGACGAAGGCGACGCGCATCCCCGCCGCACGGGCCTTCGCGACCGCTTCCGGCGCGGCCGGCACGGCCCGCGGGCCGATGTAGACCACGCCGTCCAGGTCGAGGAGGGCGGCGTCGTAGAGCGCAGTGAGCGGCTGGGCGGAGGTGGAGAGTGTCATCGGTCCTCGGTGAGCGGGGTGTTCGGGTCGAAGGTGCGCATGACCAGTCCGGTGCGCGGCTTGGGGCCGAACGAGGTGGACTTGCGCGGGGTGAGCTCGCCGTGCGCGCTGACCCGGTACACCTGCTCGACGCTGACCGGCGGCAGCAGCACGGCGGTCGCGCCGCCGGGGGTGCTGCACGCGGCAGCGACCGCGGCGGCCGGGTCGTCGTGGACGAGTTCGACGTCGGGGCCGACCGCACCCCACAGCGGTAGGAGCACGCGCTCCAGCGCGGCGGTGGGCAGGGCGCGCCACTCCGCCGAGTGGCCGGGGGAGGCGGCGGCGAGGGCGGCGGCGTCGACCGGGCCCAGGGCGAACCGGTCGTGCCCGTCGTCGAGGATGATGCGCCCGTCCGGTACCGGCGCCCCGGCCGAGGGCAGCTCCTCCACCGGGGCGACCCGGGCCGCGGCGCGCGCGGCAGTGCGGGCCGAAGCGCCGCGCACCACCCGGTGGATGGCGCCGAGGCGGGGCGGCGAGGTCTCGGAGTCGACGAGCAGCGCCAGTCCGTGGTCCCACGGGCCCGGTGATCCGCTGCGCTGCTGCAGCATCCGGTATGCGGCGTAGCGGTGGTGGCCGTCGGCGATGAGGGCGCTGCGGTCGGCGAGGTCGGCGGCGACGGCGGCGTGCAGCGCCGGGTCGCGCAGCGCCCAGAGGCGGTGCCGAGTGCCGTCGCCGGTGGTCGTGGCGGCCAGCGGGGGAGCGTCCGCGGGCGGTTCGGCGGCCCGGGACGCGGCGCCGCGCACTCCGTCCGTGCTGCCCCGGTACAGCAGCAGGATGGGTTCGAGGTTGGCGCGGGCGGCCTCCATCAGCCGCGCCCGGTCGACCACCGGTCCCTCCGCGATCGCCTCGTGCGGCTGGACGCTGTCCTGGCCGCCGCCCGGCAGCCGCAGGGCGCCGATGAGGCCGCGCTGGCGGAGGCCGCCGGCGGTGGTCTGCTCGTACAGGTAGAGCGCCGGCTCGGCATCGCGTACCAGGACGCCGCTGGCCATCCAGCGGCGCAGCGTCGCCGCGGCGCGCGCGTAGCGCCCGGAGCCCGCGCCGGCGGGCGCGGGCTCTGCGTCGGGCGGGGCCGTCAGGCGCGCCGCGTTGTGCGGTTCCTCACGCATCATCCGCGCGTAGTCGTCGGCGCGGACGAGGTCGTAGGGGGGCGACAGGGCGAGGCCGAGGTCGAACGCCGAGCGCTCGAGGAGCGGGCCGGGATCGGAGTCGGCATAGCGGAGACCCCGCAGCGGAGCCAGTTCGAGTGCGCCGCCGCCCATCTCCGCCACTCCTCGCCCCGGTCGCCGTCGTGCACGAGGGCACCCTGCGCCCTCGTGCACGATACCCGTGCGCCTCTGCCGATCAGCCGCACCGCCGCCGCGCCCTCCGGCCGAGCCCCAGGTCGCCGCAGCGCGGCAGGCGGGCCCGGTCCGCCCGCCGTGGTCCGAAGCACCCGCAGCGCCGTGCTGCCTCCGGGCCGACCTGGAGGCGGGGCGGGCGTGCGAAGAGCTGACCGCGGTCCAGGAGCGGTGCGCGGGAACCCCGGGGCGGCCGAGGCGAATCGGCGCCGCGGATGCCGGCGCAGCCCCCAGCCGTCCGGAGGCCCCGGCCGAGACCGGCGGTGCTGCCCGCCGGGGGAGAGGGCCGCCGCGGACTGCGCATCGGGCTGCCCCCGAACGCCGAGGCGGCATGGACGCCCCCCCCGTCGCCATCCGGGTCCGGCGCAGCCCTGCGCGACTGCGCCGGAAGCGTGCACCGAATGAGCCGGGAAGCGCAGTGCACCTGCTCGGCGCTACATCAGCTTGCGGAGGCGCAGCAGGTCCCCGAAGCTCGCCTCGACTTTGACCCGGCCGGTGAGCATGGCCGTGGCGGGGTTCAGCCGGTCGTCGGCGATCGCGACGAGGTCGTCGGCACCGATGCGGACGGTGACCTGGGCCCGCGGCGCGTCCTCGGACGCGCTGCGCGGGCGCACGTCGCTCAGCCCTTCGGTGGTGAGCCGCAGGTCGAACACCGTGTCGAGGTCGGTGACGGTGACCGACACGGTGCGGGGAACAATGTGCTTGCGGCGGTCGGCCTCGTCGGTCTCGCGGATGCGCTCGTTCAGGCGCCCGATGGCGGCGGCGCACTCCTCCACGCTGGTCATCCCCCCACTATCCCGCACCGCCCGGGGCAGCGCCTCGCCGCACCGCCCGTTTCGCGCACCGGATCGGGCCGGTGCGGCGTCCTCCCGGCGGCCCGCCAGCGCCGGCCTGCAGCGCGGCCTAGCGCTCGCGCGGCGCGGGCCCGCCGAGACCTGCGGGCACACCGCCCGCGGTCCGCACGCGCTGCTCAGTGGCGCCCGCCGAGGGTCCGGCATGCCCCGGGTTCGCCGTGTTCGGCCGCGGGGGCGCCGGTGCGCCGCTACGATCGGGCCGTGCGCGGTCTGGTCGCGCCCCGGGGAGTCAACGATCGCGAGGAGCGAGCCCACCATGGTCGTCGATGCGATGCGCACCTATCTGGATGCTGCAAGCGGACTGACCGAGCTGTCCCGCCGCGACGCGGTGGCAGCCGCCAAGGTCCTCATCCGCCATTCCGGCGAGGACGAGGACGGCGGCGGGCGCCGCATCCGCGAGCTCGCCGACGAGCTGGTCGAGGTGAGCCAGGGCAACCGCGGTGCGATCGCCGACCTGGTGCGCGCCGAGGTCGCCGGCGCGCTCGACCGGATGGACGTCGTGCCGCGCGCCGACTACGAGCGGCTCGCGCGCCGCGTCGCCGAGCTGGAGCGGCGGCTGTCGTCGCTGCGCACGCCGCGCGCCGCGCCCACGGCGCCCCGCTCCGCAGCGGCCTCGGCGCCCTTGGCCGAGGCCCCGGAGGCCGCCGCGCCGGAATCCGCCTCCGGCCCCGTCGGCGGCGCGGACGCACCGGAGCAGGTCAGTACGGCCCAGCGGGAGCCGGAGGAGGCCGGAGCCGAGCCCGCCGGGGAGGCGGTCAGCGAGCCGGCGGGCGCACCGGAGGAGGCCGCCGAGCCCTCCGCCGCCGAGGCCGCCGGCCCCGGAGCCGAGACCGCGGCCGAGCAGGCCGGCGCGAAGGGCCCGGCGCAGCCCGCAGCAGCGGACAGCGGTCCGGACACCGCCGCGGTCGGTGGCACCGCTCCGGAGCAGAGCACCGCCGCCGAGGACACCGCTGACGCCGCCGGCCAGGAGGCCGGCGGCGCGGACCACGGCGGCAAGGGCGGCGCCAAGCGCGCACCCGCCAAGGGGTCCGGCAAGGGCTCCGGGACCAAGAAGAAGGCGCAGTCGCGGGCGAAGAGCTCCGCGTCCGGCGCGAAGAAGGCGGGCTGACGATGAGCGGCGACGCCTCCACCGCGCCCGGAGAGGGCCCCGGCGGCGCCCCCGGCGCACCCCCGGAGGGCGCAGGCAGCGGCGCCGAGCCGATCCTCGCCCACACCCGGGAGCGGCTCGCCGCGCTGGACGGGGTGCCCGTCGAGGAGCACCCGCAGGTCTTCGATGAGATCCACCGCGCGCTGGCTGCGGCGCTGGGCGAGGTATCGTCCTAGGCGGTGCACCTTCGCACCTCCGCTCCGGTCCGCGCTCGGCGCCCGCGCGGCGGGAACCTCCGGGCTGCAGGTCCGGCGCCCCGACGCCCGGGGAGCCGCCGCCCCGGACTCCCGGCCCCGCCCGCCCGGCCCCGGCGGCGCGGCGGGGCGAGGCCGGCACGGCGGACGGCCCGCACGGGCGGAATCTGACGGAATCGACGGGGCGCGGAACACTCACGATGGCCAAACGCAGTCGGCTCGACGCCGAACTCGTCCGGCGCGGGCTCGCGCGCTCCCGCGCCCACGCGGCCGAACTCATCGGCGCCGGGCAGGTGCGGGTGTCCGGGATGGCGGCGCAGAAGGCCGCGACGCAGATCGGCACCGACCAGCCGGTCGTCGTCAAGGAGCCCAGCGACGGCCCCGCCTACGTCTCCCGCGGCGCACACAAGCTCGTCGGTGCCCTGGACGCGTTCGCCATCGACCCGGCCGGCCGCACCTGCCTGGACGCCGGCGCTTCCACCGGCGGCTTCACCGACGTGCTGCTGCGCCGCGGCGCAGCACGGGTCTACGCCGTCGACGTCGGCTACGGCCAGCTCGCCTGGCCGCTGCGCAGCGACGACCGCGTCACCGTGCTGGAGCGCTGCAACATCCGCGACCTCGACCCCGCCGCGGTCGCCGACCCGCCGGCCTCACTCGTGGTCGGCGACCTCTCCTTCATCTCGCTCGCCCTGGTGCTGCCCGCACTGGCGGGCGCTGCCGCACCGGAGGCGGACTACGCCCTCATGGTGAAGCCCCAGTTCGAGGTGGGGCGCGAGCGGGTGGGCGCGGGCGGCGTCGTCCGCGACCCCGGACTGCGCGCCGACGCCGTCCGCTCGGTCGCCGCTGCGGCGGCCGGGCTCGGTCTGGGCACCGCGGGTGTCGCCGCCAGCCCCCTGCCCGGCCCCTCGGGCAACGTGGAGTACTTTCTCTGGCTGCGCAGAGGCGCACCGGAGCTGCGCGGCGCAGACCTGGACCGCGCCATCGCCGACGGCCCCAGCTGACGCTGCTGCGGCGACCATCCCGACCGACCGAGACCGACCTCCCGAGGAAGGCATGCCGCTGATGAACGGCCCCGCACCCGAAGGCCCCCTGCGCAGCGTGCTGCTGGTCGCCCACACCGGGCGGCGGGCGGCGATGCGCAGCGCCCAACTGGTGCACGAGGGCCTGACCGCCGCGGGCGTGGGCGTGCGCATGCTCGACACCGAGGTCAGCGAGCTCAAGCAGGCCGGCTTCGCCCTCGACCCGGTCGAGCCGGTCAGCGGCCCGGCCGCGGCCGAAGGCGCCGAGCTGGTCATGGTGCTCGGCGGCGACGGGACCCTGCTGCGCGCCGCCGAGATCGCCCGGCCGGCGGGCGCACCGCTGCTCGGCATCAACCTCGGCCACGTCGGCTTCCTCGCCGAGGCCGAGCGCGAAGACCTCACCGCCACCGTGCGCAGCGTCGTCGAGCGCCGCTACATCGTCGAGGAGCGCATGACGCTCGACGTCGCCGTGTACGACGGCGGCCGCGACGCCGGCCGTCCGCCGACGCGCACCTGGGCGCTGAACGAGGCGACCCTGGAGAAGGCGACCGCCCGCCGGATGCTGGACACCGTCCTGGAGATCGACGGCCGTCCGCTGTCCCGCTGGGGCTGCGACGGGGTGGTGTGCGCCACTCCGACCGGGTCCACCGCGCACGCGTTCTCCGCCGGAGGGCCGATCGTGTGGCCGGAAGTGGAGGCGCTGCTGGTCGTGCCGATCAGTGCGCATGCCCTGTTCGCGCGGCCCGTCATGGTTGCGCCGGAGTCGCTGGTTGCCTTCGAGATCGTCCCGGACACCCCGGAGGGCGTGCTCTGGTGCGATGGACGCCGTATGGTCGAATTGCCCGCCGGGGCGCGCATCGAAGTGACGCGCGGGGACATCCCCGTGCGCCTCGCGCGCCTCCAGCGGGCGCCGTTCACCGACCGGCTGGTAGCCAAGTTCGGCCTGCCGGTTGCCGGGTGGCGGGGCCGCGCCGAGCGCGACCTGTGACCCGCACGGAGAGCGGATCGGCACGAGCGGTACGCGACGCGGGAGAGGGTTCGGTGCTCGAAGAAGTCCGCATCCGGGGACTGGGCGTGATCGACGACGCAGTTCTGGAGCTGTCGCCCGGGTTCACCGCCGTCACCGGTGAGACCGGGGCGGGCAAGACCATGGTGGTGACCGGGCTCGGCCTGCTGTTCGGCGGCCGCGCCGACCCGCAGCGGGTCCGGCCGGGCGCCGACCGCGCGCTGGTCGAGGGGCGGCTCACCGTCGCCGAGGACGGCCGGGTCGCCGAGCGCGTCGCCGAAGGCGGCGGTGAGCTGGACGACGGCGTGCTCATCCTGAACCGCAGCGTATCGGCGGAGGGCCGCTCGCGCGCGACGATGGGCGGCCGGTCGGCGCCGGTCAGCCTGCTCGCCTACCTCGCCGACGAGCTGATCGCCGTACACGGCCAGTCCGACCAGCAGCGGCTGCTGCGCACCGAGCGCCAGCGCGGGGCGCTGGACCGGTACGCCGGGCCGGAGCTCGGGCGCACCCTGGCCGCCTACAGCGCCGCCTACCGCCGGCACCGCGAGGTCGCCGAGGCGCTCGCCGAGATCACCGAGCGCGCCCGCGAGCGGGCTCAGGAGGCCGACCTGCTGCGGTTCGGCGTGGAGGAGATCGCCGCTGTCGAGCCGGTGGCCGGCGAGGACGCCGAACTGCTGGCCGAGGACACCCGGCTGTCCAACGCCGACGCGCTGCGGGTCGCCGCGACGACCGCGCACGAGGCGCTCACCGGCGACCCGTCGGCCGCCGAGGTGCAGGCCGACGCGGTGGGACTGCTGGCTGCGGCCCGCCAGTCGGTGGGCGCGGTGAGCGAGCACGACGCCCAGATGGCGGCCGTCGCCGAGCGGCTGGACGAGGTTTCCTACCTGCTCGGCGACGTCGCCACCGAGCTGGCGTCCTACGCCGAGTCGGTTGACTCCGACCCGGCGCGGCTGGCGGCGGTGCAGGAGCGCCGCGCCGCCCTCACCCAGCTGTGCCGCAAGTACGGCGAGACCGTCGACGACGTGCTCGCCTGGTCGGAGGAGTCCGCGAAGCGCCTGGCCGAACTGGACGCCGACGGCGACCGCGGCGAGGCGCTGCGCGCCGAGGAGGCCGAGCTCGCCGGGGAGCTGGACCGGCTCGCCGGCGAGCTGACGGCGGACCGCACCGCCGCGGCGGAGCGGTTCGGCGCCGCGGTCACCGAGGAGCTGACGGCGCTGGCGATGCCGCACGCCCGGGTGGAGGTGCGGATCACCGAGCAGGAGGATTTCGGGCCGCACGGCCGGGACGACATCGAGCTGCTGATGGCGCCGCACCCGAGCGCCCCGGCCCTGCCGCTGCACAAGGGCGCCTCGGGCGGCGAGCTGTCCCGGGTGATGCTGGCGATCGAGGTGGTGTTCGCCGGCGCCGACCCGGTCCCGACGTTCGTGTTCGACGAGGTCGACGCCGGCGTCGGCGGCAAGGCCGCGGTGGAGATCGGCCGCCGCCTGGCCAAGCTCGCCCGGCGCGCCCAGGTCGTGGTCGTCACCCACCTGCCGCAGGTGGCGGCGTTCGCCGACAACCACCTGGTGGTCCAGAAGTCCGAGGAGGGCCTGGTGACCGAGAGCGGCGTGGCCCGCCTCGACCGCGGCGGCCGCGCCCGGGAACTCTCCCGTATGCTCGCCGGCCTGGAGGACTCCGAGCTCGGCCGCGCGCACGCCGAGGAACTCCTCGCCATGGCCGAGGCCGACGGCGACTGAACGCCGCCGGTCCGGCGCCTTCTCCTTTCGCCGGGGGCCCCGCATGCGCGCAGCGGGCGGACGCCGCCCCGCTCGTTCAGCGGGTTCGCGGCCCCGGGCCCGGCGGGCCCCGCCCCGGCCGGCGGGTGAACGCCGGCGGAGCCGTGCACCGGCGCAGCCGCCCGGCCGGCGGGTGAACGCCGGCGGAGCCGTGCACCGGCGCAGCCGCCCGGCCGGCGGCGGCGTGCGCTTCCGGCGGCCCCGGCAGCAGTTCCCGCCACGGGCAGCCCGGCGGCCGCTGCCGCAGCCCTCCGCGGCCGGCGTGGCAGCCGGAGCCGCACGCCGGCGCCCGATGCCGCGCAAAGCCCCCGCTCGGACGGGTTTCGGGTGAAGGTCTGCGGGAGTTTCGGCTCGCGCAATGCCGACACGTAATGAACACGCCATGTAACGGTGTGTCAGGGGAGTTGACCGCGGCGCTCTGGCAAGATGCGAGCAATGAAGGTCCCCGAGGCGCTCGGCGCCCGCTTCCCACGGCTCCGTCGCGCCAGGTCCGACGGCTCGTCGGGGATCGACGCCCCGGTGCGGGCGGACCGGCGCACCAAGAACCTGACGAAGCGGCTGCGGCCCGGCGACATCGCCGTGATCGACCACGTCGACCTCGACCGGGTCAGCGCCGAAGCGCTCGTGGGATGCGGCGTCAGGGCTGTCCTCAATGTCGCGACCAGCATCAGCGGCCGCTACCCCAACCTCGGTCCGCAGCTGCTCATCGAGGCCGGGGTTCCGCTCGTCGACGAGGTCGACCCCGAAGTGTTCGCCCGGGTCCGCGAGGGCGAGGTGCTCCACTACGACGGCGGCGCCCTCACCCGGGACGGCACGCCGGTCGCACGCGGCACCGTGCAGGACGCCGCGTCGGTCGAGGCCGCCATGGAGGAGGCCCGCGCCGGGCTCTCGGTCCAGCTGGAGGCGTTCGCCGCGAACACGATGGAGTACCTGCGCCGGGAGCGCGCGCTCCTGCTGGACGGCGTCGGCGTACCGCGCATCAGCACCCCCATCGAGGGCCGGCACGTCCTCATCGTGGTCCGCGGCTACCACTACCGGGAGGACATCGCCGCCCTGCGGCCCTACATCCGCGAGTACAGGCCGGTGCTGATCGGTGTCGACGGCGGTGCCGACGCGCTCGTGGAGGCCGGCTACCGGGCCGACATCATCGTCGGCGACTTCGACTCGGTCTCCGACCGGGTGCTGGCCGGGAAGGCGGAGCTCGTCGTGCACGCCTACCGGGACGGCAGCGCGCCCGGACTGAAGCGGCTCACCGACCTCGGCCGCGAAGCGGTCGTCTTCCCTGCCACCGGCACCAGCGAAGACGTCGCGATGATGCTCGCCGACGACTCCGGCGCCGCGCTGATCGTGGCCGTCGGCACCCACGCCACCCTCGAGGAGTTCCTGGACAAGGGCCGCGCCGGCATGGCCAGTACGTTCCTGACCCGGCTGCGGGTGGGCGGCAAGCTCGTCGACGCGAAGGGCGTCAGCCGGCTCTACCGCAGCCGCATCTCGCCGTGGTCGCTGCTGGCCCTGGCCGCCGCCTCGCTGCTCGCGGTGCTGGTGGCCGCGTGGAGCTCGCCGGCCGGCCAGATCTTCCTCATCAGCGCCGCCGCGCGCTGGGACGCGTTCCTCTACTGGGTGACGGGGCTGTTCCCATGATCGACTTCCGGTACCACCTGGTCTCCATCGTCGCCGTGTTCCTCGCCCTCACCGTGGGCCTGGCGCTGGGCACCACGATGCTGCAGGACCCGCTGCTCAACACGCTCCGCTCGGAGACCTCCGACCTGCGCGAGCAGAGCGAGGTGCTGCGGGTCGAGAAGGAGAGCGCCGAGTCCTTCAGCGCCGGCTCCGACGCGCTCGCCGCCGCTGCGGCCAGCGACGTGCTCGACGGGCGCCTGGAGGGCGCCGACGTGGTGCTGTTCACCGCTCCCGGCGCCGATGAGGAGCTGCCGGACAGCCTGCAGCGCCGGATCGAGCAGGCCGGCGGCACCGTGCACGGCCGGATCGCGTTCAACGACTCCTTCGCCGACGCCCGCCAGGCGACCTTCGTCGAAGAGCTCACCGACCAGCTCGCCGACGGCGTCCAGCCGCAGGGCGACGGCCCCTATGAGCGCGCGGGGTGGCTGCTCGCCGAGGCCGTGTCCGACGACCGCACCGGCGAGGACGGTGAAGAGGACGCTGAGGCGTCCGAAGACGGGGGCGGGCAGGGATTGGACGGTGCCGCGGTGCTCTCCGGGTTCAGCGAGGCCGGCCTGGTCGCCATCACCGGATCGCCCGCCGATTCCGCGTCCTCCGCGGTGCTGGTGGCGCCGCCCGCGACCGGCGGAGACCAGCCCGAGCGCTCGGTCAGCGCGCTGCTGTCGGTCGCCGGCGCTGTCGACGCCGCCACCCGCGCGGCCGGCGGCGGCACCGTGCTCGCCGGTCCGCCGGAGGCCGCCGGACCGGGTGGCGCCATTGCCCGCGCCCGTACCGAGGACACCGGCCTGGCCACCGCCGACGCGGCCGGCCGCCCCGCCGGCGATGTGGCGGCTGTACTCGCCGTGGCAGCGGCGGCCGACGGCGGCAGCGGCCACTTCGGGGTCGGCGACGGCGCGGAGGGCTTCGTCCCCGATCCACTGCCGGAGCGGCACGACAGCGATGAGCAGGACCGCGGATCCGACCGCCGGTCGCCGCCCGACCGCCCCTGAGCCGCCCGGAACCCCCGACGGCCGCCGCCCCCGGTAGGGCGGCACCCGCCCCCCGCAGCCCGCCCCCTTCCCGAACCGGCCCGCCGGGCCCGCCCGCACCGCGCAGCGGCGCCGGGCACTCGACGAAGGGAGGCGCCATGCGCCCTGCCGCCCGATCCGCCGCCGTCCGGGGCGGCGCCGCTGCCGCCGCCGGCGCGGCCCGGCTCTGCTACGCCCCTTCGGATCGGGCCCGCCGCCGCTGGGTCCGCACCAACTTCCGCGGTGCAGAGGTCACCCTGTTCGCCGGCCCGGCGCTGGCCGCCGGGGTGTGCGCCGGCGTTGCCGCGGCACCGGGCATGCCCGGACGGGTGCGCGCGGCCGCACTCACCGCGGCCGCCGGCGCGGCCGGCTTCGGCGCCTACGACGACGTGTCCGGAAACGGCGGCGCCCGCGGCTTCCGCGGCCACCTGGCGTCGCTGGCCCGCGGCGCGCCGACCACCGGCGCGGTCAAGGCTGCGGGGGCCGGCGCGACCGGCTGCGCCGCGCCCGCCCGGCTGGGCCGCAGGCGCGCCGGCATCGTGCTCGACGGTGCGCTCATCGCCGGCTGCGCGAACCTGGTCAACCTGTTCGACCTGCGCCCCGGCCGCGCGGCGAAGGTGGCGCTGGCCGCCGGCGCGGCGGGACTGGGCGGACCGGCCGGCGGGGCGTCGGCGGCGGTGTGCGGCGCCGCGGCCGCGCTGCTGCCCGAGGACCTCGCCGAGCGGGCGATGCTCGGCGACACCGGGGCCAACGCGATGGGCGCCGTGCTGGGTACGGCTGCTGCGGCGTCGCTGCCCCGCCCGGCCCGCGCCGCACTCCTGGCGGGCGTCATCGCACTGACCGCCGCGAGCGAAGCGGTGAGCTTCTCCGCCGTCATCCGCCGCATCCCGCTGCTCCGCCGCATCGACGACGCCGGCCGCCGCGGCGGCTCCGCCACCGCGGCTCCGGAGCCGCCGCCGGCCGTGCCCGGGCCGTCCCGGGAACCGGAACCGCCGGTCGGATCCGGCGCGCCCCGGGCCGCGGCCGGAACGGCGTAGCTCCTGCCCGGCGTCTGCACAGCAGCGCCGGGCAGCACCGGCCGGGGACATCCCGGTAGCCCGGGCGAACGGGCGCGGCTGCGCGGGGCGCCGGCGGGCCCCGGCGAGTGCGGCGGGGGTGCGGTGCGGCAGCGCGGGAGAGCGGAACAGGGCCGCCGGCAGCAGCAGGGCCGGGGCCGCGGTGGTCGAGGCCGGTCGGTTCCTCCGGGCGCTGCCCGGGCTCGGGGCGGGTCTGCGGCGAGCTGCGGTGCGGGCTGCGCGTCGAGCCGGGGTGCCGGGCACACGGCCGCGGAGCGGGCGGACGGGTCGGGAGCCAGGGCGGGGGCTGCAGTCCGGCTCGGCCGGCCTGTTCCGGGCGGCCGGTTCCGGGAGGGCGGCGGGGCGCGGTCTGGTCGGTGCGCCGCGCGTCGGCGGTGCGCGGCGCGGGGATGGGCGGCAGCATCGGGGCGGGGGCGCAGAGGCGGTTCGGGAGCCGAGCGGACGGAGCGGTGTGGACTGGCGGCGGGTCGGCGCGGGGGTGGCGGGGGCGGCGGCGCTGATTGCGGTGGTGACGCTCGGGGCGCGGGCGGCCGGGTTCGCGCGGACCGTGGTGTTCTCCCAGACCGTGGGCGACACCTGCGTCGGCACCGCCTACGTGACGGCGAACCAGCTGCCCACCGTGCTCTTCGAGATCGTCATCGGCGGCGCGCTGGCCGGCATGGTCGTCCCGGTGCTCGCACCCGCCGCAGCCCGCGGTGCGGACGGCCGGGACGAGGTCCGGCAGATCGCCTCTGCCCTGGTCACCTGGGTGGTGCTGGCCGCCGTCCCGGTGAGCGTCCTGCTCGCTGCCCTGGCGCTGCCCGCGATGGCCCTCATGCTCGGCGACCTGAGCGGCTGCGACGGCGGCGCCGTACTCGGCCTCGCGGCCCGGTTCCTCGCCGTCTTCGCCCCCCAGATCGCCTTCTACGCGCTGGCCGCGGTGCTGTACGGCATCCTGCAGGCGCACCGGCGGTTCCTCGCTCCTGCGGCCGCGCCCCTGGTGTCCAGCCTGGTGGTGATCGGCGCCTATGCAGTGTTCGTCCCCGTGGGCGGGGCAGCCCGCGGCGACCCGGCCGCCCTGTCCGCCGCGGCCGAGCTGACCCTGTCGGCCGGCACGACACTGGGCGTCGCGGCGCTGTTCCTGACCGCCCTGGGCCCGGCGCTGCGGCTCAGGATCGGACTGCGGCCGCGGCTCACCTTCCCGCCCGGGGTCGGGGCCCGGGTCCGCGCACTGGCCGCCGCGGCGCTGCTGCCGCTGGTGGCCATGCAGTTCAGCCTCCTGCTTGCGGTGGCCCTGGCCAACTGGGGCGGCGGCGCCGGCGCGGCGGTGCTCTACAACTACGCCTGGTCGCTGTTCAGCCTCCCCTACGGGGTGGTCGCCGTCCCCATCGCCACCAGCGCGTTCACCGCCCTGTCCGTGCGGTACGGCAACGGCGACACGGCGGGCTTCTGCGGTGTCCTCGCCGCCGGAGTGCGGACCACCGTCCTGGTGACCGCGGCCCTGGCCGCCGCGCTCGCCGCCTGCGCTGAGCCGGCTGCGCGGCTGCTGGCGAACAGCGACCCGCAGCCGCTGGAGCGGGCGCTGCCGCTGTACGCGGCGGGCATCGTCGGCTTCAGCCTGGTCGCGCTGCTCAGCCGGGCCCTCTACGCCGCCCAGCGCGGCCGGGAGGCCGCGGCCGCCCAGGTCGCGGGCTGGGTCGCGGTGATGGCGGTGTCGGCGGCGGCCGTCGCGGCGGCCGGCCCGGGACTGGCTGTCGCGGGGCTGGGCCTGGGTACCGCTGCCGGCCTCACGCTGGGAGCCGCACTGCTGGCGTGGGCCGTGCGCGCCGCGCACGGGCGGGACAGCCTCGCCGGCGCCGGGCGGGCGCTGGCGGCGTCGCTGGCCGCCGGCGCGGCGAAGTCGGAGGCCAAGCGGTCTTAGGAAGACAACGAATGCAACCAACTCCTTGGCTCACAGAACGACAT
>NZ_BAAGXT010000066.1:0-22833 GCF_054779695.1 Nocardiopsis coralliicola | reverse complement strand
CCCGGCGGCCGGCGCTGCGGCCGGCTCCGGCCACAGCCGCGGCGCGCGCGAGCCCGCCGGCAGGGCGAGGACCCGCTGCGGCGCAGCGACGTCGGCGAAGCAGAACACCGCGCCGCCGCGGCCGTCGGAGGCCAGCGCCGAGACCATGCCCTCCGCGGGCAGCGGAACGGTGCGCAGCGGGCGCCCGGTGCGGGCGTCGTGCTCGGTGAGGGTGCTGATGCCCAGCCGGGTGCGCGCCAGCAGCAGGGTCGGCTGCTCCGGCGCGCCGGCGGCGGTGAAGCCGTCCAGCGTGGCTCCGGGGTCCTCGGCTACCGCGGTCGGCCACTGGGCGGGCGGGACCGGGGCCGCCGGGTCGACGGCGCAGATCCGCCGGCGCGGCGCACCCAGTGTGGTGCGGAGGTAGAGGAGGCCGTCCGGCCCCAGGTCTGCGGTGGTCTCGGCTTCCTCACCGACCTGGATCGGGACCCACTGCGGCGCTTCTGCGGCGCCGGGGCGGGACAGGTCGGCGCACCACAGGTCGGTGCGGTGGCCGGTGCCGTGGCTCTCTGAAGCGAGCAGCCAGCGGCCGCCCAGCAGCCGCACGCCGGGCACCGAGCGCTGGGTGGCGCGCTCCCGGACCGGGACGTCCCCGCCGCCCACCCGGTGCAGTCGGATCCCGGCACCGTGCCCGTCGCGGCGCACGTAGTAGAAGGCGTCGGCGGACGGAAGCCACGCCACCGCCGTGTACCGCAGGCCCCCGATCGGCTCCTCGACCGGGCGTCCCGTGCTCGTGCACAGCACCTGCAGGGCACCGCGCTCCGTCCCGCCGGCCGACGTCTGCACCGCCGCGAGGCGCCCGTCCGGCGAGAGCTCCCAGGCGTCGAGGGTGGTGCTGCCCGATGCGTCGGCCTCGGCAGGGTCGTAGAGAACGCGCCAGGAACCCCGTCCCGCCCCGGCGGGATCCGGCCGGCGGTGGGCGCCCTCGGCCGGCGGCGGGGCCTGGGCCCGGGTGTTCAGCGCTGCGGTCCCCATCGGCGGGGTGGCATCGGGGTCCGGCGCGGCTCTGGCGACGAGGCGCGGGTGCTCGGCGCCGGCGGGACGGAAGGCTGCCGCGGCAACACCGCCGCGCAGTACCGGCGGAGACCACTGGTCGGCGGCCGCGAGGGAGGCGATGTCGGCGGCGAGCCGGGCGCGCAGCGGCCAGGACGCGCGGGCGGCGGCGAATGCGCGCTCGCGGTCGGCGAGCCAGCGGCGGGTGCCGGTGCTCTCGCCGTCCTCAAGCCACCGGTACGGGTCGGGGACCGGCCGGCCATGGACGGTGTCCACCGCAGAACGGGCGAAGCGGTCATTCGTGACGCTTGGGCTGCGCACGCTCCACATGGTTCAGGCGGCCCGCGGCGGCGGTCAAGCAACGAATAGCTTCCGCCGCGGGCAGCCCAAAGTGGCACTCAGGCAAGGGTTGGCGCAGGGAAGCGCACGTCAGGCGCTGGCCCCCTCACCCCTCGGCGCCGGGCGGCAGGAGCGGCCCGCCCTCCCACTCCTGGAACACCAGCATCGTCTGGATCTGCAGGATCTCCTCGCGGTCGGCGAGGTCGTCGAAGACCAGCCGCTGGAGCGACGGGACATCGGCGCAGGCCACGAGCACCAGGAAGTCGTCGACGCCGGCGATGTTGTAGAGCGCCCGCGTCTCGGGCCGGGACAGGATGTGCTCGGTGAGCGGCGCCACCACCTCGCGGCTGTGCTGGGTGCGCAGTCTCAAAAACGCCTGGATGGGCAGCCCGAGCGCCTCCGGCGAGACGCGCAGCCGGTACCCCTCGATCACGCCGGCCGCCCGCATCCGGCCCACCCGGTCCAGGCAGGTCGAGGGCGCGATACCGACCTCCGCGGCCAGGTCGCGGTTGGTCATCCGTGCATCGTTCTGCAGAACCCGCAGAATGCGCAAGTCCACCGTATCAAGTGCGGCCTTTTCGGTCATTCGCCGAATATAACACGCCAGTTTGCCGCATACATTGCTGGTCATTCATAATTAAGCCGTAACTCCCGTTGATTGAACGGTTCCCCAGGGCTCCTCCCGCACGGACACCGGAATCCGGGGTGGGCGTGCGGTCAGCGCACGGGATATGAAGGGGGGCCGGGGTGCCGCTTCCGGAGCACCTGGCAGGGTTCATCGCCGCAGGGGTGCTGGTCACAGTGCTGCCCGGCCCGGACTTCATCCTGATCACCCGCAACACGGTGCGGGCCGGCCGCACCGCCGGCTGGGCCACCGCGGCGGGCTCCGTGACCGGCCTCGCGGCCTGGTCGCTGCTGTCGGCAGCGGGTCTCGCGGTCCTGCTCGCCGAGCATCCCGAGGCGCTGTTCGTACTGCGCATCGCCGGCGCCGCCTACCTCCTCTACCTCGGCCTCAGCGCACTCGCCGGAGTACTGCGCGCCCGCCGCCGCAGCGCAGCAGCCGATGCCGCGGCCGCCCCTCCGCCCCGCGGCGGTCCGCCCTACGCCCAGGGGGTCCTGAACAACCTCCTGAACCCGAAGGTGCCGGCCGTCTTCGTGACGATCGTGCCCCAGTTCGTGTCCCACCCGGAGGCGGCCGCGTTCCAGACCGCCGTCCTCGGCGCCGCCCTGATCGGCATCAGCATCGCCTGGTGGAGCACCTATGTCACCGGCATCGGCGCCCTCTCCGCCTTCCTCCAGCGCCGCCGCGTCCGCCAGACCCTCGACACGGCCGGCGCCGTCGGCCTCACCGGCTTCGGCCTCGCCCTGGCCCTGTCCGCCGTGTGACGCGGGGCGGCCTACGCCGCGGGGCCCGCGGGCCGGGCTCCGATCGGCGGGCTCCGCGTGCGGCGCCCGGCGGCGCAGGCCCACCGGCCGGCTCCGCCGAGCACAGGCGCAGGTCGCGCCCCCTCGCCGGCCGCGGCCTTCCGCTCGGCCGCGCACCGGCCCCGCCCGCGCGGCAGCGCGCGGCCGCGACCGGGGTCAGCCCTGCTGCGCCGCGAACGATTCGACGCCGTCGAGCAGGCGCTCGAGGGCGAAGGAGGTTTCCGGGGACAGGGCGGCGGCGGGATCCCAGGACGGGTCGGGCAGGGAGGCGAGGTCGGCGGCGAGGAGGGCGGCGATGTGCGGGTAGCGGCCGGTGCCCGCGGCGCGGGCCAGGATGCCGGCATAGGCGTCGTCGGCCTCGCCCGCGGTCGCTCCGGCTGCTGCGGCGGCCCGCTGCAGGTCGTGGTCGAGCCGGGCCATGGACATCACCGAGATGCTCAGGAAGCTCGCCAGGGACATCGCGCTCGCCGCGTCGACCCCGGCCCGGTCCAGGGCTCCGAGCGCCCGGTCGAGCCAGGTCAGCCGCACCGGGCCGCGGGGCGGCGTGGAGATGGGCGCGCTGAGCACCCAGGGGCGCCGCAGGCCGCGCCGGTAGAGCGCGCGGCACCAGGTGCGCAGCTCGTCGCGCCAATCGGCCGCGGGGTCGGCCTCCGGCGCTTCGCCGATCGCGCTGTCGGACATCAGCTCGACCAGCTGCTCCTTGCCCGACACGTAGCGGTAGAGCGACATGGTGGTGAAGCCGAGGTCGCCGGCCACCCGCTGCATGGTCACCGCATCGAGGCCCTCGGCGTCGGCGATGCCGATGGCCGCGGCCACGATGCGGCCGGTGTCGAGCTTGGGCTTGGGTCCGCGCCTGGGGCGCCCGCCCTCCCCCCACAGCAGATCGAGCGTCGACGGGCCGCCGCGCTCGGCGCCGGCCTCTGCACTGCCACCCCGGTGCGTTCCCTGGCTCGCCATATCCCCATCCGGTTGTCGGTCGCGCTCCCAGCCTAGGCCCCTTCCCTGCCCGCCCCACCAGCCCGCGGGTTGCCGCACGCCATCGAACCGTGTATTAGTTACACTATTAAGTGTATGAGATACACAGATAGGAGGCCTCCGTGTCCGCCACCGCATCGGCCGACGCCGAACCGGCCGCCGTACAGATCCGCGGCCTGTGCAAGAACTACGGGCGCCACCGCGTCCTCGACCACATCGACCTCACCGTGCGCCCGGGCACGGTCCACGCGCTCCTCGGCCCCAACGGCGCGGGAAAGACGACCATCGTCCGCATCGCCGCCACGCTCGCGCGCTACGACGCCGGAACGGTGCGCGTCCTGGGCCGCGACGCGGCGGCTGATGCACCGGCCGTCCGCAGCCGGCTGGGCCTGACCGGGCAGTTCGCCGCCCTCGACCAGCTGCTGACCGGGCGGGAGAACCTGGAGCTGTTCGGGCGCCTGTCCGGGCTCGGTGCGCGCCAGGCGCGGCAGCGCTCCGGCGAGCTACTGGAGCGGTTCGGCCTGGCCGGCGCCGCAGACAAGACCCCGGCGCAGTACTCCGGCGGCATGCGGCGCCGGCTCGACATCGCCGCGGGCACCGTGCAGCAGCCGCGCCTCCTCGTCCTCGACGAGCCCACCACCGGCCTCGACCCGGCCGCGCGCGCCGACGTGTGGGACCTGGTGCGCGAGCTGGTCGGGGGCGGCACGACCGTGCTCCTCACCACCCAGTACCTGGAGGAGGCCGACCGGCTCGCAGACCGCGTCACGGTGATCGACCGCGGCCGGGTGGTCGCCGAGGGCACTCCGGAGGAGCTGAAGGCCCAGTCCGGCCCGGCCCGGATCGAGGCGGGGTTCGCCGGCCCCGGGGAGGCCGCGGCGGCCGCGGCGGTGCTCGCCCCGCTCGGTGCGGAGCACGAGGGCCGCAGGGTGGTGCTGCCGGCCACGGAGAAGATGGCGGCACTGATGGCCGCGGTCCGCGCCCTGGACGCCGCCGGCCTCGTTCCCGACGACCTCGCGGTGCGCGGGCCCGACCTGGACGAAGCCTTCCTGGCACTCACCGGCGCCGCCGCGCCTGCGGCGCCGGCCGCCCCCGAGCGCGTTTCCGCGAAGGAGGACGCATGACCGCCCTGGACACCGCGCCCGCCACGGCGCCCCCGCCGGCGCAGGGGCGGCCGCTGGCCGACGCGGCGGTACTGCTGCGCCGCAACCTGCTGCACGCCGTCCGCAACCCGTTCGAGAGCCTGATCAGCGCCCTCATCCCGCTGATGATGATGCTGCTGTTCGGCTTCGTCTTCGGCGATGCGCTCGCACCGGGCGGCGACGTCGACGCCTACCGGTCCTTCCTCATGCCCGGGCTGATCGCGATGGTGATGCTGAACGGCGTCGGCGGGACCGCGGCCGGCGTCGCGGTCGATGCCGGCCGGGACGTGATGGGCCGGTTCCGCTCGCTGCCGATGGCGCCATCGGCGCTGCTCACCGGCCGCGCCGCCGCCGACACCCTGAAGGCCGCCGTGGAAATCGTCCCGGTAGTGGGCGCCGGCCTGCTGATGGGCTGGTCCATCGACGCCGGCCCCGGCGGGATGCTCGGCGCGGTGGCGCTCGTCCTGCTGCTGCGGATGGCGTTCATCTGGGCCGGGATCCTGCTCGGACTCGCCGTGCGGAACCCGGACACGGCGTCGATGATCGTCTATCCGCTGACCTTTCCGCTGACGGTGCTCTCCACGGCGTTCCTCGATCCGGCGCTCATGCCGGGATGGGTGGGCACGGTCGCCGAGTGGAACCCGCTCTCGGCCACGATCGACGCGACCCGGGAGCTGCTCGGCGCGGGCTCCGCCGCGGGGGCGTGGCCGCGCGAGAACGCCCTGCTGCTGGCGGTGGCCTGGCCGGCGGCGATCACCGCGGTGTGCGCGGCGCTGTCGGTGCGCCGGTTCCGCTCGCTGCGCGACTGACCTGCTGCGGCGCGCCCGGATGCCGCGGGCGCGCCGGAGCCCGCCGGCCTCGCGCCCGGGCGCGGGAGCAACCCTCGGCGCGCCGGCGCGCGTCCCACCGAAGAGGAAACACGCACCGGGCGATTGATCATTCGAAGATCATTAGGGTAGCCTCATCTAAGTGACGGCAGCGCGGCCGGGACTCCGGCGTTCCCGTGCGCCTGCCGGACCCGTTTCGCCCTACGCCACTGCTCGTGCAGAAGGACGGCTCCGTATGCCCTTGGCCCCGCATCCGCTCCGCGCGGTGGTCGACGCGTGCGTCCCGCTCAAGTTCTCCCCGCTGCCGGACCTGCGCACGCCCGAGGTGTCCACGGGCACCGCGCACGCCGCCACCGAGCAGTGGTACCGCACCGACCTCATGGTCGCCGCCGGCGACGTGCCGCGCCTGTTCGACCGGATGACGGAGGCGGGCGGCCCGGAGCACCGGCTGCCCGCGGCCACCGCGTTCCTGAGGGCCACCCTGCGCGAGCCGATCTTCCTGGTCTCGGCCTCGATCTACCTCACCGGCCGCGCCCCCCTGCTCGACGCATCGCACCTGTGGTTCCCCTGGCTGTCGACGCAGGGCTTCGGCACCCCCACCGTCACCGGCGACCGCACCGCGGTCCTGCCGGACGACGTCGCCGCCCACCACCCGCGCAGCATCGTCGCCGAGGACCGCGACGCGCTGGTCCGGATGGCGGCCGAGCACGCCGTGGCGGCGTTCGCGCCGATCGTGCAGGCCGTGCACGCGCACACCCGGGTCGGGCTGCGCACCCTGTGGGGCTGGGTCGTCGACACCGCGCACTTCTACATGCTCAACCCGGCGCGCTTCCTCGGCCACGACGCCGAGTCCGCCTGGGAGCTGGCGTGCTCCTACGGCGACGCGCTCACCGCAGCCGGCGCCATCACGCGGGCGCGCCCCCGCCTCTTCCCCTTCCAGGGCGACCACCCCCGCGGCACCTGGGCGGTCCGCGGCACCTGCTGCTTCGACTACAAGGACGACTCCGAGCACGGCTTCTGCACCACCTGCCCGCTCAAGTGCGACCGCGACCGCACCTCCGAACTCCAGGAGTGGATCCGCGACCCCTCGCTGGCGCCCTGACCGCCGGCGCGCGCGGACGATTGCCCCCTCCGGAACCGGGCCGCCCCAGCGCACGGCTCCCCCGAGCCCGGCGGCAGCACCCCGCCGCAGCGCAGCAGCGGTCCGCGCTGCCCCGGCGCGCGGCTCACCCGCCGTCCGGCACCGCTGCCCGCTCCACCGCGATGACCGCCGCCCCGGCGGGGGCCGCCACCTCGACCGCTCCCCGCACCGCCGCACCGCCGCACCGGCTCCATCGGCCCACGGTGCCGGGCGCGCCGTCCCGCCCAGCCGCCGCGCCCGGCGGGCCAGCCCGGCGGCACCGTCCGCCTCCACCACCAGCGTCCAGGCGGGCGCCGGCCCGCCCGCTCCCCCTCCCCCGGCGGCCGGACCGGCATCTGCGGCCGCGATCAAGGGCCCCGCGGGGCGCGGCCCGGCTCCCCGCTGCCGGCCAGGCGCGCGTAGAACGACGCAGCGCGCTCCGGGTCGGCGCAGGCCAGCAGGGTGCGGGCCGGCTCCGTCCAGCCGCGGAAGGCGCGCCCCTCCCAGAGTGAGAACGCCGCGCCCACCGGATCGATGAGGGTGGCCACCCGGCCCAGGCCTCCGGCGTCGAACGGCGGGACCACGACGTGCGCTCCCGCCGCCTCGGCCCGCGCGGTCATCGCATCGGCGTCGCCGACCCCGATGTAGAAGGCGACGTTGTCGGGCAGGCCCGGCGGATAGACGGGAGCCGAGAGGTCGCTGACCCCGCCGATGTGCACGCCCTCCGCGTGGACCGCACCCGGCCCGCTGCCCGGCTCGGGAGCGGTCAGGCGCCAGCCGAGGAGGGCACCGAAGAAGGCGGACGTGCCCGGCACGTCCCCGGTCTAGAGGTCCATCCAGCAGAATGCCGCAGCCATCGCCCGTCCCGTCGCGCCCATCCCGCCTTCCCCGCGGTCAGACATCCTTGCGGCGGGGCGCGGCGCCGCACAACGGGTTTTCAGGGGGCCTCAGGCGGGCGGCAGCCGGCGGGCCCGCCAGGCGAGGAACAGCACGGGCAGGGTGAACAGGGCGGCGAACACGTTCAGGCCGGCGAAGCCCACCGCGGCGAGCAGCGCACCGGACGCCGCGCCCGCTGCGGCGCCGCCGAGGTTCATCGTCAGGTCGGTGGCGCCCTGCGCACCGGGGCGGACGGCGGGTTCCAGCGCGTCGGCGAGCAGCGCGGAGCAGGAGACCAGGCCGAAGGACCAGCCGAGCCCGAGCAGCACCAGGCCCACCGTCACCATCGGCGAGCCGTGGCCGGCCGACCCGGCGGTGGCGGCGGCCGCCAGCAGGATGCCCTGGCCGAGCAGCAGTACCGGGATCCGCCCGAGCCGGTCGGCGAGCCAGCCCACCAGCGGCGAGAAGGCGTACATTCCGGCGATGTGCAGGCTGATGGTCAGGCCGATGACGGTCAGTTCGGCGCCGCCGTGCGCCATGTGCACCGGCGTCATGGTCATGACCGCGACCATCACGGTGTGCGAGGCGACCGTGCCCACCAGCGCCAGCAGCGCCCGCGGCTCGGCGGCGATCGCGGCGAGCGAGTCGCGCAGCGGGACCTTGGTCCGGGTGGGGCGAGAAGCGCCCGCGGCCGCCGCACCGCCCGCAGGACCCTCGGCGGCGGCACGGGCAGCCAGGAGCGGGTCGGGCCGGAGCAGGGCGGCGATCGCGGCTCCGGCGAGGGCGAACGCCGCCGTGGAGAACACGAGCGGCCCCAGCAGCGGGTCGATCCCGAGCCGCTCCGACACCACCGCGCCGGGGCCGGTCAGGTTGGGGCCGGTAACCGATCCGACCGTGGTCGCCCACACCACCAGCGACAGGTCGCGGCCGCGGGTGCGCTCGGCGGCGAGGTCGGCGGCGGCGTGCCGGGACTGCAGGTTGGTGGCGGTGCCGGCGCCGTAGAGCGCCATCCCGGCGAGGAAGGCGGGGAACAGCCCCGCGTGGGCACCGGCGATCGCGGTGAAACCGCCGGCCGCGGCGATGAACCAGCCCGCCGCCAGCCCGGGACGGCGGCCGCGCCGCCCGGCCAGCGCAGCCAGCGGCAGGGAGAACAGCGCCGCGCCGAGCGTGATGGTGGTCGTGGCCATTCCGGCCCACGCCTGGGAACCGGAGAGGTCCTCGGCGATGAGGCCGCCCATCGACAGGGCGGCGCCGACCCCGATCCCGCCGACGACCTGCGCGCCGGACAGCACCGCGAGCGTCCTGCGCTGCGCACGCGCAAGGTCGGGCACCGCCGGGGCAGCCATGACGCCTCCTGAGCACTCCGCGACCGCGGAAAAGGTGGGATGAACCCGCCCAGACTAGTCCGCCGCGTCCGGGCCGCGCCCGCCGGGAGGGGCGGGCGGGTTCAACCGGCCGTAGCGCCACTGCAGATACCCGTGTTCGCGCTCGGCGCGGCGCATCTCGGCGTAGAGGGCGTGCGGGTCGGCCGCGGAGACCACGGCGCCGCCCGGCGGCAGCGGCCACCGGGCGAACGCCCAGTAGCGCCGGGTGTAGGAGCCCCACACGACCACCCACGCGCCCTGCTTCTGCCACTCGATGTGCGCCGCCACCCGGCGCCGGTCGTCGCCGTCCATAGCACCCGGGTCCCTACCCCCGCGGCGCTCCCCGCCCGCCCCCGCACCCCCGCCCCGATGGGCCGAATGTGGACACCCGCATCACTCGACATCGCACGGTCCGGATCTCCCCTCCCGCACGGAGGCGGACACCCTGGCCCGCAGCTGCGGCGTCACCGGGCTGGATCATGCTCCGCCGGGTGGCCACCACGCCGATGACCTACGCCGGCCCGGCCGGCGCCGGCGCCGCGACCACGCGTACCGGAGGCGTGCCGCTGGTACCGGACGGGTTCGGCTGGCCGCGCTGCACCGAATGCTCGGTGCCGCTGCAGTTCCTGGCGCCCGTGCTGTTCGGCGGGCCCGGTCCGGCAGAGCGTGCGCTGTCGGTCGTCCAATGCCAGAACGGCCCGGGGCTGTACGCGGAGCGGGACCCGGCAGCGGGCGGCAACCGGGCCCTGGTCTTTCCCACCGCGGGACTCACCGCCTCCCCCGTGCCCGCCGGCGGCACGGCGCTCCTTCCCGAGCCCAGCGCCATCGACCGCGTCCCCGCCAGCGCCCCCTGCGCCGAGGCTGGTCCGCAGCGCACTGCAGGCCGGTGCGGGACTTCCTCGGCCAGCTCGGCGGAGCTCCGGCGCGGCTGCGGGGCGACGCAACTCCGGACTGCTTCGCGTGCACCGCGTGCGCCGAGGGCGCGTTCCCCTGGCAGTGCTGGCCACCGCTCGGCACCGCGGCCGGCTGCGGGGCCCGCAGCCGGGCCTCTTCAGGCCCGCTCCACCGGGATCCACAGCTCCGCCTCGACGGTGGAGTCGTCCGGGTAGTCGACGCGGAGGAGCTCGGGGCCGTCGATGGTCCGGTAGGCCGGGTTGGACGGGAAGAACTCGGCGTAGGCGTCCACCCAGATCCGCTGGAGCGCCTCGGGGCAGTCGGCCACCGCGGCGGTGCGGGGGAAGACCGCCCAGGCCGAGGCGGGGACCTCCAGTACGGGAAGGCCGCCGGTGTCGGCGGCAGAGGTCGCGGCGGCGTGCCGGTAGTCGATCTCGGCCCCCTCGGCCCGTTCGGGGCCCAGCGCGGCGGTGACGCCGAGGATGCCGCGCGGCTCCTGGTCGGAGAGCGCGGACACCTGCTCCGAGACCTCGTCGGGGATCCCCGCGAGGAACTCCTCCATGGCGGTGTTGCGGCCCTCGTAGACGATCGGGACCCGCGCGTGCGGCCCGGCGAGGCGGAACGCCTCCTTGTCAACAATGCGGTAGTCCACGGTTCTGCTCCCTTCGACGGTGAGACGGAAGGCGATTCTCGGCTGGGAGGTCAGCACCGCGCCGGAGCGGCGGGCTTCGGCCGGACCGGTGCCGTGCAGCGACCGGAACGCCCGCGCGAACGCCTCGTTGGAGCCGTAGCCGTAGCGCACCGCGATATCGAGCAGCGTCGCCCGGCCCTCCAGCACCTCTGCGGCGGCCAGCGTCAGCCGGCGCCGCCGCGCGTACTCCGCGAGCGGCATCCCGGCCAGCGCCGAGAACGTCCGGCGCAGGTGCGCCGGCGTCGTCAGCGCTTCGCGCGCCATCGCCGCGACGTCCAGCGGCGCGGCCGGATCGTTCTCGATCCGCTCCAGCGCCCGGTTCAACCGGTCCAGCACCGCGCATCCCTCCCTGCCGATCAGCTCCGACTCCCAGTCAATCCGCCGCCCGCCCGGCCCACCCGACCGCACCGGAGCAGCTCCGGTCGGGGGCCGGCTCCGCCGCGGACGCGAACCTGCTCGGGAGCGCCTGCTCAGTCCTCCGCGTGGTGGTCGAGGTTGGCCGTCCCCCTGCGCCAGTATCCGTCCACGACGGCGTTGGCCTTGCGGACGAAGCCGAGCTCGGCCAGGCGCCGGCGGACGGGCTTGAGGCCGGCGGCCTCACCGCCGAACCAGGCGAACCCGGTGCCCGCGGGCAGCCCCGCGGAGTCGAGGGCGCGGGCCAGGAGGCCGGCCGCACCGGGCTCGGTCCCGCCGCGGTGCAGCCAGGTGACGCGCGCCCCGGCGGCGCGGTCCAGGTACCGTTCCTCGGCGGCGTCGGCCACCTCGGCGAATGCGATGACGTGCGCGTCCTCCGGCAGCTCCTCGAGCCGGCGGGCCAGCGCCGGCAGTGCGGTCTCGTCGGCGCCGAGCAAGTGGAAGCCGTAGCCGCCGGCGACGTGCAGGGTGCCGCGCGGGCCGAGGACGCCGAGCGTGTCGCCGGGGCGGGCGTCCATCGCCCACCGGCCGGCCGGTCCGTGGCCGTGGGCGACGAAGTCGACGGTGAGCACGCCGTCCGCGAACCGCCGGACCGTGTAGTCGCGGTAGGTCAGCCCGGGTGCGCGCATGTTCCACCGGCCGTCCGCGGCGACCTGCGGCAGGGCCGGCTCGCGGCTGCCCTCCGGCGGCAGGAAGATCTTCACGTGGTCGTCGAAGTTGTCGCTGGCGAAGCCCTCGGCGTCGGCTCCGGCGAGCTGCACCCGGATCATCCGCGGGGTGACGCGCTCGACCCCGCCGACCTCCAGCAGGCGCGGCTTCAGCGGGTACAGCTCCAGGCGCGGCGCGGGCGGGACGGCTGCTGCGGTCATGCCTTCTCCTGTTCGGCGGTGCCGCCCCGCGGCGGCTGCGCCGGGGCGGGAACGGTTGCGGCGCCGGCCGCGCCGGTTCCGACGGCGCGGCCAGCGTGCCGACCGCGGCACCGCACGCTGCGCCGCCGTAGCTGCCGGTGATGCCGCCCCGGCCGCGCAGCGCACCGGCAGGGCGCGTCCAGCGACAGCGGTCAGGCGCTCAGGCAGCGGAGTCGGCGCCCTTCACTGGACGACCGGGCCCCGGGGGGGGCGGAGACCGGTCCAGTGGGCGTCGATGTGCTGCAGGGCGGCTTCCCGGTCGGCGGGGCCGAAGACGGCGGTCCAGCCGTCCGCGGCCACGGCGCGCTCCGGCCAGAGCGCGTACAGCTCCGCATCGTTGACCAGCACGAGAAACCCGCCCTCGGTGTCGCCGGTGCCCGCGAAGGGAGTGGGGCTCATGGGCGCGGGTCCTCGCTTCTCTCGGACGGGTGGTGCTCGGGCGGGCGGTGCGGGAGCGCTGCGCTGCCGCGCCCAGCCGGTCCGGGTCCGCCGCGGGACAGCCTCTCGCACGCCCTCGAATTAGGCAAGCCTTTCCTCATTGGCTCCACCCCCCGGGGGGAGCGCCCCGATCGCATGCTGCACGGCCGCTCCACGAGCTTTACGACGTAGATCTTGACGTTTCCGGCGGCGCACTGGGTGCCGCCGGACCGGGCGCGGCAGCGGCCCGGACTGGACCCGCGGTCGGGCAGAGCGGGGATGGCGCACGCAGCGGGGCCGGCTCTGCGGCGGCCGGGCAGCGGGATGGTCGGCCGCCGCCCCCGCCCCCGGCGATGGGGCGCGCCCGGACCGCGAGCGCTGGCTGTCCGGCGCCCGATCACCCGCCCACGGCAGGTGACGCACCAGCCGGCCCGCCCTCTCCTGCACCGTCCAACCGCGTGCGGCGGACCAGCACAGCCACCGCCAGTGCCAGGACCGCGGCCAGCACCGCACCGGTTCCGTAGGCCAGCTGGAACCCGGCGGTGAACGCCTCTCCCGCCGCGTCCGTGAGCAGCGCTCCCGCTGCGCCGGGAAGCGCTTCGGCGGCAGCGGCGGCGCCACCGATACTCTCCCCCGCGGCCGCGACCGCGCCGTCCGGAAGCCCCTCCGGAGCGCCCGCTACCAGTACGGCCCGGTACGACACGGCCGCGATACTGCCGAGCACCGCGAGGCCGAGTGCGTTGCCCAGGCCGCCGGCGATATCGGCGACCGCACTGGCCTCCCCCGTGCTCTCCTCGCGCACCGAGGCCACCGCGAGGTTGGTCCCGATGGCGAAGACCGGTCCGATCGCCAGCGCAACGGCCGAGGACACCCCGATCAGCACCGCGGTGTCACCGTGCGGGACTGCGAGCACCATGGCGGCAGCACCGCCCGCGGCTGCGGCCAGCGATCCGCCCAGCGCGAAAGCGGGCCGCATCCAGCGCAGCAGCAGCGGCGCAGACAGCCCGCCCAGCAGCGAGAACACCGCGGGGACGACGAGCAGCAGGCCCGCACGCGCCGGCGGCAGCCCTTGGACCGCCTGGAGGAACTGGGCGAACAGCATGTCGCCGCCCGCGAGTGCGAGCAGCATCAGCAGCAGGGTGGCGACGCCGGCGGTGAAACCGGGGTTGGCGAACAGGCGCAGGTCCAGAAGCGGGTCTGCGGCCCTGCGCTGCCGGCGGATGAAGGCGACACCCGCGGCGGCTCCCACCGCCGCGGCCGCGAGGGGCAGGCCCATCGGCTGCGCCCCGGGGCGGCCCTGGGCGTCGGCGAACTCCTGCAGGCCGTAGACCAGACCGGCGACAGCGATCATCGAAAACAGCACCGACCGCAGGTCCAGGCGCACCCGGCCGGAGCCGCGGCGGGGCGGCAGGAGCGGGACGACGGCGAGCACGAGGACCGCCACCGGTACGTTCACGAGGAAGACCGCGCCCCACCAGAAGGTGTCGAGCAGGATCCCGCCGACCGGCGGCCCCAGCGCCATACCGGCCGAGAACATGCTCATGACGACGGCCACGGCGACGGAGAACTGCCGGGGCCGGCGGAACACCTCGCGCAGGAGGCCGAGAACGCTCGGGGCGAACGTCGCGGCGGAGACTCCGAGAAGGGCGCGCATCCCGATGAGCGCCTCCGGGGTCGGGGCGAACGCCGCACCGAGGGAGGCGGCGCCGAACCCCGCCGCTCCGAACGCGAGCAGGCGCCGCCGCCCCAGCCGGTCGCCCAGGCGGCCCATCACGAGCGCCACCCCGACGGCGAAGAGGTCTCCGGCGTGCAGCATCCACAGCTGCTGCGTGCTGCCCGGGGCGAGGTCGGCCGCGATCCCGGGGAGTACGAGGAACAGGATGCTCATGTCCATGGTGCTCATCAGCATCGGAAGCGCGAGCACCGCCAGAACCGCCCAGGCCCGCGGCCCCGCTCGCGGCGGAATCGGTGCGGCCGCGCCTGGCTGGCCAGTCTCTGATCTCTGCACGGTGCAACCCCTCGGTCCGCTGCTCGGCGCCGCAGCGCCCGGTCGGGGCCGACCATAAAACTTCACGTTAACCTGAACTCAACCGGCGGCCGCGGGCGCCCGCTCCGCGGCCGGAACCGGGAATAGCACGCCGCCGGCGCGGCGGCCCGGACCGGAGCCCGGCAGCGGGGCCAGCGCCGGCCACCGCCGTGCCCGGCGAATGCTGGACGGCCCGATCACCGCCCGCGCCCGCGCAGCCGCCGGACAGAGCGCTGCGCCCGGCGGTCCCAGGCCCGTGGAGCAGGCGCGGCGTTGGAGCGCGGCGGCGGGTGCGAGCCGCTGCCGCGCTGCAGGTCGGGGCCTGGGCGGTCCGGGGGGACTCGCTGCGGCCGCTGCAGCGGATGGAAGCTGCCGGGGTGCCGGACGGCGCGTCCCTCTGCGCCGTCCGGCACCCGGGTCAGACGCAGGGCGGCTGCCGGGGGTTCAGCGGCACGCGCCCGGGTGGCCGGATGCGGCCCCCGCACTACGGTGGCGGGTGGAGTGCGAAGTCCGCCCACACGGTGGCAGGCGCGGGCGCCGGCGCGCCGTGGACTCCCCACGCCAGGGCGACGGCGGCGACGAGCAGCAGGCCGCGGCGGTCGGTGGCGGTGCGCCACTGCGCATCGGCGCGGGGCGGGATGCGCGGGGCGGTGGCAGCGCCGCCGGCGTCGGCGACGGCGAGGCGGATCCGGTCGCCGGGCACCAGGGCCAAGCGGTACGACACGCGGCCGCCGGGTGCACCGGAGCGGGTGTGCCGGACCGCGTTGGCGAACAGCTCGGATGCGCACAGGGCCACCGCGGCACCGAGCGGCTCGGGATATCCGTCCAGGTCGGCACGGATGTCGCCGCGGACCCGGGCGGCCTGGTCGGGGGTGCCGGTGTAGTGCCGCGCCGCCCACCGGCTGCGGCGCAGCAGCACCGGCGACAGCGCCGCAGCCGCGGCGGGCCCGGGCGGCGCGCCCGCGGACGCCTGCGGCACGGGCCCCTGCCCCGATGCCTCGGGCCCCGCTCCGGCGGGAGCGGGTGCGGCGGAGGCGGCCCGGTGCGGATCGGGAGCAGCGGAACCGCACCTCCAGCGGCGGAACGGACGCGGTCGGGCGGTGGCGGAGGGCGGTCGCGGCTCGGGGACATTGTGCGGGGTGCGCAGGTAGTCCGGCATTCTCCGACGGTAGGCGGCCCGGCCCTCCCGCGGGTGTCCGATCCGCGACCTGTGGACAACTGCTGCGCGGCGCCTCCGCACCCGAGCGCCTCCGCCGCCCCTGCCGCACCCCGTCCGTCGGCGCCCCGGTCCCGCAGCACGGCGCCGCGCATCCGGTGGCCCCGCTCGCCCACCTGGTACGCCAGGTCCGCGTCGGCCGGTGCCTCAGCGGGCGTCCATCCGGGGGAAGACGACACGCTCCAGGATGAGCAGGACGGCCGCTGCGGCGGGGACCGCGATGAGGGCGCCGACGAGCCCGAGGAGCGCACCGCCGACCAGGGCGAAGGTGATGGTGGCCGTCGGCGGGACGCGGACCGAGCGCTGCATGATCCGCGGCGAGATCACGTAGGCCTCGATCTGCTGGTAGACGAGGAAGAACACCAGCGTTATCAGGCCCATCTTCAGGTCGGTGACCGCCACGGCGGCGGACGCGGCCAGTGCGCCGATCGTGGTGCCGACCAGCGGGATGAGCGCGGTGATGCTGATGACCAGGGCCAGCGTGAGTGCATAGCCGGAGCCGATCGCGGTCAGGAAGAGGAACGCGACCAGGCCGCCGATCGCCGCGATGAGGAGCTGGCCGCCGATGAAGTCGCCGACCCGGGCCACGATCTCGTCGCCCAGCTCGCGCACCCGCGCCCGGCTGGACGCCGGGACCAGGCGGTACCCCGTCTCGGACATGACCGGCAGCGAGGCCATGAAGAACAGCGTCAGCACCAGCACGGTGAACACGGCGAAGACGGAGTTCAGCACGGCCTGGCCGAGGCCGAACACACCGCCGAACACCTGCTGGCCGAAGTCGGCGCTGGAGGCGACCTCCTGCAGCTGGTGCAGGATGCCGAACCTGCGGTCCAGATCGGCGATGAACCCGTGCTCCTGGAGGTTCTGCAGCTCCTGCGGCGCCGAGGCGGCGAACCCGGCGATCTGGCTGGTGAGCGGCGGCACGACGGCCCAGGCGAAGACCGCCGCGAGCAGCACGAGCACGGCGCACACGGCGAGGATCGCGGCCCAGCGCGGCAGTCCGCGGCGGCGCAGCGCCTCGATGATCGGGTTGAGGCCGATCGCGAGGAAGAGCGCCACGAGGATGTTGACCAGGACACCCTGGATGCCGATCAGCGCCTGCACGACCATCCAGGCGGTGAGCACGCCGAGCGCGCCGGTGAACCCGAGCACGAAGTAGTTGGGGTGGCCGCCGGCGCCGCGCCCGCCCGCCAGCCCGGTGCCGTCCCCGGGCGGCGGTTCGCCGGCGGGCGGCGCCGGCGCACCGCTTTCGGCGTGCGCACCGAAGGCATCCGCCGGGGCCGCGGAGACCGCGCCCCCGCTCTCCGCCGCGCCGCCCGCAGCGGCGCCGGCACCAGCGCCGCCGCCGTCCGCGGGCACGGGGCCGGATTCCGGCCCGGCGGCGTCCGCTGCGTCCGGGCCGGGGCCGGCACCACCGCGCGCACTGCCGCCGCGGGGCACCGGGTCCCCGCCCGCCGTCTCTTCCCCGCCCATCTGGGCCTCCTCCGGTCCGGACGCGAACACGCTAGCGCGCACGGCGGCGCGGCCCCACGGTGGCGCGCGGGCATAGGCTCGCCCGGAAGCGGACACGCCCCCGGCACGGCGCCGGGGCCAGAGAGGAGACGACCGGGAATGGTACGGCTCGGAACATCCGACCTCGACGTGCACCCCCTGATCCTCGGCGGCAACACGTTCGGCTGGACGAGCAGCGAGGCCGACTCGCACCGGGTGCTGGACGCCTTCACCGGCGCCGGCGGGTCCATGGTCGACACCGCCGACGGGTACTCCTCGTGGGTGCCGGGGCACAGCGGCGGCGAGTCGGAGGAGGTGATCGGAGCGTGGCTGGCCGCGCGGGGGCACCGCGACGACGTGGCGATCACCACGAAGGTGTCCACCCACCCCCGGTTCACCGGTCTGGCGCCCCGCACCGTGCAGGCGGGGGCGGAGGCGTCGCTGCGCCGGCTGCGCACCGACCGGATCGACCTCTACTACGCGCACTTCGACGACCCGGAGACCCCGCTTGAGCAGACGGTCCGGGCATTCGACGCGCTGGTCACCGCGGGCAAGGTGCGCTATGTGGGGCTGTCGAACTACACCCCGGAGCGGATCGGCGAGTGGCTGAAGACCGCCGACGGCATCGGGGCAGCGCGCCCGGTGGTGCTGCAGCCGCAGTACAGCCTGGTGCACCGGGGCTCCTACGAGGGCGCACTGCAGGAGCTGGCGCTCGGCGAGGACCTGGCGGTGACGCCCTACTTCGCGCTGGCGGCGGGCTTCCTCACCGGCAAGTACCGCACCCGCGCCGACCTCGAGCAGAGCGCCCGCAGCGGCCTGGTCGGCCGCTACTTCAGCGACGCCGGGCTGGCGGTGGTGGACGCGCTCGCCGAGATCGCGGCGGCCCGCGGCGCGGAGCTCTCCACGGTGGCGCTGGCGTGGGTGCTGGGCCGGCCGGGCGTCTCCGGCGTGCTGGCCAGTGCGAGCCGCGTCGAGCAGCTGCCGGCGCTGATGGCAGCGGCCGACCTGCGCCTCACCGCCGACGAGGCAGCCGAGCTCACCCGCCGCTCCAGTGCGGTGCCGGCCTGAACCCCGGGCAGCAGGCACCGGCGGGCCCCGCCTAGGCGGGGTCCGCCGGCCGTCCGGTCAGCGGGGCGGAGCGCCTCACGGGTTCCGCGTGGTGTGCATGGACTCCCCTTCGGGGCCGTCGTCCTCCTCGTCGGCATCGGAGTAGGGGATCTGGGGGTCGCGTCCGCCCCGCCGGTTCTCCTCGGCGACGGCGTCGCTGATGCCGAGCTCGCCGCGGGAGTCGTCCTCTTCCACGTCGAGCTCGCCCTCTGGCGGGTCTTCGATGTAGCGCTCCCACATGCCGACCTCGGTTACCTGGTCGTCGTCGTCCAGCTCCTCCTGCAGGTGCCGGTCCTCGGTGCGCTCCCGGCGCAGCCGGGGGTCGTCCCCTCCGGCGCGCTCGGACTCCCATTCCGGGTCGCGCTCGCTCATGGCGCCTCCTCCCCCTCGGTGTCGCCGCCCGGCGCGGGATCCGCGCCGGCTTCGGTTGCCGGTAGCCGCAGCACCAGCACCGCTCCCCCCAGGAGCGGACTCTCCCCCGCCGTCAGCGTTCCCCCGTGCGCCTCAGCCACGCCGCGCGAGATGGCCAGGCCGAGCCCTGACCCGCCCGGGTCGCGGCGGCGCGACTCGGCGAGGCGCGCGAACCGCTCGAAGATGCGCTCGCGCTGCTCCACCGGGATGCCGGCGCCGTCGTCGTGCACTTCGAGGACCGCTTCGCCGCCGTCCTTGGCGGGCGTGCGGGCCACCGTGCCCCGTACGCGGCCGCGGGCGTGCCGCTCGGCGTTGGCGATGAGGTTGGTGAGCAGCCGCTCCAGGGCGACGGGGTTGCCGTCGACCACTGCTCCGCCGGCGAGGTCGGTCTGGACCGGGTGCGGCCACGGAACGGCGCCGGCGCCGTTCCGGGCCAGCTCGGCGAGGTCCACCGGGACCGACTCGCTCCGGTCGGATTCAAGGCGGGCCAGGGCGAGGAGGTCGTCGACGAGCTGCTCCAGCCGGTCCACGTCGCTGAGGACGCCGCGCAGCGCGCGCCGGGCCTCCTCGCCGCCCAGCTCGGGCTCGGAGATCTCGACCTCGACGCGGGTGCGCATGCCGGCGATGGGTGTGCGCAGCTCGTGGGAGGCGTCGGAGACGAAGGCGCGCTGCCGGTCCAGGGCCGCCTGCATCCGGTCCAGCGTCGTGTTCGCGGTGCGGGCGAGATCGTCGATCTCGTCGCCGGTGGCGGGCACGGTCAGCCGCTGGCGGAGGTCGGAGGTCGACAGGCGCTCCAGTTCGGAGCGGATCCGCTCGACGGGGCGCAGCGTCCGCCCGGTCGACCACCACACCAGGGCACCGAACGCCGCCAGGGTGACGCCGCCCAGCGCTGCGATGCCGGCGCTGATCCAGACCGCCTGGGCCCGCTCGGAGTCGACGACGGCGGCGTAGACGATCACCGGCCCCTGGTCGGGTGTGTCCACGGTGATGCCGACGATGCGCAGGCACTGCGCGAGCCCGAGGGCGTCCGGGCAGCGGATGTCCTCGACCCGGAAGTCGCCGCCGGTGGGGCGCTTGGTGCTCAGAGCGGCGCGGCCCTGCATCGCGGCGCTCGCACCGATGACGCGGCCGTCGCGGTCGACCGCCTGGATGCGCAGTACGCCGTGCTCGACCGGGATGGGGTCCTGGCCGCGGCCCTGCTCCCACTGGGCGGCGACGGTGCGGGCGACCTGGGAGACCCGCTCGGTCTGCACGGTGTCCAGTTGCAGCTGGATGCCGAGCACGGCGGCCACGCACGCCAGGGTGACCACGGGGACCATGGCGAGCAGCGCGCGGACGGTCATCCGCGCGCGGATCGATTGCGGTCTCCGCAGCCGCCAGCGTGCCATGGCCCTCCGCCGGCTCGCCCGCCAGGTCAGAGCCGATGCTTCCAGCCGTGCCTGCCGCCGGCGGGGCCCGCGCGCCGGCCCGGACGCGATGTTGGCCCCGGATTGACCGTGCGCTGACGGCGCGGGCGTTCCCGCTCCGGCGGCGGGGTGCGTGCTGCAGTGCCGCGCCCGGTTCTGCAGTGCACAACATTGCGTCCCGTCCCTTCAGGGCCGCGCGGGGCGGCCGTACATTCGGCCCAGCGGTGCGGTCCGGTATAGACCATTTGCCCGGCGCGCCGGCTCCACCCCCCTGTCCCTGCACTCGCTCGCTCCCACCCCCCCTGCTGGTTCCCCTCCGGCGAAGGAGATCCGATGCGATCCGCACGCCTGGCGCGCCTCGGCGCGCTGTCCCTGAGCGCAGCCCTGCTGGCGGCCTGCGCGCCCGCGCAGAGCGGCCCGGCCGGCTCCGGCGCCGACGAAACCGAGGGCACCCTGCGGGTGTGGCTCTTCTCCGAGGTCGACGGCGAACCGAAGGAGGCCGTGGTCGACGAGGCCGTCGCCGAGTTCGAGGACGCCCACGAGGGGGTGACCGTCGACGTGAGCTACATCGCGGTGGACACCCGCGCCGAGCGCTTCCAGGGCGCCTTCAACGACCCGGCGTCGGCGCCCGACGTCGCCGAGTACGGCAACACCGACCTCGCGGGCTACGTCGACTCCGGCGGGTTCGCCGACCTGACCGAGGACCTCGCCGACTGGGACGGCCTCGGCGACATCCCCGACGACATCGCCGCAACCGCCCAGGCGGACGGCGGCATGTACGGCGTTCCGTGGTTCCTCGGGGCCCGCGCGCTGTTCTACCGGACCGACGTATTCGAGGAGCTGGACCGCGAGGCGCCGGAGACCCTGGACGACATGGTCGAGGCCGGGCGCGAGGCGCGCGAGGCGGACGGCGACCTGCTCGGCGTCTCCTCCGGCGGCGCCTACACCTACGCGTTCCTGCCGTTCGTGTGGGCGCACGGCGGCGACGTCGCCGAGGGCGAGGAAGGCTCCTACACCGCGGCGATCGACTCGGCGGAGGCCAAGGAGGGCATCGAGCTCTACTCCGAGATCCTCGCCGACGACGTCTGCCCGCCGCAGACCTGCTCGGAGATGACCGGCAACGACAGCGTGCAGAACTTCGTCGCCGGACGCGCCGCGATGACCGTCGGCGGCAACTTCAACCTCAAGGCCGTGCAGGACTCCGAGGTCGCCGACGACTACGCGGTGGTGCCGCTGCCCGGCACCGAACCGGGCCAGCCGGCGCCGGTCTTCGCCGGCGGAAACAACCTGGGGGTGCTGGCCGGCACCGATAAGCGCACGCTGTCCGTGCAGTTCGTACAGCATCTGGCCGGCAAGGAGTACCAGAAGGCGATGTACGAGGCGATGGGCAACCTGCCGGTCTACACCGACGTGCAGGACGAGCTGCGCGAGTCCGACGCCGACGTCGCGCCGTTCATCGACGCCCTCGACGCCGGCACCCGGTTCGTCCCGGTGACCGGCGAGTGGGCCGCGATCGACGCCGAGCAGGTGCTGCCGACGATGCTGCAGCGCATCGCGGCGGGCGACGCGTCGGTCGACGAGGCCGCGGGGGAGGCCGCAGACACCCTCGACGACTCCTTCGGCGGGGAGTGACCGGTACCGATGGGACTCTCCGCACCCGCTGTTGCGCGGCGCCCCCCGGGGCCGGCGCAGCGGCAGCGGCGCAGCGCGCCCGGCGGTCCGGGCACCGCCGGGCGGCGCCGCCTCGAACCGTGGATGTACCTGGTGCCCGCGCTGGCGGTGCTCGGCACGATGCTGGTCTACCCGCTGTACCAGCTGGTGCTGGTGTCGTTCTACGACTACCGCCAGCCGCAGGTGACCGGCGCTGAGCCGCTCCGCTTCATCGGCCTGGCCAACTACCGGGACCTGCTGGGCGACCCGCTGTTCTGGGAGGTGCTGCTCAACACCGTCGTGTTCGCGGGGGCCTGCGTGGCCGGCACCATCCTGGTCGGCGGCGCCCTGGCGGTGCTCGCGACGCGGCTGTCGCCGTGGGTGCGCACCGCGATGTTCCTCGCCGCTCTGGGCGCCTGGGCGACGCCGGCGGTCACCGGCAGCGCCGTGTGGCTGTTCCTGTTCGACCCGACGCTCGGCCCGGTCAACCAGGCGCTGGCCGGCCTCGGGTTCGCCGAGTTCGCCGGCCACTCCTGGACCTACACCAAGGGCTCGGCGTTCCTGCTGGTCGGCTCGCAGGTGGTGTGGTGCTCGTTCCCGTTCGTGATGGTGACGCTCTACGCCGGCATCCGGAACATCCCGGCCGAGGTGGTGGAGGCGGCGCGGCTCGACGGCGCCTCCACCGGCCGGATCGCGGTTTCGGTACTGCTGCCGATGCTGCGGCCGGCGATGGCGATCGTGACCATCCAGTCGATCATCTGGGACTTCAAGATCTTCACGCAGATCTACATCATGACCGGCGGCGGAGGCATCGCCGGGCAGAACCTGGTGCTCAACGTCTACGCCTACCAGCAGGCGTTCGCCTCCGGGCAGTACGGGACGGGGTCGGCGATCGGCGTCATCACGACGCTGCTGCTGCTCCTGATCACGCTCGCCTATCTGCGGGCACTGCGCCGCCAGGGAGAGGTGCTGTGATGCCGAGTTCCCTGCGGGCAGCGGAGCCCCCCGAGAGCACGGACCGGCCCGCCCGCACCGAGGGCGCCGGGTCCGGCGGCCCGCCGGGCCGCGCCGGGCACGCGCGCCGCGGCGGCCGCACTGCGGGCGCGCG
>NZ_BAAGXT010000065.1:0-26515 GCF_054779695.1 Nocardiopsis coralliicola | reverse complement strand
CACCCGCACGCCCATAGCCACCCCGCAGCCCCCGCTGCCGGGCCGCGTGCCAGGCACAGCCACCGCCCCACCCACCAGCCGCACCCAAGCACACACACCACGCGGCAGCGCACCCGGAACCGCAACAACCAGGTCACCAGCACCACCCGCCGCAGAAAGCGCCACCCACCGCGCCCCGGCACCGAACACAAACACCATCACGCAGCACCCACACACCCCCGGTCCTGCCTTCCCCATGTCCGGGACCGGACGCGGCCCCACGGCCGCGCCGGTGGTGCCCGCCTTCGCCAGGGGGGCACCACCGGCTCTCCCCGAAAGCCACTGCACCGCATCGGCGTGCCGGATACGCTGATCGACCGACGGGAAGGGGAGGGCGATGAGCTTCCGATTGGCCTCCTACGCCGTGTGCATCGACACCGGCCGGGTGCTCCTCGTCCACTTCCCCGCACGCGAGGGCACGAACTGGACGCTCCCCGGCGGCGGAGTGGAGCACGCCGAGGACCCCTTCGACGCCGTCGTCCGCGAAGTCGCCGAAGAGACCGGCTACGACGCCGTGGTCGAGCGCCTCCTCGGCGTGGATTCCCGCGTCATCGCGCCCGAAGAGCGCAACGTCCCCGGAGACCTCCCGCACCAGAACGTCGGCGTCTTCTACGGAGTCCGCACCACCGGCGGCACCCTCCGCCCCGAACCGGACGGCTCCACCGCCGGAGCCGAGTGGATCCCCCTGGGCGACGTCTCCGGGCTCCCCCGCTCCTCCCTCGTCGACGTCGGCCTGGCCCTCGCCCTCGACCGTCCGGCGACCGGCCACGTCCCACCCGTTCGGGTCGGCGGGCTCCTCCGGCACTGATCGCCCGCCGCCCGCACAACCCGCACCTGGTGCCGGGGCGGAGGAAGAGAGCGGCCTCGCCGGCAGCCCCGGGAGCGGCCACCGCGTGATCATCGGGGCTTGTGCGGACTCCTCCTGCCCGACCAGGCCGGCTAGGCGGTCACAGGAGGAGCATGAGCTTGCCGCCGGGCCGGCGGGACCGGCTGAGCTTGGCCGCTTCCTGGATCTGGTCCAGCGCATAGGTGCGGGCGACCGATGCCGCCAGGACCCCTTCGCCGGCCAGCCGGGCGATGTCGCCGATCAGGTCGTAGCGGATCTCAGTGGTGGTCCGGGCCCCCAGTTCGGCCGCGGCGGCGAAGTCCGAGACGGTGAGGACGCGGTCGGGATCGCCGGTCAGCTCGATCAGGGCGGGTAGTGAGCCGCCGGCCGGGCTGGCCTGGTCGGGCCGGTCGATCCGCCCGCCGGTCGGGGCCGTGTCCAGGGCGCGGTCGACGCGGCCTCCGGCCAGTGCGGTAACGCGTTCGGCCATACCGTCGCCGTAGCCGGTCACGCGGGCGCCGATCCCTCCCAGGGCAGCGGCCCGGGTCGGCCCGGCGGTGGCGATCACCCGGATACCCCGGTGCAGCGCCAAGCGCACCGCCGCCTCACCCACTGTGGTGCCCGCGCCGTGGACGAGCAGCAGCTCACCCGGCTGGACGCCGACGCCGTCGAGCGCGCGCCACGCGGTCTCGGCGGCCATCGGCAGCGCTGCGGCCTGCTCGACGGTGACGCCCTCGGGGATCCGCGCCCAGGCCGCCATCAGCGCGTACTCGGCGGCGCCGGCCGTCGGGCCGTCGAAGGCGGCCGGGCCGAACACGGGATCGCCGATCTCGATGCCGGTGACTCCCTCGCCGAGTGCATCGACGGTGCCCGCGACCTCAAGGCCGAGCCCGCGCGGCAGCGGCGGCAGCTGACCGGCGAGGAGACCGTCGACGACGTGCCAGTCGGCCGGTGTCAGGCCGCACGCTCGCACAGCGATCCTGATCTGGCCGACCCCCGGCTCCGGCTGCGGGACCTCGCGGAGCATGATCACGTCGGGGGAACCGAACCGGTCGAACTGCAGAGCCTTCATGACCATCTCCTCCGCGATGACAGCATCTGCTGTCACGATGAGGCGTATGCCGAGATGGGAGTCCGACGCACAGGGCCGACTCGAACGCGCGGCGCTCGCGCTGTTCGAGACGCAGGGGTACGAGCGCACCTCTGTCGCGCAGATCGCGCGCACCGCCGGTCTCACCGAGCGCTCCTTCTACCGCTACTTCCCCGACAAGCGGGAAGTCCTCTTCACCGGCCGCGATCTCGAGGCCCACCTCGTGGGATAGGTCGAGGCGGCCGACCCGGACCTCAGGCCGCTCCAGGCGCTGCTGACCGCGCTGCGGACCGCCGACGAGGTCTTCCGCTCGCGCGAGTTCCTACTGCGCCGCGTCCAAGTGATCGCCGCCAGCCCGGCACTGGCCGAGCGCGATCTGATCAAGCTCTCCGACATCGCCGAGGCGCTGGTACCGGCGCTCGGGCGCCGGGGCGTCCAGCCCGACCAGGCGCGCTTCATCATCGACGTGGCGATGGCGGTCTCCCGGCGCGCCACGTCCCGCTGGCTGGCCGATCCGGACGCGGCCTTCTCCGAGCTCGTCGCCCAGGCCGCCGCCGAGCTGTGCGAAGTGGTCGCGCCACAGGCTTGAAGGCCCGCTGGGTCAGCCGCCACGAGGAGCGGGCCTACCGGGCCGGCCACGCCCCGATCCAGCGGACCGCCTCGGCCTGCGGCCAGGGCGCACGCTACGGCCCCCGCGCAATCTTCAGGAGTCCGCACGGCCCCGATGATCACGCGGTGGCCGTATCGGTTCCCGACCGGGACCCCACACGATCGCCAAGCCGCACCGCAGCCCTGGTGCATGCGGAAGCCTGCGGCCTCAGCCGCCGAAGCCCCGCGGCGGCGGCAACCCTGCTCACCCACGGGTCCCGAAGCGGCGGGCAGGAAGACCGCCGGCGGAGTTGTCCTCGCCGTGCTGCCGTGCGCCCCGCCCCGCGGCCGGCGGCACCCGACCGGAATGGTGCCGCAGGTGTCGGGTCCTGCTTCAGGGCTGCTCTCTAGCGTGAACAGGAACAGAAGAAGCACGAGGGAGCCCCATGCTGTCCGAACCGGAAGTCCAGGCGTTCACCGACGACGGGTTCGTTGCCGTACGCGGCGCGTTCTCCCGTGAGCTCGCCGCCGAGGGGCGCGCGCGGCTCTGGGCCGATCTCGACGAGAAGGCGGACGACCCTGCCACCTGGACCAGCCCGGTGGTCCGGCTCGGCGGTTACGACGATCCGCCGTTCCGCCAGGCCGCCACCGCCCCCGCACTCCATGAGGCGTTCGACCAGCTCGTGGGGGCCGGCCGCTGGCAGCAGCTCGGCGGACTGGGCACCTTCCCGGTGCGGTTCCCGAGCGCGGACGATCCCGGGGACGCCGGCTGGCACCTCGATGCGTCGTTCGCCGGCCCGGACGGCTCGCCCCGCGTCAACCTGCGCTCGCGCGGCCGGGCACTGCTGATGCTCTTCCTCTTCTCCGACACCGGCCCCGACGACGCGCCCACCCGCATCCGGGTGGGGTCGCACCGCGATGTCCCTCCGCTCCTCGCCGATGCCGGAGACGAGGGACGCGAATTCTTCGACCTCTGCGCAGCGGCGGAAGACAGCAGCGCCGGACGCCCCGAGGCTCTGGCCACCGGCGCGGCCGGCGATGTCTTCCTCTGCCACCCGTTCCTCGTGCACGCCGCCCAGCCGCACCGCGGCTCCGCGCCGCGCTTCATGGCGCAACCGCCCCTGCCCCTGAACGGCGGACTCGACCTGCACACCAGCCGGCCCGCGCCCGTCGAACAGCCCATCGTCGACGCGCTGACCGCGTCCCGGGGTCCCAGGGGTGAACGGCCGCGCACCTGATCGCCGCCGTTCAGGCGGCGCCGCGCCCACGGCGCGTCGGGCCGGAGGGACGGCCCGACCGGGCAGCGCACGGGCGGCCGATCGTGTCGATGTCGGAGGTGGTCAGCTCCGCGGCGATCGGGGCGCCGGTGCGGTGAGCCGCGGCCGCCCTCCTGGATCGCCGCAGCAGGACGAGGAAGGTGACCCCGGCGCGAGGCAGGAGGGCCAGGAGGCCGAGGCCGGCGGCGCAGACGCCTGGGGCCGGCCTGCCGGCCGAAGTCCGGCCGCTCAACGCGGTTTCCGCTGCTGCCGCCGCCACCTCACGCCGGCTGACCTGACGGAGTCGCCGGCCTGGCCGGACTATTGGGATCCGCCCTCCTGCTCAACAGATCCGTAGCCGCCACCGCCCCCGCCTGAACCCGACCCGGGGCAGCCCGCTGCAAGGACGGTTACCGTCGCCGCAGCCAGGATTACGCCCATAACCCGGCCCAGTCGCCGGGACAGGGCTGCGCGCCGCTCAGTGTCTCCGATCATGTCCCTCCCCCTCCGCGTGCCGCCAATGCTCGGACACGGACAGCACTCGAAACCCAACGTGACAATCTGAATCCAGATTGTAATGTTCGAGTGCCCGGAAGCAAGGACACCGACGTAGCGCTGCTCCCGCGGACGACGCCGCCCGCTGAGCCGCTCCGCGACGCCATGGGACGCCGAGCTTCCGAACGGCCGCCTAATCGGCATGAGCGCCCGTGACCGTCCGCGCCGCCGAACAGCGCATCGCCGGAAGGCGGTGCCGGGAGACGGAGCCGTTCGCACCGTCGGGAACCGTTCCCGGGCGCCGGCGTCACGGCGCCGAAGGAACCCGCCGGGGCTGCTGCGGGCGGGCGACGGCCTGGCGGCCGACCTCGTCGATGTCGGAGGTGGTCAGCGCCGCGGCGAACGGGGCGCCGGTGCGCTCGGCTGCGGACAGCCGCTCCTTGACCTGGGCCATGGTCCGCGGCCGCCAGCCCGGCCCGGCGCAGCAGGAGGAGTGGAAGGTGACTCCGGCGCGAAGCAGGACGCCCAGCACCCGCCACCCCGCGTCGTCCCCGCGCCGCGGGACTTCCAGGTCGTTGCCGGCGTCGATCAGCTCAGCCGCGCAGTTCGGGCAGACCCGATCCCGCCGGCCCGCGTGTTTGAAGGCAACCCGGCAGTCCAGGCAGACAGCGTGCAGGCCGAGGCCGGCGGGGCGCAGACACATGCGCGCCAGTATGGCCGCCGCAGCCGGGCTCCTCAACGGCTTTCCTCCGGCGCGGCACGACCCGTCGAAGAGGGCGCCGGTTACCGTCGGGACATGGTGGACGAGAAGGACGTCACGCGTACCTCACCAGGGCAGGCCGTGGACCGCGCCGCCATAGCCGCCGCCGCAGACGCACTGGCGGAGGCCATCGTGGCCAACGACGCCGAGCGCATCTCGGCGCTCCTTGCCGAGGACTGGGCCATTGTGTCCGAGACGGGCGTGGGGACCAGGCACGGCTTCCTCGGCCTGGTCGCCTCCGGCGATCTGACCCATTCGGCGATGGAGCGGGCCGGCGAGCCGCGCATCCAGCTCCTGGGCGACGTCGCCCTCTACACCGCCCGCATCACCAACACCGCCCACTACCTGGGACAGCGCTACGACGCCGACGAATGGACCACCGATGTCTTCGTCCGGCGGAACGACCGCTGGATCTGCATGCACAGCCACATCACCCCGGCCGCCCCGCACCAGGATCCGGAGAACACCTGAGCATCCGCGCACCGGCGGAGACGCCGGCGGGCTCCCAGGTTTCGGGTGGCTGCCGAGGGCCTTCAGGGTGGGGCCAACCCCGTCGGTCGAGGTACAGATTTCGGCCCAGCCCCGCGCGAAGAGGTGGCCGTCCGGGACGGCGGTCCCTTCGCGAGCTTCGGCGATGCCTTCCGGGAAATCGATCCCGACTGCATCCCGCCGCAGCAGGGGCGTCTCACCTGGAGGTTTACAGTCATTTCCACCGCGTGCTCATCGTGGGGTCATCTCTGGAGCCGCGCTTCCAGCGGGCGCCGCGAGTGCAAGCGCCGACGAGGCACCGGTCTTCTCATACACGTTGCCGGACCTGGAGAGCTGGGAAGCCTGGTACGTCCTCGACCAGGAGGAGAGTCGGCAGGAGGAGGATCGGTGACGGCCGCACCGATCCCGTGAGTACCGGCGGGACGGCGGATCCGTCCGCCCCCGCCGGTCGTACGCCCGAGTCCGCCGCCGTCCGCACTCCGTCGAAGTCCGCCCCGAAACGGACCCGCCGGTGGGGCGGGTTCTAGGGTGGCGGGGTGTTGCGGGCGGCGCAGTGGCGGAATCGTTGGGTGATCCTCTCCATCAGCATGGTGGCGCAGATCGCCAGTGTGGCCCCCATGTTCGGGGTCCCCTATGTCCTGCCGCAGCTCCGCGACGCCTACGGCATGACCACGGCGCAGGCAGGCATGCTGGCCGGCCTCCCCTCGTTCGGGCTGCTGCTCACCCTGCTGGTCTGGGGCGTGGTCATCGACCGGGTCGGCGAGCGCACCACCATGGCCCTCAGCCTGGTCCTCACCGCCGGCGCCCTCACCCTGCTCACCACCGCAACCGGCCCGCTCAGCGCCGGCGCCGTCCTCCTCCTCGTCGGCGCGGTCGGCGGGCCCGTCAACGCGGCCAGCGGACGGCTCATCCTCACCTGGTTCGCCGCCGCCGAGCGCGGCCTGGCGATGGGCATCCGCCAGTCCGCACTCCCCCTCGGACTGGGCCTGTCCGCGCTGGTACTGCCCGCGGCCGCACAGGCATGGGGCTTCATCGGTGCGATGCTGCTGCCCGCCGCGCTCGCGGCCGCCACCGCTCCCGTCGTCCTCGTCGCCCTGGCCGCCCGCCCCGACGATGGGACTCCACCCCGCACCGCGGCAGCATCACCGGCGTCCCCGCCGAACGAGGCCCGCGCCGGCACGCCGCACCGGGGCCGGAAACCGCACCGCTCGCCCTACCGCTCGGGGACGATCTGGCGCGTCCACGGCACCAGCATGCTGCTCGGCGTCCCGCAGATCACGACGATGACCTACGCGCTCGTCTACCTCGTCGAAGTCCACGGCTGGGCGCCCCCGGCCGCCGGCGCCGTCGTCGCCGCGGCGCAGATCCCCGGCGCACTCGGCCGCCTGGGGCTGGGCTTCTGGTCCGACCGGACGGGCGACCGCACGCGCCCGGTGCGCATCCTCGCCGTCGTCGCGGCAGCCCTGCTCCTAGCCCTGACCGCCGTCCCGGCCATCGCGGCCTGGTCCGCGGTGCCGCTCCTGCTCGCCTGCCTGGTCGCCTCGATGTGCCACAACGGGCTCACCTTCACCGCGGTCGGCGAGATCGCCGGCACGGCGTGGGCGGGGCGCGCGCTCGCCGTCCAGAACTGGCTGCAGGCCGTCGTGACCAGCGCGACGCCGGTACTCATGGCGCTCGTGATCAGCACACTCGGCCTGCCCGCCGTGTTCGCCGTCTCGGCGGTCTTCGCCGTCGCCGCGATCGCCGTGGTACCGCAGGTGCGCGCCGCCCCGTGACGCGGCGCCGCCTACTTCAGCGAGATGGTGATGGGCTCGTCGCCGTCGTCGTCGGAAGCGCCCGAGGACCGCTCTTCGCTGCGCGCGACGCTGATGCCGGTGGGGTCGGCGACCTGCGGCCGCGCCGGCCGCTCCACTTCCTCCGGCACGTTCACCATGCTGTGCGCGGCGTAGACCATGTACTCCCACAGCTGCGCGTCAAGCGCGGCCGGGAGTGCCAGGTCGTCGATCGCGGCACGCATGTGCGCCAGCCAGCGGTCGCGCTCCGCGGCCCCGATGCGGAACGGGACGTGCCGCATCCGCAGCCGCGGGTGCCCGCGCAGCTCGTTGTAGGTGCGCGGCCCGCCCCAGTACTGGATGAGGAAGAGCCGCAGCCGCTCCTCGGCCGGGCCGAGGTCCTCCTCCGGATACATCTCGCGGAGGGCGGGATCGGCGGCGACGCCCTCGTAGAAGCGGCGGGTCAGCCGGATGAAGGCCTCTTCGCCGCCGACGGCGTCGTAGAACGTCACGTGGTCATCGCGCGCGGAAGTCATAATCCCGGCCAGCTTATGCGCTCGCCCGCGCGCACGCGAGTGCAGCCTCCAGCATGAACCCCGGGCACCGCCCCATGCGCCCGCCCACACGCACACGAGTACAGCCTCCAGCATGAACCCCGGGCACCGCCCCATGCGCCCGCCCACACGCACACGAGTACAGCCTCCAGCATGAGCCCCGGGCACCGCCCCATGCGCCCGCCCGCACGCACGCGAGTACAGCCTCCAGCATGAACCCCGGGCACCGCCCCATGCGCCCGCCCACACGCACACGAGCGGTGCTGCCGCCGCTGCCGCCCGCCAGGACCGCGGCGCCGTGCGCCGCCGGCCCGGCCGCCGCTCCGCAGCACACACAGAAGTCCCGGCCGCCCGCAGGCGGGCGACCGGGACCATGCCGGAGTGCGGGATCAGTCCCGGGTGAGCTTGCGGTGGGTGACGGCGTGCGGGCGCGCGGCGTCCGCCCCGAGCCGCTGCACCTTGTTCTTCTCGTAGGACTCGAAGTTGCCCTCGAACCAGAACCAGTCCGAGCCGCCCTCCCACGCGAGGATGTGCGTGGCGACGCGGTCGAGGAACCACCGGTCGTGCGAGGTGATCACGGCGCAGCCCGGGAAGTCCAGCAGCGCGTTCTCCAGCGAGCCGAGGGTCTCGACGTCCAGGTCGTTGGTGGGCTCGTCGAGCAGCAGCAGGTTCCCGCCCTGCTTGAGGGTGAGCGCGAGGTTCACCCGGTTGCGCTCACCGCCGGAGAGGACGCCGGCCGGCTTCTGCTGGTCGGAGCCCTTGAACCCGAACGCGGCGGCGTAGGCGCGGCTGGGGATCTCGACGTTGCCGACCTGGATGAAGTTCTCTCCGTCGGAGATGGCCTCCCAGACGTTCTTGTCGTCGGCGATGCCGGCCCGGTACTGGTCGACGTAGGAGACCTTGACGGTGTCGCCCACGGTGATGGAGCCGGAGTCCGGCTTCTCCTCGCCGACGATCATCTTGAACAGGGTGGTCTTGCCGACGCCGTTGGGGCCGATGACACCGACGATGCCGTTCGGCGGCAGGGAGAACGAGAGGTCCTCGATGAGGACGCGGTCGCCGTAGCCCTTGGTGAGGCCCTTGACGTCGACCACGGTGCCGCCCAGCCGCGGGCCCGGCGGGATCTGGATCTCCTCGAAGTCCAGCTTGCGGGTCTTGGCGGCCTCGGTGGCCATCTCCTCGTACCGCTGCAGGCGGGCCTTGGACTTGGTCTGGCGGGCCTTGGCGTTGGACCGGACCCACTCGAGCTCGTCGGAGATCCGCTTGGCCTGCTTGGCGTCCTTCTGGCCCTCGACCTTGAGGCGCGCGGCCTTGTTGTCGAGGTAGGTGGTGTAGTTGCCCTCGTAGGGGTGGAACCGGCCCCGGTCCAGTTCAAGGATCCAGGTGGCGACGTGGTCGAGGAAGTACCTGTCGTGGGTGATGGCGACGATGGTGCCGGGGTAGTTCGCCAGGTGCTGCTCCAGCCACTGGACGCTTTCGGCATCGAGGTGGTTGGTGGGCTCGTCGAGGAGGAGCAGGTCGGGCTGCTCGAGGAGGAGGCGGCAGAGCGCCACGCGCCGCTTCTCACCACCGGAGAGGCTCTCGATCGAGGCGTCCCCGGGCGGGCAGCGCAGGGCGTCCATGGCCTGGGCGAGCTGGCTGTCGAGGTCCCAGGCGTTGCGGTGGTCCAGCTGCTCCTGGAGCTTGCCCATCTCTTCGAGCAGCTCGTCGGAGTAGTCGGTCGCCATCTTCTCGGCGATCTCGTTGAACCGGTTCAGCATCCCCTTGGTCTCGGCGACGCCGTCCTCGACGTTCTCGAGCACCGTCTTGTCCGGGTTGAGCTCCGGCTCCTGGGCGAGCATGCCGACGGTGAAGCCGGGCATCAGCCGCGCCTCACCGTTGGACGGCTGCTCCATCCCGGCCATGATCTTCAGCAGGGTGGACTTGCCCGCACCGTTGGGGCCCACGACACCGATCTTGGCGCCCGGCAGGAAGGAACCGGACACGTTGTCGAGAACGACCTTGTCGCCGTGCGCCTTGCGCACGGAATGCATGGTGAAAATGTACTCCGGCATGCTCCCAGCCTAGGACCATCGCGCACCTGCCCGAACCGGATCCGGGACTCCGGAGGCGGGCGGTGTCAGAGGCGGGGAGGGGGTTTCTCCGACCGGCGGAGGGCGGGCGGGGGCACCCACCGGCGCGGGCTCACCCCGCATTCCACGGCGCCGCGGACCAGCTGCGCCATGGTGTAGCGGGGGTGCTCGTGCAGGACGCGCTCCAGAGCGGCGTCGGCCAGCGCGGGATCGTCCGCGAGCCAGGCAGAGAACCCCAGCAGCGCACCCGGAGCCGCGGCGTAGGCCGGCTGCGCGAGGGCGAAGACCGACCGCCACAGCGCCACGTGGGCGCGCGCGTCGGCACGGGTGATGCGCAGCCACGCCGCATCCCGGACCGGGACGCAGACCAGGCCGAGCGCAAGCCAGGCGACGTCGTACTCCGATCCGGGCCCGCGGCCGGCGAGTCCGCGGCGCACCGCCGCGTCGAGCGCGCGCATTCCGGCGGCGCGGAATGCGCCCGGGAAGGCCCCGTGGCCCGGTCCGGCGCGCGGCCCCGCCGCGTACAGGCGGGCGCTGCGCGCCTCGACGGCAGCGGTGGCCCGCGCCATCCGGGCCCGGGCCTCCCCTGCCGCCGGCGCGACCGAGGCGCACAGCGCGGCCCGGTCGGGCCAGGCGTGCAGGCCGGCCACGACCGCTTCGGCAGCGGCGGGCGAGCGCGCGGGATCGACCCGGCGGCCCTCCGGCGGGCAGCAGGCGGGGTTGCTGCACAGATAGGACCAGAAGCGGCCCTCCGTGACGCGCACGGCATCGCGCAGGGCGGTGCCGCTGCCGTCCAGCGCCGCGCGGAGGGCATCCATCCGGGGCGTGATGCCGGCTGCGGAGCCGTAGCCGACGGCGAGTGCGGCGTCGCACTCGCGCTCCGCCAGCGCACGGGCCGCCCGCTCGGCGAAGCGCCGCGGATCGGGCAAGGGCGGCGTGGTGCAGAGGCAGAAGCGGATGCGGCCGCCGGCGACGCCGAGCACGGCGACGGCGTCACTCGGATGGTAGCCGACCAGGTAGGGGACGGTGCTGACGAGGTCGTCGATGCGGCGGAGCAGGGGACCCGGGCTGTTTCCGGAGGCGGAGGTGTCCATGCGTCCAGCGTGCGCTGCCGGGGCCTTCCGGTGCGGGACGGATTCCCGCCGCTGTGGACAACTCGGCCCCGCCGGCCGGCTCTGCCTGTGGACAACCTCGGGTACCGCTCAGCCGACGCCTTCCACCTCGGTGCCTTCGACGTCTGCCCCGCCGCTCCCCTGCACCGCGGAACGGCGGCGCTGCGGGGCCTCTCCCGCACTGGCCGCCGCACTCTCCGGCCGCGGTGCGCCGGACTGGGCTCCGGCAGTGGCCGCGGCGGCCCGGGCGCCGGAGCCGGCGGTGGCGGTGGCGGAGAGCGGAGCCTGGACCTGCCCCGGGATCAGCCCGCCGCCGGACAGCGGCAGCCGCACCCGGTTGCGGCCGGTGTCCTTGGCCCGGTACAGCGCCAGGTCGGCGACGCCGAGCAGGTCGGAGAGGGCCTCGCCGTGCGTCGGCGCGAGCGCGACGCCGATCGACACGGTCACCGTGATCTCGCCGGAGCCGGCGTGCGGATGCAGCCCGCTCACCCGGTAGCGGAGCCGCTCGGCGATGCGCAGCGCCTCGGCCATGTCAGCGTGGTGCAGCAGGACCACGAACTCCTCGCCGCCGAACCGGCCGATCACGTCTCGCGAGCCGATCTGCGCGCCCAGCGTGTGCGCGACCGCCGCGAGGATGGTGTCGCCGACCAAGTGGCCGTAGGTGTCGTTGACCCGCTTGAAGTGGTCGATGTCGATCAGCAGCAGCGCCGCCGGGCGGCGGTGGCGCAGCGCCCGGTCCAGCGCCGATCCGGCATCCACCTCCCAGGTGGCGGCGTTGAGCAGGCCCGTCTTGTTGTCCAGCCGGGCGGCGCTCTGCAGCTGTTCGTAGATGAGGCTGCGCTGCAGCAGCAGCACCGGGGGCAGCGCGACCGCCAGCAGCATCGGCGACTGCGCCGCCAGCAGGAACACCGTGAGACCGACGCAGATCTCGGCCACGCCGATCGAGAGCGACTCGCGGCTGACGATGTCCTTCCACGGGCGGGTGTCGCCGCTCAGTTGGACCGCGATCGCGATCACCAGGGTGTTCAGCGCGGTGAACAGGACGCAGCAGAGCACCGCCAGCACGCCGGTGCGCAGGTCGGCGAGGACCCCCGGAGAGAGCTCCGCCGCGCCCGCAGCGGAGGCGGACGCGGCGTGGAAGGCCCAGGAGGCGGTGACGCCGGAGAGCGACGCGGAGAGGGCGCTGAACACGCGCGGGTGGACCGCGCCGGTGCTCATCCGGACCAGGAGCAGCAGATAGACCGGGACCGGCGTGAGCGCCGCATAGGCGGGCGGCAGCAGCAGGACGACCGGCAGCCACCACGCGCCGAACAGGTCGCGCGACATGCCGCGCGGGGTCCCCAGCCGGCGCATCGCCTCGACGCATAATGAGGCTCCGGTGACCAGTCCGGCGAACAGCACGGCGTCGGCCACCCGGAACGGCGTGTCCCAGATCGCCAGCGCACCGGCCGCGCCGGCGCACACCGCCACCGCGGCCATGTAGGCGAGGAGGGGGCGGGGGCGACCGAGGAGCGGGCGGGCGCCGGAGGTCCGAGGCGCGGACCGTGCACGCACTGTGACGCGCCGTTCGGTCGTCGCCACCGGGCCTCCCCCCATTCGCCGCGCCGGCCCTCGCTGCCGGGGCCGGCACCTCGGACGTGAATAACAATCAGTGACACTCTAATCGCCGATTGTACAACCGTGCGGAGAAACAGCTACCTTGGTGGGGACGCCCGGACTTCCCTGACCGCTCCAGCGCGGCGTCTGCCCAGTTCACGGCCGTAATGACGGGCAGGTGACACTCTTCTGCCGCCGGCCGTCCGATTCACCGCGGTTTCGGACCGCCCGCTATCCGGGCAGGTCGCAGCGGTCCAGCGGCGGCCCGCTGCGGCACCGTCGGCCGCGACCGGATCCGGCCGATCTTTCTGTTCCTGCCTGCACACGCCACCGCAATGGCAGGCAAATGCCCGAAACCGCACCGACCGGACAGCGCGGGCCCGGTTCCCGCGCACTGGATCGCACACCCCCGCGGCACGGGGACCCGGCGCAGACCCGCGCCTTCCGCCCGCCCGGCCCCACGGACCCCGTGCTGCGCCGCGGCAGGCGGAGCCGCACCACCGCAGCGGCGCATCTTCCGCTCCGGAAAGCACCGGATCGCCGGCCCCCGGAGCCCGGCTGAGCGGCCAGCCGCCCGTTCAGCAGGATGGCCGCGCCCTGCCGCCGCGCCATCGGGGACCCGCCACCGAACGGCACACCGGCCGCAACGGCCCCGCCGAGCAGGCCCGGAGCAGCGAACGGCGCACCCGCCCGCGCCGCCCGAGCGGGCGTCAGCTCTCGGCGGTACGGCCTGCGGCGGCGTCGACCGCCGCGGCGAACGCAGCGCAGTCGGCGAGCCCGGCGTCGATCGGCGCGGCGATGTCGCGTTCGGCGACGGTCCGGACCCGTTCGGTACTGGCCGCCTCGATCTCCTCGCGCCGCTGGGACGCGGCCACCGCGACCAGGTTCCGGCATCCCAGCGCGGTCAGCCACCCGGCAAGCAGCGCCGCCGCGGCGATCCCGGCGCCCAGCAGGGCGAAGACGGGCGAGTCGAGCACCGCGACACCGAAGAAGCCCCCGGCGAACCAGCTGGCTCCGGCCAAGCCCGCCCACACCAGGCCGAGCCCGGCGAGGGCCACGAGCAGATACTGGACCGTGCGGACCGCCGACCACCACCCCGGATGGTCGGCGTTGTCCGGCAGCGCTCCGCCGACCGCCTCCGCCAGCGCCTCCGGCAGCTCCCCGGTCTTGGCACGCGCGGCCGCGCGCAGCCGCTTCGGCCACGGCGCCGGGAGCTTCGTCCCCACCGAGTCCGCAGCGGCGACGGCCGCCTTCTCCACCTCGGCCTCCTGCGGCGGCACCGGGCCGGCGGCGGCCGAGTCCTCGCGCAGGAACTCCATGCCCGCTGCGCGGACCGGGTCCCTGCGCAGCTTGCCCAGCCAGCGGGTGATCGGCCAGCCCACCCGGCGCACGCCCTGGCGCTCGAACGCCGTCTCGGCCGAGTCGGCGAGCGCGTCCGCGCCGCACGCGTCCAGCAGCCGTGCCACCAGGGCGCGGCGCGCGGGTGCCGGAACACTCTCGGGAACCCCGCCGGAGGGCCGGTAGTCGTCGAAGCCCTCGATCGCCCCGTGCAGGTCGGCGACGAGGCGGTCGACCGAGGCGCGGCGGCCGGAGACCGTTTCGGTGAGCATGGCGCGCAGCTCGCGGATGCCCTGCCCGGTCAGGGTGGAGGTGGTGAGCACGCGCGGGTGCACGCCGGATTCGGACTCCAAGAGCCGGCGCAGGTCGGTGAGGAGCTCCTCCAGCTCGTCCGGCGCGACCCGGTCGACCTGGTTGAGCACCGCGACGGTGACCGCCCCGTAGCCCGCCATCTCGGCGAGGTAGCGGTGGTGCACGGCGGCGTCGGCGTACTTCTGCGGGTCCAGCACCCAGATCAGCAGGTCCGCGGCGCCGATGAGGCGGTCGGCCTCGGCGGTGTGCACCGCGCGCACGGAGTCGTGGTCGGGCAGGTCGAGCAGGATCAGTCCGGCCAGCTCGGAGGTGTCGGTGTCCAGTTCGCTGGTGCGCGAGTGGCGGTGCCGCGACGGCACACCGAGCCAGTCGAGCAGCTCCTCGGCGCCCTCGTTGCCCCACACGCAGGCGTGCGCGTGCGACGTGGTGGGGCGGGTGATGCCCACCCGGGAGAACTCCAGCCCGGAGACCGCGTTGAACAGGGACGACTTGCCGCTTCCGGTACCGCCGGCCAGCGCCACCACGGTGTGGTCGGCGGACAGGCGAAGCCGGGCCCCGGCGTGGTTGAGGGTGTGCCGCGCGGCTGCGGCACGCTCCGCGGGGAGGTCGTCGCCGCTGATGTCGAGCGCGGTGGCGAGGCCGTCCAGGCGCTGCACGAGCTCGGTGCGGGAGATCTCGGGCAGCGGCTCCCACTCGTCGCCGGTGGTGGGCTGGTACTCGTCGTCGTCCGGGTGATCGTCAGCGCCGGCGGCAGGCCAGGCGCCTTCGTCGCCGTCGCGCTCGCCGTCGGCAGCTTCGGACTCCCACGGGGGCACCGGCGGTGCGTCGCCGGCGTCTTCCTCCTGCTCCGCCCCGGCGGTGTCCGCGGCCGCGGAGTCCGTCTCGGCGGCGGGGGCCTCCGCCGGGTCGGGCCCGTCGTCCGGCTCACCGCCGGCCCGGGCGCCGGCACCGGTCCCGGACTCGGGCACGGCCGCCGTGCCCGCTGCGCTGGAGAGCCACGTGCCCCCCGCCGACTCCGCGTCCCCGGACCCGGACCCGGCGCCGTCCGCCGGCGCGGCGCCGGCATCGCCTGCACGGGCCCGGTCGCCGTCGGTGTCGGCGGAGTCCGGGTCGGCGCCACCGTCGGCGGCGGCCTGGGCGCGCGCCATCCGCGCCGCGGTGCGCAGCGAGGGGAACTCCCCCGTGCGGCGGCCCGCGATGCGCGTGTCGTCGTCGACGGCCTCGGTCAGGCTGCCGACCCATCCGGCCAGGTTCTCCGGGTCGTCCTCCAGCTCGTCGGACCCGTCCGCCGCGGTCTCCTGCGGCCCGTCGGCCCGGGTGTCCTCAGCGGCGCGGCGCCGGCGCGGTGCAGCGTGCCGCCCGCGGCTCTCCGACGTGCGGGCCGGCTCGGCCTGCTCAGCGCCGCCGCGGGCCGGGCGCTCGCCGGAGGCGGCATCCGCGGCCGCCGCCGCGTCCCGCGGCAGCCAGCCGGCGCCGGGGTCCGGCTCCGGGGCCTCCGTACGGCCGCGGTCCGGAACGACGTACCCGCTCCACTCGCCGGTGTTCGAGCCCTTCGAGGCGCCGGCGGCGCTGGGCGCGCCGGCGCCGGAGTCCGCGGAGCCGTCCGGGCCCTCATCGGCGTGAGCGGGGTTCCGCTGAGTGGTCATCGCGCAATCTCAAGGTTGTACGTGGCTTGATAGAGCTGGACGGCTTCGTCCTCATCGGGCAGGCCGGCCGCGTCGAGCGCGTCAGTGAACCGCGCCTTCTCCGCGCTCAGCAGCGCGCCGATGCGCGCCCGCAGGTCATCGCGGGCCGTACTGCCAATGCTACGCAGCGCCTCGGCGCCGAACAGCCCCTTCAGCAGGCGGCGCGGCGGCGGGCCGCTGCCGGTGCGCTGCTGGCCCGCGGCCGGATAGCCGAGGAGTTCGACGATGAGGACCAGGGTGACGGCCTCCTTGTCGAACGTGACGAGCTTGGCGACCGACCGCTTGGTGGCGCCTTCCGCGGTGATCATCTCGCCGACCCGGTCGATCCAGTCGGCCACCGCCTGCCGCGTGCGCTGCTCGAACTGCTCCGCGGCGCCCTTCTCGTAGGCGGCCGCGAGCTCCGCGCCGCCGGGCACTGCCCCCCAGCGCTCGGCGGTCGTGTCGGACGAGCGCTCGGCCGCCGCGACCACCAGCGCCTCCACGCTGTCCTGGACCGCTTCGCGCAGGGCGGCGATCCGCGGGGCGGCCGCCTCCGCGGCGCGCTCCTTGCGCTTGCCGCGCAGCCGCAGGGTGCGGACGAGCTCGCCGCTGGCGGCGATGTCCTGCCACCGGGCGAGCAGACTGCCGCGGATGAGCTGGCCGCTGTCCAGGGCGTCGGACACCTCTTCGGCGGCCTCGTCGTAGGCGGAGCGGACCGCGGCGGTGAGGTCCTGCTTGACCTCGACCTGCACCTCGACCTGGCGCGCCAGACCCGGCACCCGGGTGCGGAAGCTGTCGATCACGCCGATGAAGGTGCGCCGCGACACCCGGTCCCGCTGCGCGAGGTCGCCGGCGACGTCGGCGAGGTAGGAGCGGATCGGGTCGGCCGTGTTGGCGGTGAACCGGCCGCCGCCGATCTGGTCGGTCTCGGGGATGGCGAACCGCGTCGAGTTACCCAGCCCGTTGGCCTCCAGCATCGCGCCGAAGTGGTTGAGCAGCTGGTCGCGGCCGCGCTCGGGCACCCGGGACAGCACGACGGCGAGCGAGGTGTCGCGGTCTCGGGCGACCTGGAGGAACTCCCACACCCGGGCGTCGGCGTAGCGGCGGCTGGTGGTGACGAACACCCACAGGTCGGCCGTGTCGAGGAACTTCGCGGCGAACTCGTGGTGGGCAGCGACGGCGGAGTCGACGTCGGGGGTGTCCAGCAGGGCGACGCCCTCGGGCATGGCCTCGCTCGGGGCGAGCACGAGCATGCCGTCCTTGCCGGGCATGGCCAGGCCGTGCTGGCGGACGCGGGGCAGCGTCGGCAGGAACGACGCCTCGCTGAACCAGTCCATATCAGCCGGGTTGCAGGCGAGGACGGGGCTGTTGGTGGTGGGGCGGCGCACGCCGGTCGTGGTGACCTGCTCGCCGACGAGGCTGTTGACCAGCGTCGACTTGCCGGCACCGGTCGATCCGGCGACGGCGATCAGCAGCGGCGTGTCCGGGCGGCGCACCCGCGGCAGGACGAAGTCCTCCAGCTGGTGCAGGACATCGGTACGCGCTGACTCGCCCTCGGCCGAACCGGGGAGGCCCTCGGCGAAGCGCAGCCCGCGGACCCGGGTGCGCAGGTTCTCCAGGACCTTCTCGAAGCGCGCGTCACCGGTCGACGTGCCGCGGTGCTTGGCGCGCGGGCGGGCGCCGTGCGCGGCCGTGGTCGGCTCTGGCGCGGCGTCCGCGGCTGCGGTGGCCTCGTCGCGGCTGCGCTCGGCGCCGGTCCCCCCGGCACTGGGCGCGTCCGGAACGGCAGGCGGCCGAGACATGGCGCTTCCGCCCTTCCCGTCGGTCGTCGGGTCGCGAGGACCCGTGTTCGTCTGAGCGTCGATAGCGTCAGCGCCCCCGCAGGTGCTGCTGTTCCCGGTCGGGACCGCCCGCTGCGGCACCGGACTCGGAGCGCTGCCGGGGCTCCCCCTGCTCCCCGGATCCCCCGTGCAGTATGTCAAGCCCCCGGGCCACCTCGACAACTTCGCCGACGACGAAGACCGCGGGCGGGCGGACTCCGGCCGCGGTGAAGTCGCGGCCCGCATCGGCGAGGGTGCTGCGGACCGCGGTCTGGGACGGCAGGGTGGCGTCCTGGACCGCGGCGACGGGGGTGTCGGCGGGACGGCCGGCGCGCACGAGCGCCGCGGCGACCGCGGCCACCTGGCGCACGCCCATGAGGACGACGACGGTGGCGCGGGACCGGCCGATGGCGTCCCAGTCGACGGTGGACCGCGGGTCGTCCGGCGGCACGTGCGCCGAGACGACGTGCACCTCCTGGGCGACGCCGCGGTGGGTGGCGGGGATGCCGGCGGCCGCGGGCCCGGCCAGCGCGCTGGTCACCCCCGGGACGACGGTGACGGGGATGCCTGCGGCGGCGCACGCCTCGGCCTCCTCCCCGCCGCGGCCGAACACGAACGGGTCGCCGCCCTTGAGCCGCACCACGAACTTGCCCTCGCCGGCGCGGTCGACGAGCAGCTGGTTGATCTCCTCCTGCGGCAGGAACCGCCCGTAGGGGATCTTGGCGGCGTCGATCACCTCCACGTCGGGCGAGAGGCGGTCGAGCAGCGAGTCCGGTGCCAGCCGGTCGGCGACGACGACGTCGGCCTGGGCGAGCAGCTGGCGGCCGCGGACCGTGATCAGGCCGGGGTCGCCGGGGCCGCCGCCGACGAGGGCGACACCGCGCAGGCGCACGCGGGAGCGCCGGGCGTCGAGCGATCCGTCGCCGAGCGCCTCGACCACGGCGTCGCGCAGCCCCGCGGCGCGCCGCGGGTCGCCGTCGGCGATCACCCCGACGGAAGCGCCGGCGGCTGCGCCGGACGCGGGCGTCCAGGCGGACGAGGCGTGCCGGTCGTCAGCGCGCACGCACCAGATGCGGTGCGCTTCGGCGGCGTCGGCGATGGCGGCGTTGGCGGCAGGGTCGTCGGTGGCGGCGTGCACGAGGCGGATGTCGCCGAGACCGGAGACGTCACCGTCGGAGTAGGCGCGGCGGTGCCAGGTGATCTGCCCGTCGCCGGCGAGCGCTTCGAGCGACGCCTCTGCGCGCGGCGCCACGAGGATGACGCGCGCACCCGCATCGAGCAGCACCGGGATCCGGCGGCGCGCCACGCGGCCCCCGCCCACGACGAGAACATCGCGCCCCTCGAGCCGCAGGCCGAGCAGATACGTCACCGGGGCAGTCCTCCTACCGTCTACCGTGTGCCACGTCGGGCGCTGCGGCGGTCCGCGGCGACGGCCGGCGCCTTGCGTGGTGTCCCCGAAAATACCGTGTCAAACCGGGTGGCGGGGCCCTCGACCGCCCCGAACGCCCGTTGTGCACCCGCCCGAACACCCTCCGCAGCCGCCCGACGGGCACCGCAGCCTCCGGGAGAACGTTCCTGCAACGTTTGCGCTGCATGCCCGCCCCTGCCCCGCTGCGCTGACTCCGGATCGCGCTCGCGGCCGCCGACTGGTCCGGTGCGGCCCTCCCCCGCAATCCGGATCGCCTATGCCGCAGGCGATCCCGCGCCCGGCGCAGGACCGGGAAGCCGAATTCCGGCTGAGCCGAGTGTGCACCCGCGGCGCGCGAAGGCGCTTCAGCACAACGGCTCCGCCGCCGGAGCAGCGCAGCGCCCGGCGGCTCCGCGTTCCCGGGTGCTCCCGGCAGGGCCCGGTGCGGCAGCTGCGCCATGCCCAGGCGCCGCCCCGCATTTCCCGCCGACGGGTGCCGCATCGGTGGGCCGGCGTCCGGCCCGGACGTCCCCTTCCCGCGGCGGACGCCGCGAGTCGGGAAGAAGGATCCGCGCCGGGGCGGCTTCGGGGCCTTACTAGGGCGTGTGGTGGGTGGCGTTCGTCGCGAGCAGTGCCCTGGCGCACCCGCCGCTAGGCCGGCGAGGGTGCCAGGGCGGGGTTTTCCTCCTCGATTGAGGAGAACGCCGCAAAGGGCCGGGCCAGGGCGCCGCACAGCAGGGCAGTGGTCCACCCAACACGCCCTAGGGCGGAGGGCGTCTGTGCTGCCGGCACTGCGCAGAGCGGAGCGGCAGGATGCGCCCTGGGCGCGGCGCGCGGCCAGCCCGAGCCGGCACCGCCCTGGGCCGGCGGGCCGCGGCGGTGCCGCGCTCACCCCCGCCTGGCCGGTGGCAGGCGGGACAGGAACCCCGGGCCGGACCGCTCGGGAGCGGCCCGGCCGAGGGTCAGCCCTGGGTGACGCCGGCGTCGGCGAAGGAGGCGACGTCGCGCTGGGCGCGGGCGGCGCTCTGCAGCATCGGCAGCGCGAGGAGCGCTCCCGAGCCCTCACCGAGGCGCAGGTCCAGATCGACGAGCGCACGCAGGCCGGTGTGCTCCAGCACCGCGGTATGCCCCGGCTCGACCGACCGGTGGCCGGCGAAGCAGGCGCGCATCGACTCCGGTGCCAGCGCGGCAGCGGCCAGCGAGGCCGAACCGGCGATCACGCCGTCGAGGAGTACCGGGACCCGGAGCGCCGCAGCGCCCAGGATGAATCCGGTGAGCGCGGCGTGCTCCAGCCCGCCGACGGCCGCCAGCACCCCCACGGGGTCGGACGGGTCGGGCCGGTGCAGTGCCAGCGCCTGGCGCACCACGCCGATCTTGTGCTCGTGGACGGCGTCGTCGACGCCGGTGCCGCGGCCCGTGCACTCGGCCGGGTCGGCGCCGGTGAATGCGGCGATCAGCGCCGCGGCCGGAGTGGTGTTGCCGATGCCCATGTCGCCGGTGATCAGGCAGCGGCTTCCGGAGGAGACCAGATCGCGGGCGACCTCGATTCCCGCCTCGATCGCGAAGGCGGCCTGGCTGCGGGTCATCGCAGGAGCGCGGGTGATATCAGCCGTGCCGCGGGCGATCTTGCGCGGCACCAGGCCCGGCGCCGGCGGCAGGTCGGCGAGCACGCCGACGTCGACCACCGCGACCTCCGCGCCGACCTGCGCCGCGAAGGCGTTGGTCACGGCGCGGCCGCTCAGCATGGTCTGCACCATCTGCGCGGTGACCTCCTGCGGCCACCCGGTGACCCCCTGGGCGTGCACCCCGTGGTCGCCCGCGAAGACCGCCACCGACGCCGGCTCGGGCACCGGAGCCGGGCACTCGCCGGCCAGGCCGGCCAGCCGGACGGCGACCTCCTCCAGCACACCCAGCGAGCCGGGCGGCTTGGTCATGTTGCTCTGCCGGTCGGCGGCCTGCTGGACCGCAGCGGCGTCGAGCGGGCGGATGGCGGAGACGGTCTCGTCGAGCAAACTGGTGGCTTTCTCCCCGGGCAGCCCGCGCTGCCCGTAGTGGTCGCGGTGCACCGCCCAGGACAGCGGGCGGTGCCGGGCCCAGCCGCCCAGGGCGAGCTCGGGCTCGGTCGGGAACTCGTCGACGTAGCCGAGGCACAGGTAGGCCACGACCTCCAGGTGCGGCGGCAGGTCGAGCAGGCCGGCGAGGGCGCGCGTCTCCACGGCACCGACCCAGCCGGTGCCGAGCCCTTCGGCGCGGGCCGCCAGCCAGAGGTTCTCCACGGCCAGGACGCCGGCATGCGACGCGGTCTGCGGCTGGGCGTGCCGGCCGAGCGCGTGCCGGCCGCCGCGGGTGGGGTCGACCGTGACCGCGATGTTGACCGGTGCGTCGAGCACGGCCTCCACCTTGGTCCCGGAGAACGCCCGGGCGCGCGCGGCGGGCAGGTCCCGGACCGAGTCGTCGCGCCGCGCCCGCGCGAGGCGCTGCACCTCGGTGCGCACGGCAGTGTCGGTGACCACGACGAAGTCCCACGGCTGGGAGAACCCGACCGACGGCGCCTGGTGCGCCGCCTCGAGGACGCGGGTGAGCACCTCGTCGGGCACCGGGTCGGGGCGGAAGCCGACCCGGACGTCGCGCCGATCGCGGATCGCCCGGTAGACCGCGTCCCGCTCGGCCTGGGTGAACGCGTGCACGTCCGCGTGCTTCGGGGCGTGCGGCGCGGGATCGGCGCCGCCGGCCGCGGCCCCCGGCCCGCTCTCGGCCGGCTCTGCGGCCGCGGCCGGCGCGGCCGCCGCCGGCTGCTGGGCGGCCGGTTCGGCGGGCGCCGCAGCGGGCGCCGCCGCGGCTGAGGGCGCCGCGGAGTCCTGGACCGGTGCCGGAGGCGCGGGTTCGCTGCGCGTGACGGCGGGAGCTGCGGGCGGAGCCGCAGCGGGGGCGGCGGGGTCCGGCGCAGCAGGCGCCGCCGGAGCCGGAGCAGCAGGTGCGGGAGGCGCAGGCGGCGCTTCGGGAGCGGGCGCCAGCACCGGTTCCGGAGCCGGCGGAGCCGCCGGCGGCTCCGCGGGAGCCCGCTCCGGTTCGGGGCCCGCGGGCTCCTGCCCGTGCAGCGGAGCCGGCAGGCCCTGGGGCGGGGTGGGGGGTTCCGGCGGCGGGCCGGGCTCCGGCGCCGTGCTGGGCGGCGGGGCCGGCGCGGGGGGCGCCTGCTGCGGTTCGGCGCGCGGCGGAGCCGGAGCTTCCGGGGCGGCCGGCGGTTCGGGCGCCGGCGGCGCTCCGCGGAACGGAATGACGTTGGGCCGGTCGGCAGCGGGTGTGGCGCGCGCCGGCGGCATGGTGAACGGGTCGGTGCGCGGCGAGGCGGAGCGCCCGGATTCGGGCAGTCCGTCCAGCAGCCCTCCGCGGTCCCCGTCGTCGTCCGCGTGCGGGCGGCGGTCGCGTCCGGTACTCATGGCGTCCTCCCCCGGGTGCCGGAACGGCCTCTCATCTCGGTGCGCACGTGGCTTCCCCCTCGGTTTCCCCCGGCGTGCGGTTGGGCCGCTGACGGCCGGCGGCAGGCGCGCGGCGATCAAAACGGCTCAAAGCAACTGTGCCAGAACGCCGACCCGCCGGTGCGGGGACCACCGCTCCTTCCCGGTCCGCGTCAACCAGGCGCGCCGCCGTTTCGGCGATTTCTGCAGGCCACCACCGCGCCCGGAGTCGGCCCGGCCGGCCGCCCACCCGATATCCACAGCTTTGGTGGGCGGTGCACCCCCGGCGGCGGCACCGCTGCCCGGCCCGCCTTCCGGACACCGGCCGGCACCGGTAATGGTCGTGGCGCGCGGGGGCGCAGCCTGCCACGATGGGCGCGACAGAACCGTGCGGCGGGCCGCCCGACCGGAGCCCCGTGCGGCCGCGCCTGGCGGAGGGACGCCGATGACCCCTGGGACCGGACCGGACGGACGCGCCGGCGGAACGGCAGCCGAGCCTTCCGGCACCCCGCGGATGCCGATGGTGGTGCTGGAGACCGAGCGGCTGACGCTGCGCGCCTTCACCGAGTCCCTGGTGGACGATGTCCTCGCCGCGGTGAACGACCCGGAAACCCAGCGCTGGGTCCCGCTGCCCGCGCCCGGCGTCCCCTACACCCGGGCCGACGCCGAGGAGTGGTGCACGGTGACGGCACCGTCGATGCGGGCCACCGGCGAGGGCCAGCAGTGGGCGGTCTTCCACACCGCGACCGACCGGTTCGCGGGGGCGGTCGGCCTGCTGCGTACCCGCTGGGTGTCGCGCACCACCGAGGTCGGCTACTGGTTCGCGGCTGCGATGCGCGGTGCGGGGGTGGCAACCGAGGCGGTGGCCGCCGTCTCCCGCTGGGCCGTCCTCGACCAGTCCATGGAGCGCGTGGAGCTCAAGGCGGCGGTGCAGAACACACCCTCGCGCCGGGTCGCCGAGAAGGCCGGCTTCACCTTCGAAGGGGTGGAGCGCAACGCCATGCCCCTGAACCGCGGCCGCACCGATCTCGCCGCCTACAGCCTGATCCCCGCCGACCTCGACCTCTGACGCTCCGCTGCCCGGCGAAAGCGCAAGGGCGGCGGGGAACCGGGCGCCGCTGACGGGCGTCTGATCCAACGGATCCGAAGACCTCGACACCGCACAGCCGCGCCGCATACGCCCACCGCGGCCGGATGACACCGCTGACACCCTTCCTGCCTCCGCCCCAGCGATGGGAACGTCATGAAATCCGAGGACCTGGTTCTCCTGTTGTCCACCGTCGGCCTGCTGATCCTGATCGCCCTTCCGCTCATCATCATCCTGGCCGCCCCTGCCGTCTGGGCAGAGCGGAAAGCCGGCGAAAGGACGGAGCCCCCGCCCACCATTCGGCCCGACCGGCGCGCCACCAGCGAAGAGCACCGCCTCGCGCGCGGTGAGTACCGGGGTGCGGACCACTACCGGGGCGCGGGCAGCGGCGACGGCGGCGCCTCGCACGCCACCGGCAGCGTGAGCTGGAGCTGGAGCGGCGGGGACTCAGACGCCGGAGGCGGCGACGGCGGCGACTGAACCGGCCCCGGCAGCCGGTGCGGAAGCGCTCGCCGGCGCGCGCAGACGCAGCGCGAACCGCGGGACCGGTCAGCGGCATCCCACCGGTCGCATCGCCTGCACGGCGGCGGACCGTGCGGGACCGCGGCGGTCCGGAGGCCGTCTGCACCGGCACCATCGCCGGCTGCACTGCGGCCGCGGTCGGTACGGTGGCGGTCCGCACAGTCCCCGCACCCGGTCCGCAGCGGGAGCCGCACTGCGGACCCTGCCGCGGCGGGACTGCGGCCGGAGCGTCCGACGGTCCGGGCGGCTCCGGTCGGCTTTCCCCGCGGCGGCACCCGAGCGGAGTCCCGCCCTCTTCCCACCCCTCGTCCCTCTGGAGCTCCCATGGTTTCAAGCCTGATGTTTCTACTGGTGGCGGCGCTGGCCCTGGCGCTGGTCGCCGGAGTCGCCATCGCGGTCGTCCTGGTCGTCCGGGGAGCGGCGAAGCCGCCGCCCCGCCACGGACCCGGCCCGCAGCGCCACCGCGGCGGGCCTTACGGCGGCGCGGGCTACGGCGGCCCCGTCGGAGACCACCACTACGGCCACGGCGGCGGAGGCTGGGGCGGCAGCTGGGGCTCCGGAGGCTCGGACAGCGGCTGGGGCTTCGGAGGATCCGACAGCGGCGGAGGCGGCGGTGCCGGCGATGGCGGGGGCGGCGGAGGAGGAGGGGGTGGGGGTGGAGGCGGCGGAGACTGACGGCATCCCTGCGGGAGCGGCGCACCGCTCCCGCAGGGCCGGGGTCAGTCGAGGATCCGCGCGAGCGACCACTCATCGGCGAAGGCGTCGTTCACCAGCTCGTAGACGCCCAGCGCCGACTCCGACCCCGCCTCGACCCGCCAGTGCAGGCGCTGCGGCAGGCCCGCGGCGCCGCCCGCAGCCATCGCCCAGTCGGCGCGCAGCGTCACCCAGTGGTCGATGATGCGCCGCACCGTATAGACGCGGCCCTGCCACGTGAACCGCTGCGGTCTCCCGCCGCTCTCGGCCACATCGATCCGGACTCCGTAGACACGGGACACCCGCTCGTCCTCCTCACCCTGCACGCGCTGCCGCGCGACGGGGCCTGCGGGGAAGTACAGGCTCCTCGTGGTGGGGGCCCACCGCGCATCCGCGATGCCGCTGCACCCTCCACCGAATTCGAACACGTGTTCCCATTGTAGCGGACCGGGGGTCCGCAGCGGAGGGGATCACCGGTGTGCATCGACGGCCGCTGCGGGTCCGCTCGCGGATGCCGCCCGGCCCCGCCCTCGATACGCTGTGACCGCGAATCGCGCGATCCACGAAGGACTTCGACACTGTGACGTCAAACGGGCAGGACAGCGCCAAACCCCTCCGCACCGGCGACCCCCGCGAGCTCGGCGACTACCGCATCCTCGGGCGCCTCGGGCGCGGCGGCATGGGGACGGTCTACCTTGCGCAGACCGCTGGCGGCCGGCGGGTGGCCGTGAAGCTCATCCACCCCGATCTGGCCGATGACGAGGCGTTCCGGCGCCGGTTCGCCCGCGAGGTGGAGTCGGCGCAGCGGGTGGCCCGCTTCTCCACGGCCGGCGTGATCGACGCGCGCCTGGACGGCGAGCCGCTCTTCATCGTGTCGGAGTACGTTCCGGGGCCGAACCTGGCCGAGGCGATCGCCGCCGACGGCCCGATGGCCGGCGGCACGCTCGACGGGCTGGCCATGGGCGTCGCCGCGGCGCTCACCGCGATCCACGGCGCCGGGGTGATCCACCGCGACCTGAAGCCGGCCAACGTCCTGCTGTCGACGGTGGGCCCGAAGGTCATCGACTTCGGCATCGCCCGCGCGATGGAGGACGACGGCGCCGTCACCCGCTCCAGCCAGCTGATGGGCACGCCCTCCTACCTGGCGCCGGAGATCATCGCCGGCCGGGAGATCGCCCCGCCCTCCGACATCTTCTCCTGGGGCTGCCTGGTCGCGTTCGCCGGAACCGGACGGGCGCCGTTCGACGCGCCGTCGGTCCCCGCGGTGCTCCACCAGATCTCGTCGATGCCGGCGGACCTGGAGGGGCTCGACGACTCCCTGCGCACCCTCGTGGAGCCCGCGCTGTCCAAGGAGCCTGCCGAGCGGCCGACCGCGCAGCAGATCCTGAACCGCCTGGTCGGCCAGGAGGACCCCAGCGACTCGGTGGTGGACAGCACCGTGGTCCGCTCCTGGACCCCGCCGTCCACCGCACGGCCGGACGCCGGCGGTGCGCTGGCTGCGGGCGCCGCCGGCGCCGCTGCGGGCGGCGCAGCCGGCGCTGCCCTGGCGGGGCCGCCCACTCCTCCG
>NZ_BAAGXT010000064.1:0-29039 GCF_054779695.1 Nocardiopsis coralliicola | reverse complement strand
GGTGGCCGGCGGCGCCGTGCCGGTGCCGGGGTGCCGCTCGCGGTGGTCCCCGCCGGCGCGGGGGCGATGACGGGGATGTAGGGGCGGCCCGGCCGCGACGCGGGTGTCCGCGGCCGTGTCCGGCCGGGCAGCGGCGGGTCGGTGCCGGGGCGGCGGCTGCGGCGAGGCGGTGGGCCCGACGGCGAGCGCGCCCGCCGGCAGTGCGCGGCACCGTGCTCAGGGGGCTTCGGCGGCGGCCTTGAGAGCGGACAGGGTGGCGGCGATCGAGTGCCGCAGTTCGCGGAGGCGGTAGGCGACGATCGCCGGCTCCTTCTCCGGGGCGGCGGCGATGAGCGGGGTCAGCCCGGAGGGGCCCGGGCCGATGCGGACCCACTGGCGCAGGGCAGTGCCGCCGTCCTGCGCGGCGAGGGTGAACCGCCAGGACGCGGTCGGGTTGGCGGGGCCGTTCACCGCCCAGGCGAACTCCCGGGGCGGGTCGCAGGCGGTGATCTCGGAGACGGTCTCCCAGTCGCCGCGGCGCGGATGGGTGTTGCGGCCGGTGAAGCGCGCCCCCACGGCGGGGCTCCGGTGGCCGTCGAGCCATTCCACCGACTGCAGCTCCCCGCTCCGGGAGGGCATCGCCTCGACATCGGCGACCAGCGGCCACACGCGCTCGGGCGGTGCGGCGATCCACACTCCGTCCTCGGCGGTCGGGCCGTCGGCATAGCGCAGCGGTTCCGGGTCCATGGGCGGCCTCCGTGTCTCCCGGCGGGGTCGGACCGTGCTTGCCGACCGAGTCTCGCCGAACCCGGGCCCGGCGTCGAGGCGGCCCCCGGCCCGATGCGTTCCGGTCGGCCCGAATGGGTATTGCGGATGGTGCAGTGTCGCTGCACCGCGCAGGCCGGCGCGCCGGCGCCCTGCGCACCGCCGACCCACCGGGAGTCCACGTGGAGACCATGCACGCCGTCGTGGCCCGCTCCGGCCCCGCGACCGGTGCGGACGGGGCCTTCGCCGACGAAGAGGCGGAGCGTCCCAGCCCGCTCGGCGGCGACCTGCTCGTGCGGGTCGAAGCGGTCTCCGTCAACCCGGTCGACGTCAAGCTCCGCGAGGGCGGCGACCCCGGCGGGCCGCCGCGGATCCTCGGCTTCGACGCCGCCGGCACCGTCGCCGAAGTCGGCGAGGACGCCGAGGGCTTCGCGGTCGGCGACCGGGTCTTCTACGCCGGCGACGTCCGGCGGCCCGGCTCCGACGCCGACTACCAGGCCGTGGACCACCGCATCGTGGGCCACCTGCCCGACGACGTCTCCTTCGCTGACGCCGCGGCGCTGCCGCTCACCATGATCACCGCGTGGGAGGCGCTGTTCGACCGGTTCCGGATGGACCCCACCAGCTTCGGCACCCTGCTCGTGGTGGGCGGCGCCGGGGGCGTCGGCTCCGCCGCCATCCAGCTCGCCCGCGGCCTCACCGCGGCGCGGATCCTCGCCACCGGAGGCCGCGCCGAATCCCGGGAGTGGGCCGTGCGGATGGGCGCGCACGCCACCGTCGACCGCCACGACCTCGTCGCGGGCGTCCGCGCCGCTGAGCCGGACGGCGTCGACTACCTGTTCAGCATGTTCAGCGAGGGCCGCGCAGCGGACTACGCCGCCATCGTCAACCCCTTCGGCGCCATCACGGCCATCGACGACGCCGCCGTCGACGTCGCGCCGCTCAAACCCAAGAGCATCAGCTGGCACTGGGAGTACATGTTCACCCGGACCTCGCAGGACACCTCCGACGTGGCTGACCAGGGCCGCATCCTGGAGGCCGTCGCCGAGCTGCTCCGCGAGGGCATCGTCACCACGACCGCCACCACCGCGATCCCCGATTTCAGCGCCAGCGGCATCGGCTCCGCGCACCGCCTCGTTGCCGCCGGCTCCACGATCGGCAAGGTCGTCGTGCACCGCTGAGCGGCGCCCCACTCACCAGGACGGCTCCGCCGCGTACCGCGGGCGGTAGGCAAGAGTGGTGCGGCGGGGGAGCGGACCGCCGGGAAGCCACGGGCAGCGAGCGAGAGGAGCGGCGCGATGGGGCGCAGGATTGCGGTGACGGGAGCGGCGTCGGGGATCGGCGCGGCACTGGTCCGGATGCTCCGGGAGCAGGGCGACCAGCCGGTCGGCATCGACCTGGCCGGCTCCGATGTCGACGCCGACCTGTCGACCGCGGCGGGGCGGCGCGCGGCGGTGGACGCCGTGCTGGCCGGCGGAGACATCCTGGACGGGGTCGCGGCGTGCGCCGGGATCTCCGCACAGACCCCGCTGGTGGTGCGGGTCAACTTCTTCGGCGTCACCGAGCTGCTGGACGCCCTGCGCCCCGCGCTCGCCCGCGCGGCCGCGCCGCGTGCGACGCTGGTCGCCTCCATCACCGGCGCCGGAAGCCTCGACGAGGCGCTGGTCGGTGCCTGCCTCGCCGGCCACGAGGAGGAGGCCGCCGCGCGCGCCGCGGAACTGGCCGAGCAGGGCGCCGGGGGCCTGATCTACCCGTCGTCGAAGGCGGCGCTGGCCCGCTGGATGCGGCAGCGCTCGGTGCTGCCCGACTGGGCGGGCGACGGCATCCCGCTGAACGCGGTCGCGCCCGGGGTGGTGCGCACCGCGATGACCGAGGGCCTGATGGACGATCCGAAGATGCGCGCGGTGATGGACACGGCCGTGCCCATGCCGCTCGGCGGCCACGCCGGGCCGGAGGTCATCGCCGAGGCGCTGCGCTGGTTCCTCGCCCCCGCCACCACCCACACCACCGGCCAGGTCCTCTACGTCGACGGCGGCGCCGAGGCCACCCTGCGCGGCCCCGAGGCGTACTGAGCCGGGCTCGCCCTGAATCCGCGCCCCGCTCAGGGGCGCTGCAGGGTGACCACCCGCCGCTCGCGGCGGGCCTCTTCCGCGGCGAAGACCAGCAGGTGCGAGGCGAGCGCGTCCTCGCCACTGGTCTCCACCCGGCCCGCGTCCCCGGCGGCCGCGGCCGGCAGGAACGACGCGAGCAGGCCGCCGTCGCCGCCGCCGTGCCCGGAGTCGGCCATGCCGCCGCCGGTCGGGTCGGCCTCGACCGTCTCGGAGGTGTCGGTGAGGAAGTCGTAGACGGTGACCGTGTCGCCGTCGCAGTGCAGTTCCCCGCGGGTCCCGAACACCGTGGTGCGGCGCGGCCGCGGCCGGTTGAAGGCGGTCATGGTGAACGTGGCCGTCGCACCGCCCTCGAACTCGACCGCCACCACCTGCCGGTCCACCACGTCGTTGTCGCAGTCGTAGACGCAGCGGCCGTAGGGGCCGGTGCGCAGCGCTTCGGCCACCGACTCCGGCGTGGGCTCGGGGGTCAGCACGTCCAGCGGCCAGCCGGTGCGCCCCTCGGCGAGGAAGCGGCCGTAGATGCGCGGCGCGGAGTAGGCGCAGTCCGGTTCGGCGGCGCAGTCCAGGCACCGCTGCGCCGCGCCCGGCGGCGCCTCCTCGGGCCGGAAGTGGCGCAGCGAGCCGAACGAGGACACGGCGACCGCGTCGCGGCCGACGATGTGCCGCAGCCAGTCGAGGTCGTGGCAGGACTTGGCCAGCAGCATCGGCGCAGCAGTGCGGGTACTCCGCCAGTTGCCGCGCACGTAGGAGTGCGCCTGGTGCCAGAAGCCGACCGGCTCGAGGTGCTCGACCGAAGCGACGTCGCCGATCCGCCCGGAGTCGATCATCCCCTTCACGACCCGCGTGTAGGGGGCGTAGCGCAGCACGTGGCAGACGCCCAGCAGCACGCCGGCCTCGCGCGCGGCGGCGACGATCCGGGCGCACTCCTCCGCGGTCGGCGCCAGCGGCTTCTCCACGAGCAGGTGGTAGCCGCGCGCGGCGAAGGCCAGCGCCGGCTCGACGTGCGCGTCGTCGAGCGTGCACACCAGCGCGACGTCGGCCATCCGCGGTGCGGCCGCCGCGTCCCGCCAGTCTGCGAACCGCGCCTCGGCCGGCACTCCCGCCTCATCCGCCAGCAGATCCCGCCGCACCTCCCGCGGCTCGGCCACCGCCACCACCCGCGCCACCTCCGGATGGTCGGCGATCCACCGCGCATACGCCGCCCCCCGCGACCCCGCCCCGACCACCAGTACCCGCACCGGCTGCATAGGCCCTCCCTCCGCCGCTCCATTCGGCCCGCCCGCGCCTCCCCTTGTCAATGGGCCCGCGCCGCAGCCCGCGGCTCGTCCGGATCGAATTCGTTGTACTCCTCCACCAGCGAGTAGTCAGTGATGCCGGCGACCTCCGCCGGAGCCTCGATCACCCCGTACTCCCGGTACACGTCCAGGGTGTGCTGGAAGTCCTCGTCCTCCCGCGCACACCGGCGACGAGCGGAAGCCGCTCCTCTGGTGCGGGACGCGACAGAGATGCCGTCCGCAGCGCCGGCTCTGGCGGCCCGGCCGTGGCGGCCGGTACATCGGACGGCTCGGTGTGCCCCGTGCGATTGCCGGCCCAGGGGCAGCTGCGCAGTGGCGCGGGGGCGGGCGGAACCCCCGAATCCCTCCGTTCGCCTGCAGCCCGCCGAATCCGGGAGCGGCGGATACCGCTGGGCGCGGAACGCACCGAGCGCCGCCGCTGCTCCCGTCGGCGGCGCGGGTTCAGCTGGCGGTCAGCAGATGGGCCACCAGTCGGGGCAGTCGTCTTCCGGGGGGTCGGGGGAGGGGGAGTCGGGCGGCGGCGGGGGGTCTTCGGGCGGCGGGGTGGTGGAGGGCGGGTCCGCGGGGGCGGGCCGGGTTTCGCGGGGCGGCGCGGTGGGTTCGTCGGCCGGCTCCTCGGCGGGGGGTTCGGCCGGGGTGTCGGCGGTGGGCGTCTCCTCGGGCGGAACCGAGGCGGCAGCCGGGGCCGACGGGGATGCGGACGGCGTCGGCGACGGGCGCGCAGACGGAGAGGCCGACGGCGACATCGACACCGTGGGAGTGGCCGCGGGCCAGCCGCCGCCGCCCGTGGGCGGCGCCGGGTCGGACGGGTAGAACGCGGCCGCGGCCAGGCCGGCGAGGAGTCGGCCGCCGCCCGGACCGGCGGCCGCGGCGGTGCGGCGGCGGCTGCGGGCCCGCTCCTGGGCCCGCCGCTCCTGGCGCGATCCCGTGCCTGCGCCCGCAGAGCCGTCCGGGTCCGCATCCTCCAGCGTGGGCGGGATCGGAGCGCGGCGGGTCTGAGCACCGGGGGCGCTGCCCAGGCGGGCCAGCGCCTCCAGCGCGTCGGGGCCGGTCTGCGCCGCCGGGCCGGGCGGCGTCTCGCGGCCGTCGTCGCTCATGGGACCGCACCTCTCCTCAGGGGCCTTGCCCGGACCCGCCTGCGGGCCTGGACAGCCCACCGCTCCGGGTGCCCGGTGTCAAATGCCGCGAGCGTCCGGCGCGCCGCGGCTGCTCGTGATTCCGGCGGGTAGGACGCGCCGATTCCGGATCCGGTTCCGAAGAAGCCGCCGGCTCTGCTCCCGGCACGAAGGGGCCCGTGCGGTGGACGGGACCGCACGGGCCGGACCTTGGGCGCCTGGACCGCCGCTACATCAGCGCCTTCTTCTGGACCTTGCCCATGGCGTTGCGGGGGAGCGCATCGACCACGCGGACCTCGCGGGGCCGCTTGTGCACGGACAGGCGCTGCGCGACGAAGTCGGTCACGTCGGCTGCGTCGACGGAATCGCCGACCAGGACCGCCACGATCCGCTGGCCCAGGTCGTCGTCCGGCACGCCCACCACGGCCGCTTCGCGCACCGACGGGTGGTCCAGCAGGGCCGCCTCCACTTCGCCTGCGCCCACCCGGTAGCCGCCGCTCTTGATGAGGTCGACCGAGGTGCGCCCGACGATCCGGAACAGGCCGCCGGCGTCGGCCACCGCGGCATCGCCGGTCATGAACCATCCGTCGGCGGTGAAGGACTCCGCTGTCGCCTCCGGGCGCCCCAGGTAGCCGCTGAACAGGGTGTCGCCGCGCAGCTGGAGGTTGCCGATGGACTCGCCGTCGGCCGGGACCGGCGCGCCGGAATCGGTGCGCAGCCGCGCCTGCACGCCTTCGATGGGCCGGCCCACCCAGCCGGTGCGCGGCGGCTCGTCCGCCCGTGCCGCCAGCGTGATGAGGGTTTCGGTCATGCCGTACCGCTCCACTACGGCTTGGCCGATGGACGACGACAGCGACTGGGCGACGGACTCGGGCAGCGCCGCGCTGCCCGACACCAGCAGCCGCGCAGCCGACAGTGCCGCCGCGGAATCGGCGTCGGCGGCGATCCGCGACCAGACCGTCGGCACGCCGAAGAACAGGGTGCCGCCCTCGCCGGCGGCGCGCGCGTAGGCCTCGGGGCGCGGGCGCACCGTGTGGATGAGCGGGCTGCCCAGGCGCAGCGCGCCCAGCACGCCGAGCACGAGGCCGTGCACGTGGAACAGCGGCAGACCGTGCACGAGCACGTCGTCCGGGCCCCAGTCCCACGCGGCGCCCAGGCCGTCCAGACCGGCGGCGACCGCGCGGCGCGAGACCAGGGCCCCCTTGGGTGCCCCGGTGGTGCCGGAGGTGTACATGATGAGTGCCGTCGCCTCGGGGCCCGGGTCGGGCGGAAGGACGGCGCCGGGGGCCCGCTCCGCGGGGTCGACGGGCACCGCCGGCAGCTCCACTTCGGCCAGCTCGGGCCCGATCCACAGCGCCGCGCCCGAGTCGCGGAGGATGTGCCGGCGCTCCTCGCCGCCGGCGTCGGCCGGTACCGGCACGACGGGCACCCCGGCCAGGATTCCGCCGACCACGGCGACCACGGTGCGCAGCGACGCGTCGCCGTGGACCGCGACCGCGGGCGCCCCGCCGATGCGGCCCGCCACCGCGGCGGCCGCCGCCCAGAGGTCCGCGCGGTACAGCTCCTCGTCGCCGACGCGCACCGCCGGGCGGTCGGTCCGCGCCGCTCTCCCGTTCCCGAGCAGGTCACCGTTGCCCAGCAGCATGTTTCGCCTCCTTGGCGGCGCCCGGCACCGGAGGGGGTTTCGGGCACACCCGTGGTCCGTGATGGTCCAGTGGCTAGTCCACTCCAGCATGCCATGCCGGACCGGCGGCTACCAGGGCGCTGCGGCAGCTTCCGGTTCGGGCGGCCGGCACGCAGGTCACGGCTCCGGCCGGGGTGCGCGCAGGCCGAGGCGGTGCCGTTCGAGGCCGGCCAGCGTGCGGATCGCGTCCGCGTCACCCTGCTGCCACGCGGCCGCCGGGTCGCCGCCGGCCGCCAGGAGCTTCGACGGCCGCACCGATGCCAGCGCCCGCAGCGCCAGCAGCCGGTCGCGCGCACCGGTGCCGAGCGCGTCGAGCCGGACCGCGGCCGACGCGGCCCGGATCCACCGGCCGCGGGTCGGAACCCACAGCAGAACCGCGATCAGTGCGGGCAGGACGAAGGCGAGGATGCCGGCGGCCAGCGCGACCTCAGCGACCGAGTCCTGGAAGGAGCGGCCGGCGTCGCTGAGTGAGGTGCCGGCCTCGCCGACGCTGGTGAAGGGCACCGACAGGGCGTCGCCGGCGACGGGCACGTCGCGCACGGTGTCGGCGGCTGCGGACATGTGCTCGTCGACATCGTCGCCCGCCGCGGCCATCAGCGCACCCGAGTCCCCGAGTCCGTCGACGGACGCGTGCACCCCGGTGGCGGTGCTCCACCAGAAGAGGGTCCAGGCGATCAGCAGGAGGTCGGCGGCCACCTGCACGCAGAGGCGGACGGGGCGGTCGGCGTAGAGCTTCACGTGCACTCCGGGGGGGGGAGGGCGGCCGTGGACGGCCCTGGCCCGCATCATCATGCCCCGCTCCGCCGCGGCTATCGCTGTATCCGCCGATCCGCGGTGCAGCGTCCGGCGGCCCGCGGAGAACCCGCCGGTCCGCGGCCGCGACTGCAGCCCGGCGGCCCGGAACCCCGCATACGGCAGGCCGGAACAGCGGGCGGCGGACCGCGCACGTTCTGGGGCAACGCCGGTCCGGCTGAGGGCAGGGACATACGGGAACTCGGCGGGAACAGGGACCGGCGGCGCAGGAGGGGGACCGCCGCAGTTCCGGCCGCGGCGGTCCGTTGAAACCCGGGGGCGGCTGGACTGCGTGCTCTGGCACAGAGCGGCCGGTCCGGGAGCCGGAGGGGACGCCCGGCGGGCTCGTTGGAAGAGGTCAGGCGGGGTCTGGGCGGTAGGTGTAGCCGACGTTGCGGACGGTGCGCAGGCGGGGGCCGAGGCGGCCGAGTTTGCGGCGGAGGCGGGAGACGTGGACGTCGACGGTGCGGGTGCCGGAGGAGTGCGGTACCGGCCAGGCGATGCGGAGGATCTCCGCGCGGGAGAAGACGCGGCGCGGTGCCGCGGCGAGGAGGTGCAGCAGCACGAACTCCTGGTGGGTGAGGTCGAGGGGGAGGCCGTCTACGGACGCGCTCCAGGTGGCCGGGTCGATCGTGAGCGGTCCGTCCTGCACTGCGGCTCCGGCCTCGGAGCCATCAGCGGGCAGGCGCCCGACCAGCACCACGCTGGTGCCGTCGGCGAGCGGGACGGTGCCCAGTACGACCTCGCCGCCGCGCGCGTCCCTGGCCGCGGGGGCCAGCCGCAGTCCGTTCGGCGGTCTGTGCCGGACCGCGGTGCGCGGCACGCCGTACGTCGTCGATTCCATCGCTGCCTCCGTGAGGGTCGGCGGCTTGCACGGCCGCCTGGGAAAGAGCCGAGGGCTCGCGGGACGGGGAGCGGCGGTCCGGCCCCGGGCGGCCGGACCGCCGGGACAGTGCGGATGTCCCGCCCCGGTGCCGCGGCGGCCGATGCGCCGCCGCAGCCCGGGAGCGCCGCGATGTTCCGGGCGCGTCACACCGGCCCCGCATCTTCCGCTGCGGGCCCCGGGCCGGCGACCGGAAGCCCTGCGGCCCGCCACGCCCGGAAGCCGCCGGCGAGGTCGGTCGCTGCGGTGACGCCGACGTCGTGCAGCTGGACCGCCGCGAGGCTGGACGCGTACCCCTCGTTGCACACCACGACCACGGCGCGGCCGGGCTCCGCTTCCGGGAGGCGGTCGGGGCTGGTCGGGTCCAGCCGCCACTCCAGTACGTTGCGCTCGACTGCCAGCGCACCCGGAAGCGCCCCTTCCGCCGCGCGGTAGGCGTGCGGCCGGATGTCGACGAGGAGCGCGCCCGCGCGCTGTGCCGCGAGCGCCTCCTCCGGTCCCAGCCGCTGCAGGCGGGTGCGGGCCCGCGCGAGGACCTCCGCGATCGCGCAGCCCGCGCCGTCCGGTTGCGCCGTCATGCGCGCACCGGTGCGGGCTCGGCCGCCGGTCCGCCCGGAATGCTGTCCAGGGTGCGCGCGTCCGGCTCGGGGACGCCGGTGAGGATGCTCCGGGTCCGGCGCAGCGCGCCGGGGGATTCCTCCTCGTAGTAGTGCATCGCGGTCAGGGGCGGCGAGTAGGCGTGCACGCTCACCGCGGGCTCCTCTTCGGCGTTGACCACGTCGTGCACGTGGCCCAGGGGGAACTCGGCCGCGTCCCCGGTCTCCAGGGTCCGGGTGCTCAGCCCCGCGCCGCCCGTCCAGTAGCGCTCGGTGAGCGACCCCTGCACGACAGTGAGGGCGCCGAGCGACCCGGCGTGGTCGTGCAGCTCGGTCGACTGGTCGCGCGTCCAGCTGATCAGCCACACGTCCGTCCGGGCGTCGCCGCGCAGCCGCACCGCCCACCGCTCCTCGGCGTCGAACCGGACAGCGTGCGTGCCCGCGCGCACCTCATCAGCCGCTGCCCGTGCCAGCGCGGCGAGATCGGACGCCGTCAGCGGGGTGGGCGATGGTGCGGGGGCGGCCGGTGCTGCGGTCATGGCGACTCCTCGGGATCGGTTCGGGCGGCCGGACGGTGCCGCGGCCCGGCGCTCCGGATGCCGCGGTGGACCTGAGTAAATCATATTTCCTACAGGTTTAGTGGGTGAATCGCGCGACACGCCCTCCCTATGCGCTCCGAGCTGCTGATTCGTGGAGTCCGCGGCCGTTCGGGAGCGGGTGGGGCCAGTGATGCGTCCCTTCGGTGGCGCAGGGGCGCCGCAGCCTGTGCCCGCGGGTCCCGATCCGGCCCGCAGGGTGTCGCCGCCCCTACACCGCCATGCGGGCGCGCAGGGTCTCGACGCAGCCCCCGGTGAGTCGGTCCAGGTGGGCTGGGCGCCCCGTCATCACCATGACCAGGGGCAGCGTGCTGTCCGGGGCGAGCGGCCCGGATCCGCTGGCGGACGGCCCGTCATCCGCCTTGCGCCGCAGCCCCTTGCCCCGGCTCTCCGCGACCACGGCCTGGTCCGAGCCGCGGTAGTAGTCCGCCACCGGGATCAGTGTTTCGTTGGGGCGGTTGGAGCCGATGCCCAGCGGGCGGCGGATGCACTTCCCGTGGACGATTGCCTCGCCCAGGACGGCCGCGCGGGGGAGGGGCGGCGACGGCGTGCTCGCGACGGCCGCCCGGAGGCGGTCCGGGGTTGCGGCGCCGGAGTCCCCCATCTGCTCCGCCAAGCCCATCGCGACCTGGGCGTCGAAGTCGAACCGGCAGCGGATGACCCCCGGCGGTCCGGCGCGGCCCGGACGGGCGCGCCGACGCCGTGAGGTGGTCGAGGACTTCGCGCACGGTCAGTCCCTCGCACAGCGACGGCGCTGCCCATGCCTCCTGGGGCAGCTCCGCCGGGTCGGCGGCGGGTGCCGCCCGCCCCTGGGGGATCAGCGTCCACCGGCGCGCTCGGCGGTGTCCGGCAGGTTCCGGCGGTGTCATCGGCGCTCCGCGGGGTGCAGGTGGCCCGGGAGGGCCTGGGGCGTCTGATCGGCTCTTGCTGTCTGCGGCTTCCTGGGGCGGTCGGCCTACTGGGCGCTCCGGCGGCTGATTGAGCTCTGCGCGCGAGTTGCTGCCAACGACGGCGTTCCCGCGCGCCGTCGTTCCCTGGGACGGGGGATGTGGACCAGCCCGCAGCGTGGTGCGTGCCGGTCGACGCGGGCAGGGGCCGCGGCCCAGGACGGTTCCGGCGCCCCTGCGGCCGAAGCGGATCGGCGGCGACGGCGCGCGACCTGGACGCCCTCGCCGAACTCCCGGCCCCGGCCGGCGGGGTGGGCTGGGGATTCGACATCTCCGCGGAGTGGGCGCTCAGGGGGTGGTCATTGCCCGCGGCGGTCGCATCTGCCCTGCGCCTCGCCGCAGCCCCGTGCAGAGTGCGGCACCGCGTGACCGCCCGCTCCGGCCGGGGCCGGCCTCGCGAGGAGTATTTCCTACTTTTATGGTTGACAAAGTTCGATTGGACTCGCCAGGGTGAAGGGGTCGCCGCCGGAGTGCGGACCGGCGGCACGCCGGCCGCCGGCGCGGCCGGCCCGGGTGTCCCGCAAGGGGTGCCGGCCGGGGGCGGCAGCGCGGGCTGCCCCCGGCCTTCCTGCGGGGAGTCGTGCGCCGAATCCCTAGTTTTCTAGTAGGAAAAATCGATCTACCGGCCCGGAGCCGGCAGCGGAAAGGGAGACCAATGGCCCTGGCATTCCACTGGTTCCTGCCCACGCAGGGCGACAGCCGCGGCATCGTGGGCGGCGGCCACGGCGTCGCCGTCGACTCCGCCTGGCGCACCCGCGAACCCACCCGCGACTACCTCGCCCAGGTGGCCCGCGCCGCCGAACAGCTCGGCTTCGAAGGGGTCCTTACCCCCACCGGCGCCTGGTGCGAAGACGCCTGGCTTGCCACGGCATCCCTGCTGGCGGAAACCGAGCGGCTCAGGTTCCTCGTCGCCTTCCGCCCCGGCCTGCTCTCGCCCACCCTCGCCGCCCAGATGAGCGCCACCTACCAGCGGCTCAGCGGCGGCCGGCTGCTGCTCAACGTCGTCACCGGCGGCGAGAGCGCCGAGCAGCGCACCCACGGCGACTTCCTCGACAAGGACGCCCGCTACGCCCGCACCGGCGAGTTCCTCGACATCGTCAACCGGCTCTTCGACGGCCAGGCCGTCACCACCGGCGGACCCCACCTGCAGGTCGAGGGAGCGCGCCTGCACCGGCCGCCGGAACCGCGGCCCCGCCTCTTCTTCGGCGGCTCCTCCCCGGCCGCGCTGCAGGTCGCCGCCTCGCACGTCGACACCTACCTCACCTGGGGCGAGCCGCCCGGCGCCGTCGCCGACAAGATCGACCGCGTCAAGGCGCTGGCCGCCAAGCGCGGGCGGGCGCTCACCTACGGCATCCGGCTCCACGTCATCAGCCGCGACACGGCCGAGGAGGCGTGGGCCGAAGCCGACCGGCTGCTGTCCGGACTCGACGACGCCACCGTGAGCGCCGTCCAGGCCGGCCTCTCCCGCAGCGAGTCCGAAGGCCAGCAGCGCATGCTCGCCCTGCACAAGGGCGACCGCTCCGCCCTGGAGATCGCGCCCAACCTGTGGGCCGGCGTCGGCCTGGCCCGCGGCGGCGCCGGAACCGCCCTGGTGGGCAGCCACGCCGAAGTCGCCGACCGGATCGAGGAGTACCACCGGATCGGCCTCGACGAGTTCATCCTGTCCGGCTACCCCCACCTGGAGGAGGCGTACTGGTTCGGCGAGGGCGTGCTCCCGCTGCTGCGCGAGCGCGGCCTGTGGAGCCCGCCCGGTGCCGAGGCGCCGAGCCCGACCGCCGACATCCCCTTCGCCCCCGCCGCCAGCTGACCGGAGCCCCCATGTCTGTCACCGCCCTCATCGGCAACCCCCGCCCCGCCTCGCGCACCCGCGCCGCCGCCCTCCGCCTCGCCCGGCGCATCGCCGCCCCTGGCCCCGGCGCGCCGGGCGGGGCACCCGCGGTCACCGCGGTCGACCTCGCCGATTTCGGCCCCGACCTGCTGCGCCCCGGGCCTCCGCCCGCCGTGCAGGACGCGCTGGGCAGCGTGCGCTCGGCCGGTGTGCTCGTCGTCGCCAGCCCCACCTACAAGGCCACCTACACCGGGCTGCTCAAGGTCTTTGCCGACCTGCTGCCGTCCGGCGCGCTGGAGGGCGTCACCGCCGTTCCGCTCCTGGTCATGGCGTCGACCGCGCACGCCCACGCCGTCGACGCCCACCTTCGGCCGCTGCTGGCCGAGCTCGGCGCCGAGGTCCCGGCCCCCGGCGCGGTGCTGCTCGCCGACGACATCGACGGCGGTGAGGAGGGCCCCGCGCCCCGGCTGGACCGCGCCCTCGGCTCCTGGTTCGACCGCGCCGGCCCCGCGCTCGCCGCCGCGCGCTGACACCGCGCAGCGCCGCCGCGGTCCGCACCGGCCGCGGAACCCGCCCCGCCCGGGCCAGTTCTCACAGGAGGAACCGTGCACACGCTCGCCGCCGGAGTCGGCCCCGACCTCTACCGCAGCCTGCTCGGCCAGCACGCCTCCGGCGTCGTGGTGATCACCGCCGACGACGCAGGGGAGCCGGTCGGCCTCACCGCCACCGCGTTCAGCGCCGTCAGCCTCGACCCGCCGCTGGTGGCCTTCTTCATCGCCGACACCTCGACCACGTGGCCGCGGCTGCGCACCGCGGAGATGTTCGCCGTCCACCTGCTCGGAGAGCACCAGCGCGACCTCGCCGCGCGGTTCGCCGGCCGCGGCGCCGACCGGTTCGCCCCGCCCACCCGCTACACCCGCGGCGCGGAGAACGTCCCGGTGCTCGACGGCACTGCCGCCCACCTCGTGTGCCGCCGCTACGACAGCCGCCTCATCGGCGACCACTGGCTGGTCGTCGGAGCCGTCGAACACGGCTTCCAACTGGCCGACCCGGCGCCCCCGCTCCTCTACCACCGCGGCTCCTTCGGCGGGTTCGCCCCCTCCTCTGCCGGCCGCCCCGGCCGGCAGGAGAGCAGGGAATGAGCGCCCCGGACCCGGCGCCGTCCGCCGGCGTACCGCGTGAGTGCGCCCGCCCCCCGGCCGCGGCTGCCGCGGCGGCTCCGACCCCGTCAACCCCAACCGCCCCGCTCCGCCGGAGAAACACCCCATGAGTACCTCGGCCCCCACCGCCCCCGACCCGTCGAAGCGGGCGTCTCCGCCGCCGTCCACCGCCGATCCCGGCCGAACGGGAGCCCCTGCCCCGCGCCGGCGCCCCCGGGGCGCGCCGCCCCGCTGGATCGGCCCGCTGGCCCTGCTGCTCATCTGGCAGGCCGGCGCGTCGCTCGGCCTGATCCCCGAGCGCCTGCTGCCCGCCCCCGCAACCGTCGCCGCCACCGGCTGGCAGCTGCTCACCGACGGCACGCTGCTGCCGGCCGTCGGAACCTCGCTGCAGCGGGTCCTCACCGGATTCGCCGCCGGAGCCGCCGCGGGGCTGGTCCTCGCCGTCGCGGCCGGGCTCAGCCGGTGGGGTGAAAGCCTGCTCGACCCGCCGATGCAGATGCTGCGGACCGTGCCGATCTTCGGCCTGATCCCGCTGTTCATCCTCTGGTTCGGCATCGGCGAGACACCGAAGATCGCGCTGGTGGCCATCGCCGTCGCCGTCCCGCTCTACATCAACGCCTTCGCCGGCATCCGCTCGGTCGAGGCCGGGCACGCCGAAGTGGCGCGCGTCCTCGGACTCGGCCGGGTGGCGACGCTGCGCCACGTGGTGCTGCCCGGCGCTCTGCCCGGGACCCTGGTCGGGCTGCGGCTCAGCCTCGGCACCGCCTGGCTGGCGCTGATCGTGGCCGAGCAGATCAACGCCGACGCCGGCCTCGGCTTCATGATCAACTCCGCGCGGGAGTTCCTGCGCACCGACGTGGTCGTGCTGGGCCTCGTCGTCTACAGCCTGCTGGGCCTGGCGACCGACGCCCTGGTCCGGCTCGTCGAGAGGAGGGCGCTCGCATGGCGGCGCGGAATCCAGCCGTGAGCGCGGCAGAAGGACCGGGCGCCGGAGCGTCCGCGGCACCGGCGGCGCGCGTCCGCGGCCTGGACAAGGCGTTCGGGGCTGAGCCGGTGCTCGCCGGGCTCGACCTCGACCTTGCCCCCGGCGAGTTCACCGCGCTACTCGGGCGCAGCGGATCAGGGAAGTCGACCCTCTTGCGGATCCTCGCGGGACTGGACGGCGAGCACGGCGGCACCGCGGCAGCAGACGGCGCCGTCGCGGTCGCCTTCCAGCAGCCGCGCCTGCTGCCGTGGAAGAAGGTGTGGGCCAACGTCGTCCTCGGCGCCGGCGCCGAGGAGCCGCGCGCAACAGCCGAAGCGGCGCTCGCCGAAGTCGGGCTGGCCGATCGGGCCGACGCCTGGCCGCTGACGCTCTCCGGAGGGGAGGCCCAGCGCGCCGCACTGGCGCGGGCCCTGGTGCGCCAGCCGCGGCTGCTGCTGCTCGACGAGCCCTTCGGCGCACTCGACGCGCTCACCCGCTCCACCGTGCACACGCTCGTGCTCGACCTGTGGCAGCGGCACCGCCCCGCCGTCCTCCTGGTCACCCACGACGTCGACGAGGCACTGCTCCTCGCCGACCGGGCCCTCGTCCTCGGCGACGGCCGCATCACCCTCGACCTGCGGCTGGACGCCGAACGTCCGCGCCGCAGCGACGACCCGCACAGCGTCGGCGCCCGGACGCGGCTGCTCACCGCCCTCGGGGTGCCGCAGCCGGACACGCCCCCGGCAGAGCCGGCCGCGGCGGCCAGCGGTCCGGACGCGCACGGCACGGATACAGACAGGACCAGGACATGACGCACCGCCATTCCGCCCGCCGACCGCTGGCCGCCGCCGCCGCGAGCACCGTACTGGCTGCCGCAGCGGCCTGCAGCCCGGCCGGGGGCGGCAGCGGCGACGTCGTCCTCCGCGTCGGCGACCAGCTGGCCGGGGCGCAACCGCTGCTGGAGGCCGCCGGCGAGCTCGACGACGTGCCCTACACCCTCGAATGGTCGACCTTCACCTCCGGCCCGCCGCTGCTGGAGGCCGTGCACGCCGGCGCGGTCGACGTCGGCCAGGTCGGCAACGCGCCGCCGGTCTTCGCCGCCGCGGCAGGATCCGACCTGCGGATGATCGCCGCCTTCGACGTGCTCCCCGACTCCTCCTCCATCGTGGTGCCCGACGACTCCCCGCTGACGGAGCCGGCCGACCTGGAGGGCGCGTCGGTGGCCGTCGCCAAGGGCAGCTCCGCCCACGCGCAGCTGCTCGGTGTGCTCGACGCGGAAGGGCTCTCCTTCGACGACGCCGACGTCTCCTACGTGCAGCCGGCCGACGCGCTGGCATCGTTCTCCGAGGGCCGCGTCGATGCGTGGGCCGTCTGGGACCCCTACGTCGCCCAGGCCGAGCTGGCCGCCGACGCGCGCATCCTGGTCAACGCGGAGGGCTACGCCAATACGGCCACGTTCCAGGTCGCGAGCACCGAAGCCCTGGACGACCCCGAGCGGGAGGCCGCCCTGGAGGACTACATTCAGCGCGTCCACCGCGCCGTCCAGTGGAGCGGCGAGAACCCGGAGGAGTACGCCCGGGTCTGGGCGCGCGCGAGCGGCCTTCCCGTGGAGGTGACCGAGGCCGCGGCGGCGCGCCGCGCCCCCGAGCCGCGCCCGATCGACGGCGGGATCATCGCCTCGGAGCAGGACCTCGCCGACGCCTTCGCCGCCGCCGGCGAGCTTCCCGAGGCGCCGGAGATGGCTGACTTCGCGGATGACCGCTTCAACGGCCTCGTTCCCTGACCGGACCGGACCGGCCCCGCCCCGGGGCGGCCGCTTCCCGCGCCGCCCCGGGCCAGCGGTGGCGGGCCGTGCGCGGCTGATCGGCTCCTGCGCGGCGGCGGTCCTGGTGCGGGAAACCGCTTGCCCGCGCTGGTCCGGGAGCGGGACGGTGGGGGGATGACGGACCTCGACGACCTTCGACCGGAGCCGTATCCGCTCCGGGGCCGCGCGGCACTGGTGACGGGGGTGAGCCGCAGGGCGGGGATCGGCTACGCCACCGCGCGGCGGCTGGCCGCGCTCGGTGCCGACGTCTTCCTGCACCACTACGCGCCGCACGACCGCGACCAGCCCTGGGGCGGCGACGACATCGCGGCGGTCCGCTCCGGCGTGGCAGCGGCGGCCGCCGCCGGCGCCCGCGTCGCCGACCTGCACGCCGACCTCACCGAGCCCGATGCGCCCGCCGCCGTCGTCGACGCCGCCATCGCCGAATTCGGCCACCTCGATGTCCTGGTCTGCAACCACGCCCAGTCGGACCGCGACGGAGCCCTCGGCGACCTCGACGCCGCAATGCTCGACCTGCACTGGGCGGTCAATGCCCGCTCGGCCCTGCTGTGCGCGCAGCGCTTCGCCGACCGCCGCGACCCGGCCCGCCCCGGCGGCGCCATCACCTTCCTCACCTCCGGCCAGGGCCAGGGCCCCATGCCGGGCGAAGTCGCCTACGCCGCAGCGAAGGCCGCCCTGGCCGGCGTCACCGTGACCCTCGCCGACCAGCTCGCCGACCGCAACATCCGCGTCAACACCGTCAACCCCGGCCCCGTCGACACCGGCTACCTCACCCCCGACATGTGGCGCACCGTCGCCCCCATGTTCCCCGCCGGCCGCTACGGCACCCCCGACGACCCCGCCCGCCTCATCACCTGGCTCTGCACCGACGACGCCCGCTGGATCACCGCCCAAACCCTCCACACCGAAGGCGGCTTCGCCCGCTGGCGCCCACGGGGGGCCTGACCCTCCGGGCACCACCCAGAGTGCAGCGCCGTCACGGCAGGCCGGTCGGCGTGCTGACGTGCCAGACGGTGCTGAACAGCGAGCGGGCCGCGTCGTAGAGCAGGCCGGGACGTGCGACGCGGAGGCACGGGGAGCACCGGCCGTGTCTGCCGCGCTGGTAGAAGGTCAGGTACGCGCTGCGGTCGGTGGCGACGACGCGGAGCAGATGCGGGAGGTCGTATCGCCGCAGTTCCACGCTCTCGCGGCTGCGGGAGAGCGCATCGATGTAGGTGGCATTGGCGTGGACCTGGCCGGACAGGACGTCGGCGGCCATCCCCGGGTCGGAGTCCTGCAGTTCGCCCGCGCGGCGCGACAGCCATGAGCCGGGCCGGGCGTTGGCGGTGGGAAGGATGATCCGGGCGGAATCCAGTCCGCCTGCCTGCAACGGGGCGAAGGGTTCGCGAGTGAGCGCGTTGCCCCTGCCAGCGAATACATCAACCCACTGGGCGCGGCGGACATCACGGGCGAGGTCTGGCTCCGCGTCCTGCTGCCGCGGATAGATGCGCAGCGCTCCGATCCCTAGCCAATGGGAGATTCGTGCGGCGAGCAAGGTTCGCAAGCGGACTCCGGCCAATCGCGAAGCAGCAAGTACCAGTGCACTGGCCACGAGCGAGCTGACGACGCCGGAGATGAACGGGTCCATGATTTCCACCTTCCTGCCGCAGGGCGGCCCCCGGGGAGCCGCCCTGCGGCGGCGGGCCCTCAGCGCAGATAGGGAAGCAGGCGCCGCGCGACCTGTGCGGCATTCCGCGAGGCGATGTTGTGGTGGCTGTCGCCCTTCTCTTGGTCCGCGCGGTCGGAAATGCCGCGCACCACCACCCAGCCGGGGTTGCGCGCCGGGTCGACGGAGTTCTCCTGCCAGTGCTGGCTGAGGCCGCCCGCCTCCATATCCACGGCGAGGATCTTGTCGTTGAAGCGCGTCAGATAGCTGCGGATCTCACTCTCCGCATCGGCCACCACTGCATATCCAGATCCGATCGGGGAGGAGAACGCACGGAACCCGCCCTCGCCGGGGCGGCCGTTCTCGAAGAATTCCGCGGGCTCGCCGTTTTCTGTGAAGAACGCGTTCACCGAATGCACCATTTCGGCGGGGGACTCGCGCTCTTCACCGCGGTGGACGGTGCCGTCAGGGGTCTCCTTGCGCAGGTCGTAGAAGACCACTCGGGTTCCGATGACGACGTCACCGAGCTCAGGCACGCGTCCGCCGTGCCCGATCCCGCCGCCCACCCCGACGAGCATCAGCACCGCGGGATCGTAGTAGCGCCGGAGGTTCTCGCAGGCGGCCATCGCCGACCGCTGCCCCTGCGCACTGGTGCGGGTTGCCGCCACAGAGAGTTGCCGGCCTCCCTCGTCGACCGTCCCTTCTGCAAAGAACAGTCCCGCCTTCTTGGGCGCCGGGGACAGTCCGAAGACGTCGTTCACGGCGCGTGCTTCCTCCGCGAGGATGGTGACCACTCCGATGTCCCACCGTGCAGCCGGAGCTTCGTCTGCGGTCTCTGCGGTGCTCGGTCCGGGGGCGCGGCCGTTGAACACGGTGGCGCCGTGCCCGACCGCGGTATTGGAGAACGTGTTCGTGCCGCCGAAGTTGGCGATCCCGTCGATCCGGTGCTGCGAATCCTGATTCACGTGATTCTCGCTTCCGAGAGGGAGTGCTACGCGGTTGCGGCAGGTGCGCCGCCGGTCTGGACCTGGACGTTGGAGGCTTGTGCCTGGGCGCCGATCGCGGAGTTCGTGAACTGGTTCGTTCCGCCGACGTTGATGACGCTCGCGGTCAGGATGTTGGTGGCCCGCTTGCGGAACGCCTCGGTGTCGATGCCGTGCGACTCGAGGAAGTCGTGCACCGAATTGAGGAGGTGCTCTTCGACGATTTTCATGTGGCGGAGGATCGTGTTCTTGTCGAGCTGCACCTCGCCCCACGGCTCCGCGCAGGACTCCCGGATCGAAGTGGTCGAACCGATCTGCACCCCTTTGCGGGGGCGCAGGGTCCTCTCCTGCTGGGCAAGGAGCCAGCGGACGGCCGCGACAGGGAGCTTCAGCAGCCGGTAGATCCGTGCCAGTTCCAGCGGGATATCCCGAACTGCCCGAAGCGCCGCAATGGCAAGCGCGAACGCACCGTGCTCGGCGTAGAGGTCGAACTTTCGGAACGGCTCCGGGGTCCGGGTCAGCACGCACGCCGCGAAATCCAGGCTGAGCGTGCGGCCCTGCAGGCTCACTCGGAGGAGGACCGTGGTGACCAGTTCCCCTCCGGCGGAGGGCACGCAGACCTCGAGGAAGTGGTGCCCCGTGTGCCCAGGGGCGTCAATGATCCGATTGATCTCCCGTGCGGCAGTTGCGCGATCGAGGAGGGCCCGGTCGGCGGAGACGTCGGAATCGCAGACGAAGACGCGGTCCCCGACGATCCCCCTTAGCCGCACATCGTCGGAGTCCCGATCGAGCTTGCGCATCGACTGCCGCAGATGGTCGACGAGTTCGTGGGCGCGGAAGGGGGGCCTCTCCCACTCCCGCTCCTGCGTACTCTGCCCGCCTTCGTCCGGGCGCAGCATCTGGACGGTCATCGGCGGATTCCACAGGTGCACGATCTCCCCGGCCCCGACGAAGGGGGAAGTGTTTCCGAACGGCGCAATGGAAAGCGGTAGGCCGTCGTCTTCGTCCGCTTCGCTGAGGTCGGTGCGGCGGTAGACCACGCAGGGGTGGTCCTGCTGGTCGCGTACGGAGCGCTCGCGGTGTGTCAAACGCCGGGGAACGGGCGGAGAATCTTTGTAGAGGCGGTTGATCCGGAGCTGCCGGGTTACCCCGAATGCCGCCATCGCGGCTACGAGGCAGGCGGCAATGGAACCGGCGAATTCCGTGTCCGCTGGGCGAAGGACATAGCTTCCGCCGACGAAGAGCGCGACAGCCAGTCCGCCTGAGGCATAGCGGCGGAAACGGAGCGGGACGAGCCTCGCCACTCCGGTGATCGGCCTGTCGAGGAGCGGCGCGGGCCGCAGCACCGACAGGCGTCCGAAGCGGCGCTTCCTGGTGTCCATCCGCTTCCGGTCGGATTCCTCCGCCGCCCTGCGGAGGACGCTCCGCGTTCGCCGCACTTCCGCGTGGACTACCGTCCAGACGATCAGGGCGCAGGCGACGAGGACCGCGCTCCAGGTCCGGCCCATTGCGACCGGCAGCGTGACCGCGGCCAAGAGGGCAGTGTGGCCGGCGGCCTCCAAGAAGAGCGCCGCCCAGGCGCTGCGCATGACCGGTACGAGGTCGAACTCGTAGGAAGGGGCGATTCTCTGCTGGGAGGCGTTGTGGACCCGGATCACCCGGTCGCGGAACGACCGGTCGATCATCGCTCCCGCGCAGAGGTGGCGGGTGGCAGGGGTAAGGGGAGAGCTGGTTTCGGTCTCATGGCTCTGATCTGCTGTTACGTCGGTGATGCTCATGCTGTACCGCCGCTTCTTCAGTTAGAGTCACAGTGACCTTAAGTCGCGAAGCTATTTGGGTCAAGGTGACCTTTAGGAGGTGTGGTGGTCCACGGAAAGCGGCCGGACCGCCCGGTCGACGCCGTCTGGATGACGGTTGACCTCGCGGTCTTCACGATCCGCGGGGGCGCGCTGTGCGTGCTGCTCGTGGAGCGGGGCAAGGCGCCCTTCGCGGGGCGGGAGGCGCTGCCCGGGGGCTTCGTGGGCGCAGGGGAGGCGATCGAAGCAGCTGCTGCGCGGGAGCTGCGCGAAGAGACCGGCGTCGAAGCAAGCGCGTTCCACCTAGAGCAGCTCGGCGCGTACGGATCTCCTGACCGCGATCCCCGGGGCCGGGTCGTCACCGTCGCCTACATCGCCCTGGCGCCGGGGCTGCCGGAGCCCGTGGCCGGGACTGATGCCAGTGGCGCCCATTGGGCCGACGTCGCGGGGCTTCTCGCCGACGAGCGCACTCTGGCGTTCGACCACGGCCGGGTCCTGCGGGATGCCGTCGAGCGGGTGCGGGGGCGCCTCGAGTACACGACGATCGCCTCGGTGTTCTGCACCGAACCGTTCACCATCAGCGAGCTGCGGAACGTCTACGAGACCGTGTGGGGAGAGCCCCTCGATCCCAGCAACTTCCGGCGCAAAGTCCTCACGACCGAGGGCTTCGTCGAGCCGACAGGGGAACTCAGCACATCGGGCGCGGGACGGCCGGCGTCGCTGTACCGGGCGGGCGGCGCCCGCCTGCTCACCCCACCCCTCCTGCGCCCACCCCGCTGACCGGGCCGGTGCGCTCGTCGCCGGCGCAGGCGAGCGCTGCGCGGCGCGTCAGGTGGGTGGGGAGGGGTGGCTGAGGAAGGGCGGGCCGAGGTGGGCGGTGTCGTTGAAGCTGCGGAGGATCCAGTGGGTGGGGGTGAGGACGAGGAGGGTGAGGGAGGCGTTGTCGGCGCCGCGGAAGGCGAAGGGGCGGGAGCCGGTGGCCTGGGAGAGGAGTTCGGCGATGGTGCCGCCGTGGGTGAAGGCGGCGAGGCGCTGGCCGGGGTGGGCGGCGGCCAGGCGGGTGGCGGCGGTGCGGACGCGGGCGGCGAAGTCAGCGGCAGGTTCGGCGCCGGGGATGACGTCCCAGCGCTGCTCGGTCCACATGCGCACCGCGGTCGGGTGCCGCTCGGCGACCATCTGCCGGTAGAGGCCGCCTTCCCAGTCGCCGAGGTGCACCTCGCGCAGGCCGCCCTCCACCCGGACTGCGAGACCGAGCCGGGCAGCGAGCGGTGCGGCGGTCTGGGCCGTGCGCCGCAGTGTCGTGGCGTAGACGGCGTCGAAGTGCTCGCCGGCGAGCCGCTCGGCGACGCGCTCGGCCTGCTGGCGGCCGGCGGGGGAGAGACCGGGGTCGCCCTGCCCGTCCACCAGGGGGAAGGGGCGGCCGGGGCGGGCCGGTGCCGACTCGCCGTGCCGGATCAGCAGCAGCTCGGTGGCGCCGGCCGGCGGACGGAAGCGGACCTGCGGGTACTCGGCGGGGCCTTCGGAGGTCGTCACACCTCCGGGATCCTACGGACTTCCCGGCTGCAGCAGCCAGCTCCGCGCGCGAGCGTCCCTTGGCCGCGCCTGCGGGCGGCGGTACGTTGGCGGGCGGTCGGAAGAGAGCATCCGTTCTCCGGCATCCGCCGGTAGAGGGGCAGTGCCGTGGCGGACTACGAGCAGATCACCTATGCGGCCGCCAGCGGCGTCGCCACCATCACCCTCAACCGGCCCGACCGGCTGAACGCCTTCACCGGAACCATGCGCGGCGAGCTGATCCGGGCGTTCGACGAAGCCGACGCCGACGATGCCGTCCGCGCCGTGGTCGTCACCGGCGCCGGGCGCGGCTTCTGCGCCGGGGCCGACCTCGAAGCCGGCGCCGACACCTTCAACGCCTCGGCCCGCGGCGAAAAGCGCCGCGAGGCCGACCGGATCGGCGGCGTGCCCAGGGACGGCGGCGGCACGGTCGCCCTGCGCATCGCGGCCGCGCGCAAGCCGGTGATCGGAGCGGTCAACGGTCCCGCGGTGGGCGTCGGCGCGACCATGACCCTGCCGATGGACATCCGCCTGGCCGCGGAGTCCGCCCGGTTCGGCTTCGTCTTCGCGCGCCGCGGCATCGTGCCGGAAGCCGCATCCACCTGGTTCCTGCCGCGGGTCGTCGGGATCTCGCAGGCGATGGAGTGGGTCGCGACCGGGCGCGTCTTCGGCGCGGCAGAGGCCCGCGAGGGGCGGCTGGTCTCCCGGGTCGTGCCCGACGGGGAGCTGCTCTCCGCGGCCCACGGAGTGGCGCAGGAGATCGCCGAGAACACCTCCGCGGTCTCGGTCGCCGTCTCGCGCCAGCTGCTGTGGGGCATGCTCGGCGCCGAGTCGCCGTGGGAGGCGCACCGCCTCGACTCGCAGGCCATCCACGCTCTGGGCGCGGGCCCCGACGCGGCCGAGGGGGTCGCCGCCTTCCTGGAGAAGCGCCCGGCCGACTTCCCGCTCAGTCCCACCCGCGACTATCCCGGTTTCATCCCGCCCTGGCCCGCCCGCCCCGACGGCATGTGACCGCCGCCCGCCGGGGGGCCAGACGGGCCGCGGCCGCCCTGCGCCCGCGTTGTTAGGCTCGGCGCGTGGATGCGGGGGCGGGGTGGCGCGAAGCAGCGGTGGCGACCGCGACCGTGGACATGATCGTGCGGATGCCCGGCGGGGGAGCGGCCGGACGGGCCGACCGGGTGGCGCGGCAGATCGAGCGGGCCATCGCTGTCGGGGTACTCGAGCCCGGGGACCGGCTGCCCACCGAGAGCGCCCTCGCCGACCGGTTCGGTGTCTCCCCGCTGACCCTGCGGCAGTCCCTGGCCCAGCTGCGCGCCACCGGCCGCATCGCCACCCGGCGCGGCCGCTCCGGCGGCAGCTACGTCACCGCGCGCCCCGCTGACGACCCGGCCACCGCCGCGGCCGCACTCGCCCGCTCCAGCAGCGAAGAGCTCCGCGAACTCGGCGACTATGCCGCGACCATCGCCGCCGGGGTCGGACGCCGCGCCGCCGAGCGCGCCGGGGCGGAAGAGCTCGACCGGGCCCGTGCCGACGCGGACAGCTTCGCCGCCGCCCGCGAGCCCCAGGACCTGCGCCGGCTCGACACCCGGTTCCACGTCGCGCTGGCCGCTGCCGCGCACTCCGGACGGCTCGCCGCGGCCACGCTGGAGGTGCACGGCGAACTCGCCGAGTTCTGCTGGCTGGGCGGCAGCCCCGGCGACCGCGCCGCTGCCGCCGCAGCCGAGCACGGGGTGCTGCTCGACGCGGTCGCCCGCCGCGACGCGCGCGCCGCCGAGCAGGCCGCCGCAGAGCACTATGAGCACCAGATCCGCGACGTGATCGCCGCCTACCTGGAGGCGACCGCGGAAGGGGGAGGCGATGGCGCGCACTGACGGCGGTGCCGCCGCGCAGACCGTCGGCGCCTGGCTCGACGCGGTCTTCGCCGCACTGAAGGACGCCGCCCGCGCCACCGAAACCACGCTGGCCTCCCGCGCACCCACCCGCGCTGACCTCGGTGCGGTGGACACCGCGCTGATCGCGGCCCTGGACCGGATCGGCCGCGGTGTCGACGGCGTCGGGGTGGCCTTCGCCCCCGGCGCGCTGGCCGATGCGCCGGCCTGGCTGCACTGGTGGCGGCGCGACGACGCCGGGCGGGCCGAGTTCGCCCGGCACGTCTTCGACCCCGAGTCGATCCGCTACTACGACTACGCCGCCATGGACTGGTTCGCCGTGCCGGCGGGGGAGGGGCGGGCCGCAGCCGTCGGACCCTACGTCGACAGCGGCGGGACCGACCGCAGCCAGGTCACCCTCGCCGTGCCGTGCCGCGCCGGCGGCGGAACCGGTGTGGCGGCCGCCGACGTCCGCCTGGCGCGGCTGGAGTCGGCCTTCCGGTCCGCGCTCGCCACCGGAACCGGCGGCGCCGGAGAGACGGTGCTGGTCAACGACCGCGACCGCATCATCGCCACGGCCAGCGCCCGCCTGCTGCCCGGGACGTTCCTGACTGCGCCCGACGCCGCCCGTGCGGTCCGCTTCCCTGTTGCGTCCGCGGACCCGTCCCGCCTCCCGTGGCAGGTCGCCACCGTTCCGCCGCGCTGAGCTGCAGGCCGGGCCCGCACCTCAAATAGTGAATCTACGACGTAAAGCCGGCGCAATTCCGGAACGCCGGTCCAGAGGTGCGGCCGCAAGCCGTCCCGCGATCTGCTGGGACGGCAGACCCCGCAGCGCGCACCGCGAGAAGGCGCGGCTCGGGGGCGGGCTCTCGCCGGGGCCGCCCGTCGGCGTGTGCAGCACGGCAGGTTCCCGTTCCGGCCCGCATTCCGACTGGTGGCCGAGGCGCTCGGGGCAACCGGGTGGGTGCCGCCCGGAACGGTTCGCCGGCGGCCGGTCTGCGGGGGCCTCTCTCTTCTCGGCGGCGCGGGGTGCGGAGCACGCGTCCTCTGGGCCGGGGCGCAGCCCGCCGCTACCGGCCGCAGCTCTGCGGATCGGCCCGGGGCCGTGCCCAGCGTGCGGAGGGTCTCGCAGCGTGACTGGCCGCCTTTGCGCTCGACGGCGCCCACCTCGCAGTCTTCTGCGTCGGACAGCCCAGGCCGTCCGATCCCTGCCGCGTGCAGCACCTTCAGGGCCCGTTCCATGCGGGAAGCGGTACCCCCCGATCGACCGCGCCGCGGGTTTTCGGCTGGGCCTGCTCGGCACAGCCTGTCCGGATCGCTGCCGCTCGCCCCGGAGTATCGGCGCCCGCGCGCGTTCGGCCCGCCGGGCTCCGCTTCCCTCCTGCTGGCCTGGGCCCGGCGCCGGCCGGCTCCGCCTTCCGGCCGGCGCCGCTGCCCCCTCGGCGGCGATGCGGGTATCCGCCAGGCGGTGCCGGTTCTCCGCGCCGTCCGCGGGAGGCGGAGTCGCGGAGAATTCGACGCTGTTGCGATGGGTGCAATTCTGTGCGTAATCGCGCATGGGGCGGCGCGATTGGCGGCCAGTGGATATGTGCCGGCCCTCGGCAAGGGGGGAAATCCTGCGGGTTCTGTGTCGCGGATTATGCGTGCGGTTGCGTACTGGGTGACGCGGGGGCGCCATGTGCCGAAATCGGCGCCGCACGCAATGGGACGGTGATCCGTCCGTTATCAATACATATCCTTTAAAACTAAAGGATTAACGGAAACGGATTCACGGCCGGACAACGGAGTCCGGAGCCACCGGCAGTGCCGGCGCGCGGTAGCCGGCGTGCTCCGCTCCCGCGGAGCGCGCTGGAGCAGCCGGCGCCGCGGCACGCTGCAGCGCCCCCTTCCGCTGCCCGCCCGATCCACCGCCTCTGCGCTTGCGAACGGGCGCGCCAGTGCGTGCGGGGCGGAAAAGGAGACCGACCATGCCCGCCATTCCGTCCGTTCCCCACGCCCACCACCGCCAGTGGACCAACTGGGGCGGCAACCAGTCAGCCACCCCCGCGCACACGTTCCGGCCGCGCACCGAAGCCGAAGTGGTGGACGTCGTCGGCTTTGCCGCCGCCGAGGGCCTGCCGGTGCGCGCCGTCGGCGCCAGCCACTCCTTCACGCCCCTCGTCCAGACCGGAGGCGTCCTCCTCGACCTTGCCGAGGTGTCCGGCGTGACCGGCGTGGACGCCGCGACCGGCCGTGTCCGCGCCCGCGGCGGGACCGCCATCCGCGAGTTCGGCCCGCCGCTGTGGGAGGCCGGGCTCTCGCTGGCCAACCAGGGCGACATCGACAAGCAGGCGATCGGCGGCGCACTGTCCACCGCCACCCACGGGTCCGGCATCGAGCTCGGCAGCTTCTCCTCCGCGCTGTGCTGGGCGCGCATCCTCACCGGCACCGGCGACATCGTGGAGGTCGGCGAGTCGGACCTGCGCACCCTGCGCGCCGCCCAGGTCGCGCTCGGCACGCTGGGCATCCTGCTCGAAGTCGAACTGCAGGCCGTGCCGCGCTACCACCTGGCCGAGCGCATCACCTACCCGCTGTGGGAGGAGACGGCGGAGCGCTGGGAGCGCGACATCGCCGAGAACCGCCACTACTCCTTCCTCTGGAGCCCCTACGAGGACTCCTCGGCCCTGTACGAGCTGCCGACGCCGGCCGATCTGCCGATGACCGACCGCAGCTACACCAAGATGTACAACGCCGTCGAGCTCGACGAGGCCGCGGACCTGTCCGCGGAGAAGGGGGCGCGCCGCGACCGCGCCTACCGCATCTACCCCGGCGGCTTCGGCATCCCCTTCCACGAGCTGGAGTACATGGTCCCGGCCGAGCACGGATTCGCCGCCGTGTCCGCGGTGCGCACCCTCATGCGGACCCGCCACACCGACCAGCACTACCCGATCGAGGTGCGGTGGGTGCGCGGCGACGACGGGCTCCTCTCACCGTTCCAGGGACGCGACACCACCGTCGTCTCCGTGTCCGGCGCTCCCGGCGCCGACTACTGGCGGTTCCTGCTGGACGTGGACGCGCTGCTGCGCGACTACGACGCCCGCGCGCACTGGGGCAAGATCCACTTCCTGACCCGCGAGCGCACCGCCGCGCTCTACCCCGGGTTCGCCGACTTCGTCGGGATCCGCCGCGCCTTCGACCCGCAGGGGGTCTTCCTCAACGACCACACCCGCGCGCTCGTGGGCTGAGGCGCCGGACCGCATGCAACGACGGGAGTCGTGAATGGAAACCATCGGACAGGCCGTCATCTGGGTGATGATGGCGTTCCTCCTCCTCGGCGCGGTCTGCTCGCTCTTCGACGACCAGCGCGGTTTCGGCCGCGAGTTCGTCCAGGGCATCCACGCGATCGGCCCGATCTTCCTTCCGGTCGCCGGCATCATGTGCCTGGTGCCGATCCTCAGCGGCCTGGTCACCGCCTACGCCGCGCCGCTGTACGCGCTCGTGCACGCCGACCCCTCGATTGCGGCCACCAGCCTCATCGCCGGCGACATGGGCGGCTACCAGCTGGCGCACGCCACCGCTGAATCGCACAGCGCGTGGATCCTCGCCTTCGCGGTCAGCTTCACCGCCGGGTCCACCATCATCTTCACCATCCCGGTCGGCCTGGCGATGCTGGACGAGAAGGACCACCCCTACATGGCGCTGGGGGTGATGGCCGGCCTGCTGGCCATCCCGGTCGCGGTGTTCGCGGCGGCGCTGCTGCTGCAGGCCACCGGTGTGCCGCTGCGCGAGGAGGCGTCGACGGCAGCGGCCTCCACCCGGCCGTTCGACATGCCGGTCGGCGACATCCTCCTCAACCTCGTCCCGCTGGCGGTGCTGGTCGTGCTGCTCGCGCTGGGACTGCGCTTCCTCACCGGGTTCATGGTGCGGGCGTTCATCGTCTTCGGCCGCGGGCTGGACGCGGTGATCAAGCTGGCGCTGGCGCTGTCGGTGGTGCAGTACTTCACTGGTGTGTTCGACCTGCTGGGCACCTGGCCGCTGGACCCCTTCATCGCCGATGCCGAGGACCAGTTCCGGGCGCTGGAAGTGGCCGGCTACATCGGCGTCATGCTGGCCGGGGCGTTTCCGATGGTGCACGCGATCCGCACCTGGGGCGCCCGGCCGCTGGCTGCGGTGGCCCGGCGGATCGGCATGAGCGAGCAGGGCGCCGCCGGCCTGCTCGCCGGGGCAGCCAACGTGCTGGCGCTGTTCCGGGTGGTCGGCTCGATGCCTCCTCGGGACAAGGTGCTGACGCTGGCCTTCGCCGTCTGCGCCGCCTTCACCTTCGGCGACCACCTGGCGTTCGCCGCCAACTTCCAGCCGAACATGGTCGGAGTCTTCATCGCGGCCAAGCTGATCGGCGGCGTTGTCGGCATCGGCCTGGCCCTGTGGCTGGCAGTGCCGCACGCTGCGGTGCTGGAGGCGCGCGCCGCCGCGCCCGGAGCCGGCGGCGGCGCGGCGGGAGGCGCTCGCGCGGTCGGGGAGAGCGGCGGAGGCGCCGGCAGTGCGGACGCCGGCCTGAATACGGGCGGCTCCCCTGCGCCGGCCGGAGCAGGCGGCGCGGCGAATGCCGCCTCCGGGGATGCGGGCGGCGACGCCGGCCTCGGTGGCGGCGCCGCCCGGTGACGCGGCGGGCCGGGC
>NZ_BAAGXT010000063.1:0-29060 GCF_054779695.1 Nocardiopsis coralliicola | reverse complement strand
GGCCGCGCCGGAACGCCGCGGGCGCCGGTCAGCGGGCGCGGGTGCGGTCCGGAGCGCCGGCGGGTTCGGGTGCTCCGGCGCGGGCGGCGACCCCGGCGGCGGACTCCTCGGCGGACAGCTGTGCGGGCGGGCCCGCCTGCTGCTCGGCGGGCGCGCCGGCCAGCGCGGCGATCGAGTCGAGCGGGATGCGCAGCCACGTCGGCCGGTTCCGGGCCTCGTACAGCACCTCGTAGACGGCCTTGTCGTACTCGAAGGCGCGCAGCGCGGTGCGGTGCAGCTCCGGATCGATGCCGTCCGCCGCCGCGTAGCCCGCGCAGAACGCGGCCCGGTTCCGCCGCGCCCACGCGCGGGCGACCGGAGCGAGCCACTGCTCGTCGGCGCTGCCGATCATCTGGTGCCGCGCGGCGTAGTCGAAGGAGCGCAGCATCCCGGCCACGTCGCGCAGCGGACTGGACGGCCGCCGCCGCTCCGCGATCGGTACCGCCGGCTCGCCCTCGAAGTCCAGCAGCACCCAGCCGCGGTCGGTGCGCACCACCTGGCCGAGGTGGAAGTCGCCGTGCACCCGCTGCACCGCCAGGGGCTCCGTCAACCGGGCGAAGTCGTCGTAGGCGGTGCGCAGGGCGGCGGCGTAGGGGAGCAGTCCGGGGACCTCGTCGACGGCCGCGTCCAGCCGCCGGGCCATCGCATCCGCCCGCTCGCGCAGCTCGGCGGTGCCGAGCACGTCGGTGGGCAGCTCCCGGGCGAGCGCCCGGTGCACCGCGGCCGTGGCCGCGCCGAGCCGCTCCGACTCGGCCGCGAAGTCGCCGCCCGCCTCGCCCGGCGCAAGCTGCGGCTCGGCGTAGAGGTCGCGGACGCTCGTAGCGGCCAGCACCCAGCCGTCGGTCGCGCTGCGCAGGTACTGCTGGAGCATCGCCAGGGTGGTCGTGACCGGGGCTCCGGACGCGCTGCCCGCCCCGGAATCCTCCCCGCTGCCGCGCAGGTCCGTCTCGATCCAGCCGTGCGGGCGCGCCGCGTACGGCGAGCCGGCGAGGGCCCGGCTGAGTTCGAGGTCGGGGTTGAGCCCCGGCCACAGGCGGCGGAACGCCTTCAGCACGTAGTGCTCGCCGTAGACGAGCGTGGTGTTGGACTGCTCGCCGGTGTGCACGAGGCTGCGCATTCCGGTCGCGATGCGGTCGGTCCCGGGCACGCACCGGAACCGGAGCTGTTCGGCGGCAGCACCCTCAGCGCTGCCGGAGCCGGCGGCTCCGGTTCCGCCGGCGGTGCCCGGACCGCCCTGGCCGGCGGCCTGGTCGGCGGCGATCGCGGTGAGCAGCCGCGCGGTCAGCTCGGGGTCGTGCAGCGCGTCGTAGACCGTGCGCACCCCGCCCGGCAGGGTGGCGGTGCCGATTGCGCAGTGCGCGAGGTCGGCGCGGAGCCGGCCCTGCCGGCACAGCCCGATCGGGACCAGGTAGCGGGACAGCTCGCCGCGCTGGTGCACCGATACGACCAGGGCCCGCATGCCGGGACCGTCCGGACCGGGGTCCGGGCTGCCGACCGGGTGCTCGTCCTCGATGTGCAGGTCGTCCACTGGTGCGCCCTTGCCGGCGAACCAGCGCTGCCGCGGCATCCAGCGGACCAGGAGCCGTTCCAGCGGCGTCATCACGCGCTCGCCCCCCTCCGCGCGCTGCGAGCGCGCGCGGGCCGCGGGAGCGCCCGGGACCGGTCGTCGGTGGTGGGGCCGTCGGCCTCCTCGACCGGCGGCAGCTGGAACCAGTAGAAGCCGTGCCCGGGCATGGTGAGCAGGTACGGCAGTTCACCGATCGGCGGGAACCGCACGCCGCCGGTGCATTCCACCGGGGTGACGTCCTCGAACCGGCGCAGGTCCAGCTCGACCGGCTGCGGGAAGCGGGAGAGGTTGTTGACGCACAGCATCCGGTCGTCGCCGAACTCGCGGACGAACGCGAACACGCTCGGGTTGCTGGCGTGCAGTTCGGTGAACTCGCCGGTGCCGAACACCGGGTGCCGCTTGCGGATCTGGATCAGCCTGCGCGTCCAGTTCAGCAGCGAGCCGGCGTCGTCGCGCTGGGCTTCCACGTTCAGCGCCTGGTAGCCGTGCACCGGATCGAGGATGAGCGGCAGGTAGAGCCGGGCCGGATCGCACCGGGAGAAGCCGGCGTTGCGGTCGGACGTCCACTGCATCGGCGTGCGCACCGCGTCCCGGTCGCCGAGCCAGATGTTGTCGCCCATCCCGATCTCGTCGCCGTAGTAGAGCACCGGCGACCCCGGCAGCGACAGCAGCAGCGCGGTGAACAGCTCGATCTGGTTGCGGTCGTTCTCCAGCAGCGGTGCGAGCCGCCGGCGGATCCCCACGTTGGCGCGCATCCGCGGGTCCTTGGCGTACTCGGCGTACATGTAGTCGCGCTCTTCGTCGGTGACCATCTCCAGGGTCAGCTCGTCGTGGTTGCGCAGGAAGATCGCCCACTGGCAGTTGCGCGGGATGCGCGGCGTCTGCGCGAGGATCTCGGAGATGGGGTAGCGCTGCTCGCGGCGGACGGCCATGAACATCCGCGGCATCAGCGGGAAGTGGAAGTTCATGTGGCACTCGTCGCCGCCCGACTCGAAGTCGCCGAAGTAGTCGACGACGTCGGCCGGCCACTGGTTGGCCTCGCTGAGCAGCACCCGGTCCGGGTAGAGCCGGTCCACCTCGGCGCGGACCCGCTTCAGGAACTCGTGGGTCTCCTTGAGGTTCTCGCAGTTGGTGCCCTCGCGCTCGTAGAGGTAGGGCACGGCGTCCAGGCGGAACCCGTCGATGCCCAGGTCGAGCCAGAAGCGCAGGACCTCCAGCATCGCCTCCTGCACGGCGGGGTTCTCGAAGTTGAGGTCGGGCTGGTGGTGGAAGAACCGGTGCCAGTAGTACTGGCCGCGCTCCTCGTCGAAGGACCAGTTGGACTGCTCGGTGTCGACGAAGATGACGCGCGCGTCGGAGTAGTCGGCGGTGTCGTCGGACCACACGTAGAAGTCGCCGTAGGGTCCGTCCGGATCCGTGCGCGACGCCTGGAACCACGGATGCTGGTCACTGGTGTGGTTCATGACCAGGTCGGTGACGATGCGGATGCCGCGCGCGTGCGCCTGCTCGATCAGCTCGACGAAATCGGCGATCTGCCCGAACTCGGGCAGGATCGTCATGTAGTCGGAGATGTCGTAGCCGCCGTCGCGCAGCGGCGACTCGTACAGCGGGAGCAGCCAGATGCAGTCGATCCCGAGCCACTCGAGGTAGTCGAGCTTGTCGATCAGGCCGCGCAGATCCCCGACGCCGTCGCCGTTGGAATCGTGGAACCCCCGGACCTGCACCTCGTAGAAGACCGCGTGCTTGTACCAGTACGGGTCCCGGGGCGGTCCGGCGGAAAAGGTGTCAGGCACGGGAGCGGGGCGCGTTCCGGAGGTGCCGGGCACCGAATCGGGTGTGGTCACGAGAACTACTCCACCAATCGGCGTTCCAGAGCGGTCGCCGGACTTCTCCCGGGGGAGATCAGCCGGAGACGGTGAAAACGTGAGCGGGCTGGACGGCGGGGTCGAGGCGGACGTAATTGGCCGCTCCCCACGGGTAGGCCGCGCCGGTCAGTTCGTCGCGCACGGTGAACGGCGCGCCGGCGGGAAGGCCCAGAGAAGGCAGGTCGAGGTGGACCGTCGCCTCCCGGACGCGGTGCGGATCCAGGTTGACGACCGCGATCACCACGTCATCGGCGCCGGCGGGGCCTCCGCCGGCGAGCCGCTTCGAATAGCAGATGATCTCCGGGCGGTCGGCGTGGTGGAACCGCAGGTTGCGCAGCTCCTGCAGCGCCGGATGGTCGCGGCGGATCCCGTTGATCCGGCGCAGCAGCGGAGCGATCGACAGGCCCGACGCCTCCGCGGCGTCGTAGTCCCGCGGCCGGTAGGTGTACTTCTCCGAGTCGAAGTACTCCTCGCTGCCCGGCCCGGCCGGCGTGTTCTCGCACAGCTCGAACCCGGAATACACCCCCCAGGTGGGCGCAAGCGTGCCGGCCAGGACGGCGCGCACCTCGAAGGCGGGCCGGCCGCCCTGTTGCAGGTAGGCGTGCAGGATGTCCGGGGTGTTGGCGAACAGGTTGGGCCGCATGTACGGCGCGGTCTCGGTGCTCAGCTCGGTCAGGTAGCCGGTGAGCTCCTCCTTGCCGGTGCGCCAGGTGAAGTAGGTGTAGGACTGGTGGAACCCGGCCCGGGCCAGCGCGCGCATGGTGGCCGGACGGGTGAACGCCTCGGCGAGGAAGAGCACGTCGGGGTCGCTCGCGGCGATCTCGCCGAGCAGCCGCTCCCAGAACCACAGCGGCTTGGTGTGCGGGTTGTCCACCCGGAAGATGCGGACGCCGTGGTCCATCCAGTAGCGGACGATGCGCAGCACCTCGGCGTAGAGGCCCTCGGGGTCGCGGTCGAAGTCCAGCGGGTAGATGTCCTGGTACTTCTTCGGCGGGTTCTCGGCGTGGGCGATGCTGCCGTCCGCCCGCTCGGTGAACCACTCCGGGTGCTCGGCCACCCACGGGTGGTCCGGCGAGCACTGCAGCGCCAGATCGAGCGCGACCTCCAGGCCGTGCGCGGCCGCTTCGGAGGTGAACGCGTCGAAGTCGCGGATATCGCCGAGGTCGGGGTGGACCGCGTCGTGCCCGCCCTCGCGGGCACCGATGGCCCACACCGAGCCGGGGTCGCCCGGTCCGGCCTGCAGGGTGTTGCCGCGGCCCTTGCGGAACGTGTGGCCGACCGGGTGGACCGGCGGCAGGTAGACGACGTCGAAGCCCATGTCGGCGATGGCCGGCAGCCGCTTGGCTGCGCTGCGCAGCGTGCCCGACCGCCACTGCCCGGTCTCGGCGTCGAACTCGGCGCCCGCCGAGCGGGGGAAGAACTCGTACCAGGAGCCGACGAGGGCGCGCCGCCGGTGCACGGTCAGCGGGAAGCGCTTGGACCGGGTGGCCAGGGTGCGCACCGGCTCGGCAGCCATGGCCTCCGCCACCGGTCCGGCCTGCGCGGCGGCGAGGCGTTCGAGCCCGGTCAGCGACGTGTCGCGGAGCCGCGCGGCAGCGGCGGCCAGCGCGGGGCGGCGCGGAACGCGGCGGGCCGCCTGGTCGAGGATGCGCGCCCCCTCCTCGCACATCAGCTCGGTGTCCTGGCCCGCGGGGATCTTGGCGCGCGCCGCGTGCAGCCAGGTCGCGAACGGGTCGGCCCACGCCTCGACGGCGAAGCTCCAGCGGCCGGCCGCATCCTCGGGGACGGCCAGCTCGGCGGTGTAGCGGTCGGTGCCCGGAGCCTCCTCGGCCATCCGGGCCACCGCGCGGCGGCGGCCGCGCCCGTCGAACAGCACCGCCGCCGCACCCAGGGCGCCGTGCCCCTCGCGCAGCACCGTGGCCGCCACCGGGAAGGTCTCGCCGGCGGCCGCGGCAGCGGTCCCGTAGTCCAGCACGGGCGCAACATCGAGAATGGGGATTCGTCCGATCACAGGCGCACCATCGATATCCGTCGGATCCGGCGCACGCGCACCGCGGGCATGCCGCAGCGGCGTTCGACGCGGAAGATTTCTCGGGCGACACGCGGATTCCGCTCAAAGGGCGGGGCACTGATGATCACGGTGCGATCGCGCCGTCGTTCTGCAGTCCTATCGTCCGTCGTCCGCAGGTGCGCGCCGACAGCCCGACGGCGCCTATTTTTGTGATTGTCGCCACAGATTGCAAGGAGGTGTCGCGGGTGTTTTCCCGGTGTTGAACGCGGTTTCCCGAGCGGTGCGGAGTGGTCCGTGCACATCGGGAATCCGGCGGTCTCCGGGTGTCTGTTCCGTTGACTGAGGGGCGGGTGGTGCGCAGGTGGAGGGCTCTGTCGGTGCTGGTTGGGGGGGCCGGTGCGCCGGAGGGAGAGAATCGCGGTATACGTCCCTGAAGCCCGTTTCGACGCACTTGTTCCGCGGGGGTGCCGATGTTTTCTGCGCCCGCGTTGATTTCCGAACGATTGCGCTCCGGGGGTTCGCCCGGGCGGATTGCGGACGACGCGAAACCGAGCCGGTTTCGAAAATTCGGACGCTCCGATGCGCCGGACATTCCGCCCACGGCGGTGGATACGTCAAGGCTTTGCGGAGCGTCCGAAGAGTTGCGCCCGACAATGCCGGAACGGGGCTCGCACCGCACTGGCGCATTGGCTAGCGTCACACGGCGTGAAGGCCATCCGCAGATTCACCGTCCGCACCGTCCTGCCCGATGAACTGGCCCCGCTCGGCCGGCTCGCCGCCAACCTGCGCTGGGCCTGGCACGCCCCGACCCGCGCGGTCTTCGAGTCCGTCGACCCCGGACTCTGGGAGAGGGCCGGCCGCGACCCCTACCGGATGCTCGGCGAGGTCCGCCCCGAGCGCCTCGACGAGCTGCGCAGCGACCCCGGGTTCGTGCGGCGCCTCGATGAGGCCGCCGCCGACCTCGACGCCTACCTGGCCGAGCCGCGCTGGTACCAGGAGTCCGGCGGGCCCGGCGCCATCGCCTACTTCTCCGCCGAATACGGCTTGGACGCCGCCATCCCGCAGTACTCCGGCGGCCTCGGCATCCTCGCCGGCGACCACCTGAAGAGCGCCAGCGACCTGGGCGTGCCGCTGATCGGCGTCGGACTGTTCTACCGGCACGGCTACTTCGCCCAGACCCTGTCCCCGGACGGCTGGCAGCTGGAGTCCTACCCGGAGGTCGACCCACGCGGCCTGCCGGTCACCCTGCTCTCCGACGCCGGGGGAGCGCCGGCCGAGGTCGGCGTCGACCTGCCCGAGGGGCGCCGGCTCACCGCGCGGGTCCGCGTCTGCCGGGTGGGGCGCGTGCCCCTGCTGCTGCTCGACGCGATGCACGAGGGCAACGCGCCCGACCTGCGCGCCGTCACCGACCGGCTGTACGGCGGCGGCGGGGACCACCGGCTCCGCCAGGAGATGCTGCTCGGCGTCGGCGGTGTGCGCGCTGTGCGCCTGTTCTCCGCGCTCACCGGCCACCGCGGGCCCGAGGTGTTCCACATGAACGAGGGGCACGCGGGGTTCCTCGGCCTGGAGCGGGTCCGCGAGTACATGCAGGGGAGCGGCGAGGACGGCGCAGCGGGCGGCGGCCTCGACTTCGGCGCCGCGCTGGAGGCGTCCCGCGCCGGCACCGTGTTCACCACGCACACGCCGGTCGCCGCCGGCATCGACCGGTTCACCCGGGACGCCGTGCGCGCCCACATCGGTGCCGCGCTGCCGGACCTGCCGGCCGACCGGGTGATGGCGCTGGGCGCCGAGGACGGCGTGCAGGGCGCCGACGGCGGCGGCAGCGGCGACGCCGACACGTTCAACATGGCAGTGATGGGCATGCGCATGGCGCAGCGCGTCAACGGCGTCAGCCGGCTGCACGGCGCGGTCAGCCGCGCCATGTTCCAAGGCCTCTGGCCGGGCTTCGACACCGACGAGGTGCCGATCGGGTCGGTCACCAACGGCGTGCACGCCCGCACCTGGGTCGCCGAGGAGGCCCAGGAGCTCGCGGCGCGCATGGTCGCCGACTCCGACGAGTTCTCCGGATCGGCGGGGTGGCGCAAGGTGGTCGGTGCCGACGAGGGCGAGCTGTGGCGGATGCGCCGCACCCTGCGCGGGCGGCTCGTCGCTGACGCCCGCACCCGGCTGCGCGCCTCCTGGACCGGCCGCGGTGCCAGCAGCGCCGAACTCGGCTGGATCGACGGAGTACTCGACCCGGACGTGCTGACCATCGGCTTCGCCCGGCGGGTGCCCTCCTACAAGCGGCTCACCCTGATGCTGCGCGACCAGGAGCGGCTGACCCGGCTGCTGCTCCATCCCGACCGGCCGGTGCAGATCGTCATCGCCGGCAAGGCCCACCCGGCCGACGAGGGCGGCAAGCGGCTCATCGCCGAGATCGTCCGGTTCGCCGACCGACCCGAGGTGCGGCACCGGATCGTGTTCCTGCCCGACTACGACATGGCGCTGGCGACCTCGCTGGTCCAGGGCTGCGACGTGTGGCTGAACAACCCGCTCCGCCCGCTGGAGGCCAGCGGGACGTCGGGCATGAAGTCGGCGCTCAACGGCGGACTCAACCTGTCGGTGCGGGACGGCTGGTGGGACGAGTGGTACGACGGATCCAACGGGTGGGCGATCCCGACCGCGGACGGCGTCGAGGACCCCGACCGCCGCGACGACCTCGAAGCGCACGCGCTGTACGAGCTCATCGAGGGGCGGGTGGCGCCGCTGTTCTACGACACCGACGACGGCGGTCCGCCCAAGCGCTGGCTGGAGATGGTGAAGCACACCCTGGTGTCGCTGGGGCCGAAGGTGCTCGCCACCCGCATGGTGCGCGACTACGTCGACGGCTACTACCGGCCGGCGGCAGCCTCGGCCGCCGCCCTGCTCGGTGACGGCGCCGCCCGGGCCCGCGAACTGGCCGAATGGAAGGCGCGGGTGCGCGCCGCGTGGCCGGGGGTGCGCATCGAGCACGTCGACGTGTCCGGCATCGACTCCGGCGGAGCGCAGGAGCCGCCGCAGGTCGGCGGTGAACTGAAGATCCGCGCCACGGTGCTGCTCGGCGGCCTCGACCCGGCCGACGTGCAGGTGGAGGCCGCCATCGGCCGGGTCGGTCCCGACGACCGGCTGGAGTCGCCGGAGACGGTGCGGCTCGCCCCGGACGACAACGGCGCCGGCGCCGGCGATCCCGGCGATCCGCTCCGCCGCTACTCCGGCTCGGTACCGCTGGCGCGCGCCGGATCGAGCGGCTACACCGTCCGGATACTGCCGTCCCACCCTGGCCTCACCAGCCCGGCCGAGATGGGCCTCGTCGTCGTCCCCGCACCGCCCCAGGGCATGCACACGGACGACTCCGTACCGCTCCGCTGACGGCCCCGGGCCGCGCCTCTCCGGCGCGGCCCGCCCGCGTTCTCCGGCCGGGTGCCGGTGCATGCGGCGTAGGGGGCTGGCGGAGGAAGGCCGAGGGCGGCTTCGCCGGCGGTCTTCTTGCTCTGTTCCGTCGCTGCGGAGCCGGCGAGCGACCAGCGCCGCTGCGGGGTCGCGGGGCCGGGGTGCAAGGGATCAAGACAAAGGACGGCTTCGCCGACAGACTTTCGCCCTGTCCCACCGCTCGGAACCGCTGCGCGACCAGTGTTCCTGCTGTTCGCGGGGCAGGTGCTCCCACTTCTCGGTAGCCGGCTTTCCGGTGTTCTTTGTGTCGGACAAGCGCAAAAGCGGCAGCGACGGCGAGGGAGGGGGCCTGGGCGGGTCGGCCGGGTGTCTGGATGGTCGCGGAGCAGGGGTGGGGGACAAATGCCATGAAACGGACGCAATGACGGGGGCCTTGCAAACCCGGACCTAGCAAGAGACACCCTCCCCCTGTGGACCCGGCGCGCAGAGCCCGATTCCGTTCCACGCTGACCTGCGCAACGCCAGGTCACACAGCGTGTCGATGTCCGATTTCCGCACACCCGCCTTTTCCGCGGCCAGGCCGGCGAAAAGGCGCGAGTCGCGGCGACGAATTGGGTGCTTTGGTCGGTTTGAGGCAGGAGTGACCCCTCGGCCCGCGGAAAAGGAACGCGCCGCGCTCCTGCGCGTAGGCCCCCCAAGCCGGACACCCGCCCGCCCGCGGTGATCAGCGCCCAGATTCGCCCGATATGTCGTCACGCAGAGTGAAACTGGTCCGGTGAATGGGCCGCGGAACGGTCACACCCCCAGGGTTTTCCGCGCATCGGCCCGCGAAAAGGTGGCAGTCGTGGCGCCGGTGAGGTGTTACCAGCGGTTCGCGAACCGCCCGCCCGCACCGGGTCCGCCTGCCGCCGACCCTGCAACCCCGCTATTCACACCAGTCACACCCGCCCCGCACGCCCGCCCCGCGACCAGCCGCCGCCCGGCCGCCGTCTCGGGCCCCGCCCACCTTGGCCGTCACTGCCGTCTTTGGCTTGTCCGACGCACCGACCAGCCCGCCACCCGACTGCCCCCGTGCGGGAGCCTGCGGCCTCTCCCGGCGCTGTAGTCACACCAGTCCCTCGCGCCCACCTGCGGCCCCTGTTCACCCCTGCCGTCACTGCCGCTTCTCCGCTTGTCCGACGCAATGACCATCGGCCAGCCGGCTGGAGGGATGCGGGAGCCTTCGGCCTGATCCGCCCCCAGCCCCGGAGCCAGCAGCACTCTGGTTGCACGCCGTGTCTGAAGCGGCGGAACAGAGCGAAGAATCCGCCGGCGAAGCCGCCCTTGCTGGTCATGCCTGCGCCCCAGCCCCGGCCAGCAGAAGCCTTGTTCACACGGCGGCCAGGAGTGGCGGGGCAGGGCCGATAAGACCGCCGGCGGAGCCTCCCTCGCCGCGGTACCGAGGGCATGGAGCGCGGTTTCGACCGAATGCATCCTGTGCGCGCCGTGTGGGGTGGATCGTGTGGATCAGGGGTGGCATCGGCGGTGGGGCGGGCTTAGGGTGGAGGTAACCGACAGGGGAGCGCTTCGGCGCTGAGAGTGCGGTGCGACCGCAGACCCTTAGACACCTGATCTGGATCATGCCAGCGAAGGAAGTCGTGCTATCCGCCCTCCGGGCGCTCTCGGCCGAGCCCTCTCGTGTTCTCACGGATGCGAAGGGACCCATCGTGACCACCTCCACCCCCGCCGCCCGCCCGCAGGGGGCGCGCTGGCGGACCGTCGACATCGTTGTTGCCGCAGTCCTCGGCGTCGCCGTCGGCGTCGTGTTCTGGTTCTGGGGCATGCTCTGGCAGGCCACCGCGCCGCTGTTCCTCTTCTTCCCGCCGGCCCAGGCGGTGCTGTACGGCATCTGGCTCGTGCCCGGGGTCCTCGGCATGCTCATCCTCCGCAAGCCCGGTGCCGGAATCCTCACCTCGGTCGCCGCCGCAACGGTCTCCGCCCTGCTCGGTACGTCCTGGGGCGTGATGGTGATCGTGTCCGGCCTGCTCCAGGGGCTCCTGCCCGAGCTCGTCTTCCTGGCCGGCCGGTACCGCCGATGGGGGATGGGCGCTGCCGTGCTCGCCGGCGCCGCCGCCGGCCTGGTGCCGGTCGCCATGGACCTGACGCTCTCCTACGCCGACTGGCCGCTCTCCTTCATGGGCGCCTACGCCGTCCTGGTCGTGGCCAGCGCCGCGGCCATCGGCGGCGTCGGCAGCAGGCTGCTGGCCACCGCCCTGGCCCGCGCCGGCGCGCTCGCCCCCTTCCCCTCAGCACACGGGTGAGCGGCATGCCGGCCAACGCATCCGCCGGCGCGCGGGTCCGCTTCACCGGCTGGGGCTGGCGGCACGCCGGACGGCCCGGCTGGGCGCTGCGCGGCGTCGACCTGGCGATCGAACCGGGCGAGCGCGTCCTGCTGCTCGGCCCTTCCGGCGCCGGCAAGAGCACGCTGCTGCACGCCCTCGCCGGGCTGACCGGATCCGAGGGCGCGATCGGCGGTGAGCAGGAAGGGGACGTCGAGGTCGACGGCGCACCGCCGCGCCGCGGCCGCGGCGCGGCGCTCGTCGCCCAGGACCCCGAGGCGCAGCTGGTCATGGCCCGGGCCGGCGACGACGTCGCGTTCGGCCTGGAGAACCTGGCCGTTCCGCCTGCCGAGATCGGCCCCCGCGCCGCCGCCGCGCTGGACGCCGTCGGCTTCCCCTACCCGCCGGACCGCTCCACCGCGGCGCTCTCCGGCGGCGAGAAGCAGCGCCTGGTCGCCGCCGGTGCGCTCGCTCTGCAGCCGCGGCTGCTGCTGCTCGACGAGCCCACCGCCAACCTCGACCCGGACGGCGCCGCCCTGGTCCGCGGCCTGCTCGCCCGGATCGCCGCCGAATCCGACGCCACCATGCTGCTGGTCGAACACCGGGTGGCCGACGTCGCCGACCTGGTCGACCGTGTCGTAGTGGTCGATCCCGGTGGCGGGGTGAGTGCCGACGGCCCGCCCGCGGAGGTGTTCGCCCGGCAGGGTGCCGCGCTCGCGGCGCGCGGCGTGTGGGTGCCGGGCCGCGAGCCGTCGGCCCCCGCCTCGCCCGGACGCGTCGGCGCGCCGCTGCTGCACGCCGAGCAGGTTGCGGCACGCGCGCCGCGCGCGCCCGGCGGCACTGAGCGAAGCCGCGCCACGGTCCTCCGCGGTGCTGACGCTGCGGCCGCCGGCACCGCGGTCACCGCGTTGACCGGGCCCAACGGCGGGGGCAAGTCAACGCTGCTGCGGCTGCTCGGCGGCCTCGCCCGACCGGACAGCGGCCGGGTGCGCCCCCGCGGCGCGCTGGCGGAGGCCGACCCGCGCGACCTGCACCGGTGGCCCGCGGTCCGGCTCGCCCGGCACGTGGGCACCGTGTTCCAGCACGCCGACGACCAGTTCATCACCGCCTCGGTGCGCGCGGAACTGGAGTTCGCGCCGCTGCGGCGGGGCCTGCCGGCGTCCCGCGCCGCAGCGTCGGCCGACGCGCTCCTGCAGCGCCTGCGCCTCGATCACCTCGCCGACGCGCACCCGTTCACGCTCTCCGGCGGGGAGAAGCGGCGGCTGTCGGTGGCCACGGCGCTGTCCGCCGACCCCGACCACGCCCCCGAAGTGCTGCTGCTCGACGAGCCCACCTTCGGCCAGGACGCCGCCACCTGGTCTGAACTGGTCGCCCTTCTCGACACACTGCGCCGCGGCGGCTGCGGCGTCGTCCTCGCCACCCACGACGAACGCCTTCTCGGACCCTTCGCCGACACCGTTCTCCGGGTGGAGGGCGGCCGCGTCCGCCCCGCCGCCGAGCCCGCTCCGCCGGCGTCCTCCGCGCCCGCGGGCCGCGGAGGCGCCCGATGAGCGCGCGGCGCAGCCGGAGCGCCGTGCCGGCGGTCCGCTCCCGGGCTGCGGATGCCCGCGGCCGAGCCGCTGCCCGGTTTGCCGGAGTCGGCGCCGACGCAACGACCGGCCGCACGCCACCGGGGAGTCTGCCCTGCGCTGTTCCGTGTGCAGGCGGGCCGGCCGCTGGGCAGGGTGCGCTGGCAGCGGGAGGTGCCCGGTGATCGCGCGGCGGAACCCGGCCGCGAAGCTGGTGGCGGCCCTGCTGATCGCGGTGGGGCTGGTGCCCGCGATCGACCCGGTCACTCCGGCGGTGGTGCTGGCGGCCGTTGCGGTCCTGCTGCCGTTCTGCGGACTGGAGGCGCGGCGGGCGCTCACGGTGCTGCTGCCGCTGCTGCTGGCGGCCGGATCGGTCGGGCTGGTCAACCTCGTCTTCGGCGAGAGCGGGCCAGAGGTGGCGCTCGGCCTCGCCGTGCGGCTGATGGCGATTGCGCTGCCCGGCGTGCTGGTGGCGCTCACCAGCGACCCCACCGACACGGCCGACGCCCTGGTCCAGCGTCTCCGGCTGCCCGAGCGACCGGCGATCGGGGTGCTGGCCGCGCTGCGCATGGTGCCGCTGCTGGCCGAGCAGTGGCACACGCTCGCCCTGGCGCGCCGTGCCCGGGGCCTCGACCCGGGCCGCTCGCCTGCGGCTGCTGTGCGCCGGTTCGCCGGCATGGCGTTTGCCCTGCTCGTCCGCGCGGTGCGGACCGGCACCCAGCTCGCCACCGCCATGGACGCCCGCGGCTTCGGCACCGGCCCCCGGACCCGCGCCCGCACCAGCGTCTGGCGCGGCGCCGACACCGCGCTCGTGGCCGGCGCGCTCACCCTGATCGCCGCGGCCCACGCCGTCTCCCTCTGGGCGGGCACCTGGCGGCTGCTCTTCACCTAGAACCGGTCCCGTCGGGCCCGGCGCTATCGGCCTCCGGTCCGATAGCCGCGGCCCGCCCCGCCGGAGAGGCGCCGGCGCGCACGCCGCCGCCGGGAGCGCCACCGCGGCGGCCGGGGGGCGGTGCTCCCCGGCGGCGCGACCGGCGGGTCGGGGCCGACCGCAGTGTGCGACTGCGCGGGGCTCGCCGGCGCCGCCGCGGCCTCGGGCGCCAGGGCGGCGCGGCCGGGTCGAACAGTCGGAAACCACCGCATCCGGGGCGTACATCCGCATTTCCCCGTCTCGCACCGGGGGTGTGAAAGGGGGGCATAGACTCCCGACCTCATGGCAACGGTATGCACACGGATGATCGCCGTGAGTTGATACTCGGCGGGCGAGGGGTGGACATGGTGCCGAACGGCGAGCCGCGGCGGAATCTGGCGCGACTGGGCTACCTGATCCGCCTCGACCAGCGCGGTGACGCCGCCCTGCCCGCCAACGTGCTCGACGCCGCGTCGGCCGCGCTGCGCCGGCGCTGGCCGCTGCGCGCGCCGACCGAAGAGGGCGCCCGGCTCGCCGTCGTCCGCCGCGCCCTGCGCGGCCGCCCCCGCCGCGGGCACGGTGCGCTGGAGATGCGCACCCTCGGCGGCGGCACCGACGAGCACATGCTCCTGCGCGCCCTGCTCCGGCTCAGCCGGGCCGACCGCGCCGCCTACGCCCTGGCCATTTCCGGCGGCCTCACCGACGCCGAGGCCCGAGCAGTGCTGGACGAAGCCCGTGCCGGTCCGACACCGCCGGCCGCCGAACTCGCCGCCGCGGTCGCCGCAGCGACCGGATTCGACCGGAGCCACCAGGAGGCGCTCATCCAGCGGGTCGCCTTCGACCCGTCCGTGGTCCGCGTCCGCGCGCACCGGTCGCGGCCGGTGCGGCGGGCGGTCCCGGCGGTCGCCGCCGCTGCCGCCGTGGCCGCGGTCCTGCTGGCCGTGCCGACAGCGGAGCCGCCCCGGCCCGCCGGGGACGGGGCGGCGCAGCCCGTCGCGGCCGACGGGCTCGCCCGCACCGGCGCGGACGAGTGGCGGGAGACCTTCCGGCTGGACCTGGCAGCCTGGGAGACCCGCGGCGAGCGGGCCGGCGATGAGGAGCTGCTCGACCGCGCCCTGCACCGGTGGCGCGCCGACGAGCAGCTCCCCGATCCCACCGCCGATGCCCGCCTGCTCTTCGCCGGCGAGGTCCCCGGAGCGCTCGGCGGCAGCGGCGCGGCTGCCGATGAGCGCCGGGCCGCCGACGGCGGCACCGCGGGAGGGGAAGCGGCCGACGGCACCGTTGTGCTGCTGCACGACCCCCCGCGGCTGGTCCGCTACGCCGAGGACGGGAGCGCCGAGGGCGGCCGCGTTGCGGCCGCCCCCGCCCCGGAACCGGGGGTCGCCCACTGGCCGGGCCTGCGCCTCACCGCCGACGGAGCCGCCGCCCGCTACCTGCTGCCGCCCTGGGTCACCGAGGCCGACACCGCCGAACCCGATCGCGGCGGGCCCGACTGGAGCACGGTGGAGGTGGACGGCCAGGGCGTCACCGCACCGGTCGCGGCGCCCGAGGAGTCGGAGTGCTCCCAGGGCCCGATCCTGCGGCTCCGCGCGCCCGACGTGGCGCACGGCCAGGCCTATACCGTGCGCGACACTGGCGGGCTCGCCACCGCCCACATCGGCTACATGCCGCCGCCCCCGGCCGAGATCCGCCGCCTCGGTCCGCACGAGCTCACCGGCGACTCCGGGGGCTTCGAGCTCTGGTCGGAGCTGGGCTGCGCCGCGCCGCCGCCGGACAGCCCGGTCGCCACCGCCACCGCCTGGGAGTTCGCCGTCACCGACCTGCCCGGCGGCGGGGAGGGCCGGTGGGTGTGCACCCGCTTCGGCGCCGAGTCCGGCCGCGGCGAGGCCCGCGTCCACCTGCTCGCCGACCGCGGCGACGGCACCGAGGCGCTGCCCGCCGGCCAGCGCAGCAACGGCTGGGACTGCAGCAACCTCAGCCGGCACATCGCCGCCGGCACCTGGTTCGAGGACGGCGACGGATCCTGGTCCTTCCTGGCCGCCGGCTCCCGCGGTACAACCGAGCTCGCGGTCTCCGGCGGAGCCGACGGCACGGCCGACGGCGGCGAGCTGGAGGTGGCCGGGCCGGACCGGGGCGCCCCGCCGGTGGAGCAGGTCAGACTGTCGGCGACCACGGACACGGGGAGCGACGCGGTCGTCTTCGCCCCCGCGTGGTAGACAACCGGGGACGGAACTCCGGCGCGCAGGCGCGGTATGAGGGAAGGCGGCGTACGTGGGCGAGAAGTACACGGGCGAGTTCGTCCGGGTCGTGACCGACGACGAGCACCCGGCAGTCGCGGTCATCCGGCTGGACCGGCCCAAGATGAACGCGCTCAACGCGCAGATGCAGCGGGAGATCGGTGCGGCCGCCGGTGCCGTGTCGGCTGACCCGGAGGTCGCCGCCGCCGTCCTCTACGGCGGTGAGCGGGTGTTCGCGGCGGGCGCCGACATCAAGGAGATGGCCGGCATGGGCTTCGCCGAGATGGCGGCCCACTCGCGCACTCTGCAGGACGCCTTCACCGCCGTCGCGCAGATCCCCAAGCCGGTGATCGCGGCGGTGACCGGATACGCCCTCGGCGGCGGCTGCGAGCTGGCGCTGTGCGCCGACTTCCGGGTGGCCGCCGAGGACGCCAAGCTCGGCCAGCCGGAGATCCAGCTCGGCATCATCCCGGGCGCCGGCGGTACCCAGCGGCTGCCGCGGCTGGTCGGCCCGGCGCGTGCCAAGGACCTGATCTTCACCGGCCGCCACGTCCGCGCCGACGAGGCGCTCGCGATCGGGCTGGTCGACACCGTGGCCCCGCCCGGCAAGGTGTACGGAACCGCCGTGGCCCAGGCCGCCCGCTACGCCGGCGGGCCCGCGGCCGCGCTGCGCGCCGCGAAGGAGGCCGTCGACCGCGGCCTGGAAGCGGACCTCGCCACCGGTCTGGAGATCGAGCGGATCCACTTCTCCGGCCTCTTCGGCACGGACGACCAGTCGGAGGGCATGCGCAGTTTCGTCGAGAACGGCCCGGGAAAGGCGCAGTTCACCGGCCGCTGATGAATGCGGCTGCAGGGAGCCGCGAGGGGTTTCCGGCAGCAGCCGGCACCGGCTGCCGGGGCCGGTGCAGGACGTGTGCCCGGCCCCGCCGCTGCCCGCGCGGCCGCGCCGCGGGGCCGGCGAGCGGGCCCCGGCGCAGCCGGCAGCGCGGCGGAGGTGCCGTCTGCGCGGCGGCCGGGCCAGGAGAGAGAGGCGACCAGGGCATGGCAGAGCGGATCTGGGGACTGGACGCGGTTCCGGCACTGGAGCGGCCCGACCTGCTCGCGCCGCCCGTCGCGGCGGCGCTGGAGGGCGGCGGGATCGACGCTTCCCGGGTGCTGCTGGCCGAAGTCGACCCGGCGCTGGCCGACACCGCGGCCTGCTGCGACGCCTACGGTGTGCCGCCGGAGGCGTCCGGTAACTGCGTCGTCGTGCGCGGCAAGCGGGGCGGTGAACTGCGTATGGCGGCGTGCGTCGTCCTTGCGACGACCCGCGCCGACGTCAACGGCGCCGTCCGCCGCCGCCTCGGGGCCCGCAAGGCGAGCTTCGCTCCGCAGCAGGACACCGTCGCCGCGACCGGCATGGAGTACGGCGGCATCACCCCCGTCGGCCTGCCCGCCGAGTGGCCGGTGCTCGTCGACCCTGCCGTCGCCGCCGCGCCCTCCGTCCTCATCGGAGCCGGAACCCGGGCGGCCAAGCTGATCGTGCCCGGCGCGCTGCTGGCGGCGCTGCCCGCCGCGGAGGTCCTGGACGGCCTCGGGGCGGCTGCCTGACGTCGTCGGAGCCGCTCCCAGCCCGGAGCTGCGCCCGCCTGCCGGCGGTGCTCCCAGGCCGATCGGCCCGTCCCGATCGGCGTCTGGCGCCGGCGGCCGGGGGAGGAGGGAGAGCGCGCACGCGGGGATCGTGCGGGTGTTCGGTTCCGATCGGGTTGCAGGACGCCCGGGCCACCGCAGTGGTCCCGCGCCTGCTGCGGCGGCCGCCCCCCGAGCCCTGAGCTGCTGCGGCGCCGGGTGCCGCGCGGGAGCGCCCGGTGCCCCGGCAGGCCCGCGGGCGCTGCGGGACGTCCGGCGGGCGCCCGCAGCCGCGCTCCCGGACCGGCGCGGACTCGGACTTCCCGCGCATCCCCGCTAGGCTTCCCTGGCCCCGCCTTCTGCCCCGCGCTCCCGGACAGCATCCGCCGCTGCGGAGAACTCCAGTACCCCCGCACACCCAGCGGGCCCCCTGAACAGGGCGGACGGCGCTCTGCACCCCGTCGCCGGCGTGATCCGCCGCGGCACCGGAGCGCCTCCCAGGCTGCGGCGCCCGGTGCCCGCAGGACCGCTGCGGCCGGACCCGGCCAGCGCTTCGGCGGCGGCCGGGCCGCGGCCGGGAGCGCAGTCGGCGGGCAAGGCCCGCAGGGCCGCCCGCATCGGCGGTCACGGACCCGGGGCGCGGATTATCCGTCATACTCGTGGGGTTGCGCGGGGTGGCGGCCGAGGGCCGGATGGCCCTCCTTGCGACGGCTAAGCTGGTCGTGGTGGTTTGCGGGTTGTGAGGGGATGAGTTCGCAATGGCAATGTCGGCAGGTTTCCCCGAGGGCGAGGAGCTGCCGGACCGTGTCGGCCCGTACTCCGTGCGGAGGCGGATCGGCCAGGGCGGGATGGGCGTGGTCTACCAGGGCTACGACCCCGTGCACGACCGGCTGGTCGCCATCAAGGTGCTGCGGCCCGAGGTCGCCGGCGACGGGATAGCCCGCGCCCGCCTGGACCGCGAGGTCGCGACCATGCGCCGCGTGCACAGCCGCAATGTCGCCGAGGTCATCGACGCGGACACCAGCGCTGAGCGGCCCTGGGTCGTCACCGAATACATCCCCGGCCCCACCCTGGACGCCACCGTCGAGCAGCACGGCCCGCTCCGCGGCCGCGCGCTCACCAACTTCACGTCCGGCATGGCCCGCGCGATCGACGACATCCACGCCGCCGACGTGATCCACCGCGATCTCAAGCCCGGCAACGTCATCATCTCCAACGGCGAGCCCATCGTCATCGACTTCGGCATCGCGCACGCCGTCGACGGCGCCAAGCTCACCCAGACCGGCACCTTCGTCGGCACGCCCAGCTACCTCTCCCCGGAGGTCATCGAGGGCACCGACCTCGGCCCGGCCACCGACGTGCACGCCTGGGGCGCCACCGTCTCCTTCGCCGCGACCGGCCACCCGCCCTACGGGGCCGGCTCGTTCGAGGTCATCTTCTTCCGAATCCTGAACGGCGAGATCAACGTCGAGGGCATGGACGAGCGGCTGAAGCCGCTGGTCATGGCTGCCGTCGCGCGCGACATGGGCGCCCGCCCCAGCGCGGCGCAGCTCGTTACCGAGACCGGCCGGCTCAACCTGGACCTGCCGCTCAGCGAAGACATGGCCGCCTACGTCTCCTCCGGCCTCACCGGCAAGCACACGGTCCAGGGCGCGGTGCAGCAGCCCGCCGAGTCCGACCAGCCGCACGGCTCGCACGCCGCACCGCCGGCGGGCGGCGGCCCGGGTGCGGGCGCCGCATTCGGCGCGATGGCGGCGGGCGCGGCGGCCGGCGCTGCCGCAGGGGCCGCGTTCGGCGGCCGCGGCGACCGCGACGCCGACTCGGCCGAGTCCGCCGCGCACGCGTCCGGCCACGGCCGGCCCGGCGACTACGGGCCCGCCACCGAGTACGGCGCGGCCGCCGAGTACGGCCCCGCCACGGAGTACGGCCCCGCCACCGAATACGGCGCCGGCGACCTGCTCGGCGGGTACGGCCCGGCCACCGAGTACGGGCCGGGCGAGGCCACCCGCGCGCACCCCGGATCGGCCGGCCACACGCAGCAGGTCGGACCGCAGGCCGGGCAGGGGCCCGCCACCGGGCACCACGCCTCCGCGCCGCAGTGGGGCCAGCAGGGCCACGGCCCCGCCGACGACCAGGGCGGCCGCACGATGGCGGTGCCGCCGTCCGGCCGCGGGCAGGACCCGCAGGCCACCGGGGCGCTCCCGCCGGACGCCACGGGTGTGCTCCCGCCGGACGCGACCGGCGTCCTGCCGCCCGGCGGGGGGCGCGAGATGCGCTCCTACGCCGCGCCTGAGGACGACGAAGACGACCGGGGGGCCGGACCGCAGACCCAGTACTTCAACTCCACGCTGCGGCCGGAGGAGTTCGAGGACCTGCTTCCGCCCGTCGAGCAGCCGGGCTCCCGGCGCCGGCGCAGCTCCGGGGAGGACGGCGACGAGGGCGGGCCGCGCACCGGGCTGCTGGGCCGGTGGCGCAAGTCCGGCGGCGACAGCGTCGGCGACTACTGGGGCGGAGCGCCCGACTCCGACTACTACGACGACGACCGCTGGCACCTGCCGCGGCTCTACCTGATCCCGGTCGGGGCGCTGGTGGCCGGGCTGACGCTGGTGGTGCCCTGGGTCGGCACCATCCTCGGCATGCTGGCGATCAGCTTCCTGGGCGCGCTGGGCACGGTGAAGCGCAACCACGCGCGGCGCCTGCAGACCCGTGCGCCGCGCTCCTCCGACACCATCGTGGTCGCGCTCGACATGCCGGTGGCGCTCCTCCGCAACCTCGGCCGCAACCTGCTGATGGGGCTCGGCTACTTCCTGGTCGGGCTGGTCGTCGGCTTCGTGATCGGCATGATCACCGGCCGGGACGGCGCGAACAACGTGGTCGCCTACGCCCTGTTCATCATGGTGCTGGTCAGTTTCGTCGGGCCGAACACCCGGGAGGCGCGGCACCAGGCGCTCGAGCTCGTGGACAAGGCGGCGTTCCGCAGTGTCTACGTGTACTGGGGTGTGATCGTCTTCACGATCCTGTTTGCGATGCTGGTGCTCTCCTACGGGTTCAGCGCCTCGCCGGCCTGGATCTGGCTCACGCCGAGCAACCCGTTCGGCTGATCCGCCGCGCTCCGCGGCGCGGCGGCGCGTTCCGGTGCCTCCGGATCCCGTCCGCCGCGCCGGGCGTTCGCAGATCTCCGCGGAGCGTGACAGGGGATACGTTCGCCTTGGCGGCTACTCGCCGGTAACATCAGGGGCGAGGACTCACGAACAGGCGGGATGCCCGGTCGAAGGCCACCCCGCCACCGGATGACAGCAGCGCGTTTGGCACTCTTGGGGCCACGGACGCACCGGCGTCCGCGCCGTCCGAGTGGGCGACGCCACGGAAGCGCAGGGAGGTCGGCCACCGGCCATGAATATTGTCGTTTTGGTCAAGCAGGTCCCGGACACGGCGACCGAGCGGAAGCTCGCTGAGGACCACACGCTGGACCGTGCCGCGTCGGACGGGGTCATCAACGAGCTCGACGAGTACGCGATCGAGGAAGCGCTCCTGCTGAAGGAGAAGCACGGCGGCGAGGTCACCGTGCTGACCATGGGGCCGGACCAGGCCACCGACTCGATCCGCAAGGCGCTGTCGATGGGCGCCGACAAGGCGGTGCACGTCGTCGACGACGCACTGCAGGGCTCCGACGCCCTGCAGACCGCGTACGCCCTCGCCCAGGCGCTGGGCACGGTCGAGTTCGACCTGGTCGTGCTCGGCTCCGAGTCGACCGACGCGCGCACCGGCGTGATCGGCGCTGCGCTCGCCGAATACCTCGGCCTGCCGCAGCTCACGCTGGCCGGCAAGGTCGACGTCGACGGGACCGCCATCTCGGTGCAGCGCCAGACCGACTACGGCTACGACGTGGTCGAGGCGCAGCTGCCCGCGGTCGTCTCCGTGGTGGAGAAGATCAACGAGCCGCGCTACCCGTCCTTCAAGCTGATCATGCAGGCGAAGAAGAAGCCGGTCGCCAAGCTCGCCATCGCCGACGCGGGGATCGACAGCGGCAAGGTCGGCCTGGCTGCCGCTGCCACCCAGACCGTCGACGCAGCCCCGGCTCCGCCGCGGGCCGCCGGCACGATCGTCAAGGACGAGGGCGACGGCGGCGCGAAGGCGGCCGACTTCCTCGCCGAGAAGAAGTTCGTATAGGTCCGGCGAGACGAAAGAGGGATTCACACCATGACTGAGGTCCTCGTCCTCGTCGACCACGTCGACGGTGAGGTCAAGAAGGTCGCGACCGAGCTGCTCACCGCGGCCCGCCGGATCGGCGAGCCGTCCGCGGTCTGGGTCGGCGACGGTGCCGCCGACGGCGCCGCCAAGCTCGCCGAGTTCGGCGCGGAGAAGGTCTACGTCGCCCCGGCCGAGCTCAACGACTACGTCGTCGCGCCCACCGCGGAGCTGCTCGCCAAGCTCGCCCAGGACACCGGCGCCGCCGCCGTCCTGGTCTCGGCCACCGCCGAGAACAAGGAGATCGCCGGCCGCACCGCGGTCAAGCTCGGCTCCGGCGTGCTCACCGACGTCGTCGACGTCACCGGCGACATCGTCACCGAGCACAGCATCTTCGGCGGCGCCACGGTCACCCACGCCAAGGTCGCGGCCGGCACGCCGGTCGTCGCCGTTCGGCCCAACTCCGTGCCGGCCGAGCCGGCCGCCGGAGCCGGGGCGGTCGAGCAGGTCGACTTCGCCGCCTCCGACGCCGCGAAGGGCGCCAAGGTCACCGAGCGCGTCGTGCAGGAGCGCGGCGCCCGCCCGGAGCTGACCGAGGCCGCGATCGTGGTCTCCGGCGGCCGCGGTGTCGGTTCCGACGACTTCACCGTCGTCGAGAAGCTCGCCGACTCCCTCGGTGCGGCCGTGGGCGCCTCGCGTGCCGCGGTCGACTCCGGCTGGTACCCGAACCAGTTCCAGGTCGGCCAGACCGGCAAGACCGTCAGCCCGAACCTCTACGTCGCGCTCGGGATCTCCGGCGCGATCCAGCACCGGGCCGGCATGCAGACCTCGAAGAACATCATCGCGGTCAACAAGGACCCGGAGGCGCCGATCTTCGAGCTGGCGGACTTCGGCGTGGTGGGCGACCTGCACACCGTCGCCCCGCAGCTGACCGAGGAGATCGAGAAGCGCAAGTAGCACCCGCACTCCCTGCACCGGCCCTGGCGGACCCCCTGTCCGCCGGGGCCGCAGTGCGCCCGGGGCCCGCCGGGCCGGGGTGGGGCCGGTCAGGACCGGTGCACCGGCGGGCGGCCGGCAGCGATCTCCTCCTGCGCGCCTCCTGAGGCTCGGGGCGCTGGGCGGCCTGCCCGTCCCTGCCGGGCCGTCCACCGGGCCGGGCGGGCCGGCTGCAGCGTGCGGAGCGCTCCGCGGGGGCCGGGGCTGCGCTGCGCCGGCGGCGCGGGGACGCCGGGGTGCACGGGCCGCCGGGACGCACTGCTGCGCGGCGCCGGTGCTCTGAGGACCCCGTCCCCGAACGTGTCCGGGCCTGCGGGGCGCGGACGCGCTGCCGGGCCCGGTGTGTCTTTCGGCACTCCGGGCGGGCTGCGCCGCCGCGGCGGCCGGCGGCGTCCGCCGGGACGCCGCTGACCGGGCGCCCGGGTGCGTCCGGCGGGTTCCGGTCCGCCTATCCTGGGATCGCCATGGTGTATCTGGATCATGCCGCCACGACCGGCATCCGGCCCGAGGTCGCGGCAGCGGTCTCGGCGGAGCTCGGCCGTCTGGGCAACCCCTCCGCTCTGCACAGTGCCGGCCGCGCTGCGCGCCGCGTCGTTGAAGAGGCCCGCGAAGACATCGCCGGCGCGCTCAACGCCACCCCGAACGAGGTCGTCTTCACCGGCGGCGGCACCGAGGCCGACAACCTCGCCGTGAAGGGGCTCTACTGGGCGCGCCACCGCGCCGACCCGCGGCGCCGGCGCATCCTGGTCAGCGCCGTCGAGCACCACGCCGTCCTCGACCCGGCGCGGTGGACCGCCGACCACCAGGGCGCCGTCTACGAGGAGATCCCCGTCGACGCCGCCGGCACCGTCACCCCGGCCGCCCTGCGTGCCGCGCTCGAACGCGACCCCGAGGGCACCGCGGTCGCCTCGGTGATGTGGGCCAACAACGAGGTCGGGACCGTGCAGCCGATCCGCGAGCTGGCCGCGGTCGCCGCCGAGTTCGGGGTGCCCTTCCACACCGACGCGGTGCAGGCCGTGGGCGCCGCCGACGTCGGCTTCGACGTGCCGGGGCTGTCCGCGCTCACCCTGTCCGGCCACAAGCTCGGCGCGCCGGTCGGCGCGGGCGCGCTGCTGCTGGCGCGCGGCGTCGACCCGGTCCCGGTGCTGCACGGCGGCGGCCAGGAGCGCGACGTGCGCTCCGGCACCCTGATGGGCCCGCTCGTGCGCGGCCTGGGCATGGCGGTGCGCAGCGCGGTCGACGAGCGCGCCGAGCACACCGCCGAGCTGGAGCGGCTGCGCACGCGGCTGGTCGCGGCCGTGCAGGACGCGGTCCCGGAGGCCGTCGTCAACGGCCACCCGGCACGCCGCCTGCCCGGTATCGCCCACCTGTCGTTCCCCGGCTGCGAGGGCGACGCCCTGCTCATGCTGCTGGACGCGCAGGGGATCGCCTGCTCGACCGGGTCGGCCTGCTCGGCCGGGGTCGCACAGCCGTCACACGTGCTGCTGGCGATGGGCGCCGACGAAGAGGCCGCGCAGTCCTCGCTCCGGTTCAGCCTGGGCCGCGGCTCCACCGACGCCGACGCCGACCGGCTCGGCGCCGCCATCGGTCCCGCAGTGGCGCGGGCCCGCGCCGCGCGGGCCAAGCGCCGCGTCGCCGACCGCGTCTGACCGCGCCGCGCAGCGGAGGGGCGCAGCGGACGCAGCCGCCGCGGCGGCCCGCCGGCGCGGACGCCCCGGGGGGCTGGGCCGCGCGCCCTAGGGCAGGTTGCGCCGCAGCGGCCGGCTGAGCATGCCGAAGGCGCGCCACTCCGGGTCGAGGCGGGTCTCCAACGCCGGGCGGCCCTGGTCCCAATCGCGCAGCGCCGCCTCCAACGACGGCAGCACGCCCGACTCGGGGTCGACGTAGAAGAAGAGCTCCTGCTGGCCCGAGCCGCTCTGCTTGGCGAACAGGGCCCCGTCGGTGCCCAGCACCTCGTTGAGGCGGCTGGTGAACGCGTCCAGCGTCTCCGCGCCGGCGCCGGAGGGGAGCTTCTCCTCGTCGGCCTCGGAATAGGGCAGCACGATGTGCGCCAGCAGCGTGAAGACCGGGAAGTCGCGCCGCTGCACCGGGTGGCGCACCAGCAGCTCCACGGCGCCGCGCAGCGGAATCCGGCCCTTCACGCTGACCCAGCCCCCGCCGCCGGTGCCGCCCAGCTGCTGGGCGACCGCCGGGATCGTCGTCGGCGGCAGCGGGTCCAGCGGCTTCTCCACCAGCGGGTGCACCGCGCCGATGGTGCGCACGTAGTCGTCCTCGCCGAGCGCGAGCATCACCACGTGCTCGGCGACGCCCTGCTGCTCGTCGTCCGGCAGGAACATGAAGTCGGGGTGGTAGACGCCCGCGGTCAGCCGCCCGCTGCCGCGGTCCGCGCGCAGTTCGACGCTGGAGTGGCTCAGGTCCAGCTCATGGCCGTTCCAGTCCAGGCGGCGGCCGAGCGCGTCGTGGTCGGTCGGCACCGCCGGGCGGAAGGTCCACGCCGGCTCGGGCGGCGCGGAGCGGGCCCACCGCTCCGCCGCGATGCGCGCGTCGTCGTCGGCGCCGGCCCGCAGCGTGAGCGCGTAGGAGGCGCCGGCGGCCGCAGCGGTGTCCGCACTGGAGTCGGGGTCGTCGAGGCCGGCCAGCCGCGCCATCAGCTCGCCCGGATCGGTGTCCAGGGAGGCCTGCAGGTCTTCCAAGCCGACCGGGCCGGGCCGCGGCGCGGGCGCCGTCTCCCAGCCGAGCGCGGGGTGGACCGCGCGGATCAGCGCGCTGACGCGCTCCGCGGCGGCTTCGGGGACCGGCTCGCCGGCGTCGATCGCCTCGGCCAGCGCGGTCCGGAACTCCGGCCAGGCAGACCAGAACGCGTCGATGGCTTCAGCGGAAGGGGAAGCGGCAGAGCGGCGGCGGCGGAACAGTCCCATGGTCCGATTTTCGCAGAACCGCACGGCACCCGTGCCACTCGCGGTACCCCTGTCCCGCCGGCACCGTGCGCACCCCGAGCTGTGATGGAGACCGCGGCCCATTGCGGCCGCCGGCCGGCGCTGCGCCAGCCACCGCGCACCGCCGCCCGCGCAGCGGTGGGGTGCGGGCGCCGGAAAACAGGCGGCGGGGCGGCAGCGCAGAGCGCATACTCTGGAGGCGTTATGACTTTGCGCGTACTGGCCGCCATGTCGGGCGGCGTGGACTCCGCCGTGGCCGCAGCACGGGCCGTGGACGCCGGGCACGATGTGACCGGTGTGCACCTCGCCCTGTCCAAGAACCCCCAGTCCTACCGGACCGGCGCGCGCGGCTGCTGCACGGTGGAGGACTCCCGGGACGCCCGCCGCGCGGCCGACGCCATCGGCATCCCGTTCTATGTCTGGGACATGGCCGAGGAGTTCGACCGCGAGGTCGTGCAGGACTTCGTCGAGTCCTACGCGGCCGGTGAAACGCCCAACCCGTGCCTGCGCTGCAACGAGAAGATCAAGTTCGAGGCGGTGCTGGACCGCGCCGTCGCGCTCGGTTTCGACGCGGTGTGCACCGGCCACCACGTGCGGCTCGTCGACGGGCGCCTGGTGCGCAGCGTCGACCAGGGCAAGGACCAGTCCTACGTGCTCGGCGTGCTCACCCGCGAGCAGGTGTCGCACGCGATGTTCCCGCTGGGCGACTGCACCAAGGACGAGGTGCGCGAGGAGGCGTCGCGGCGCGGCCTGGCCGTGGCCGGCAAGCCGGACAGCCACGACATCTGCTTCATCGCCGACGGCGACACCGCCGGCTTCCTGCACGGCCGGCTCGGCAGCCGGCCCGGCCCCATCAAGGACGAGGACGGCGCCGTGGTGGGCGAGCACTCCGGTGCGCACGCCTACACGGTGGGCCAGCGCAAGGGCCTCAACCTCGGGGGAGCGCCGGACCGCCGCTACGTGCTCTCGATCGAGCCGGTGGAGAACACGGTCACGGTCGGGTCCCGCGCGTCGCTGCAGGTGGACGGGGTCGTCGCGCGCGAGCCGGTCTGGTCCGGGCGCGCCCCGCTGACCGCGGCGGACGCGCCGCTGCCCTGCAGGGTGCAGCTGCGGGCGCACGGCGAGGTCTACGGCTGCACCGCCTCGGTCGGCGCCGACGGCGCCCTCCGGATCGACCTCGACGCGCCGGCCGCCGGCATCTCGCCCGGCCAGGCAGCGGTCCTCTACGACGCCGAGACCGGCGACACGGTCCTCGGCTCGGCCCGCATCTCCGAAACCCGGACCGCGGCTCGCGCCTGACGCGCCCCGGCTGCCCCCAAACCCCGCCCGATGCCCCTCCGCGGCCCGGTCGGCCGCTGCAGTGTGCCGCCGGGTGCGCGGTGGGAACGACGGTGTGCACGGATGCGCACCGCGCGGCAGCACGCCGGTGCAGTGCGCGGGTTCCCGCCGGCCGCTTCGGGGCGGCGGGAACCCGGGGCGCCCGGCCACTGGGCAGTGAGTTAGGTTAGCCTTATCATTGTTCGCGCCGGACGTGCGGACTGACCGGGAGGTCCGATGGAGTACGGGTTCCTAGAGGGCCAGCCCCTGTGGATCGTGTACGCCGCGCTCTTCGGCATCGTCTTCGTGCGGACCCAGGCCACCTACTGGATCGGCCGCGGTCTCGGTGCCGGACTGCACGCGTCCCGGTTCGGCACCCGGCTGGGCGGCCGGCTCACCCGCGCCGAGCGGCTGATCGACCGGTTCGGCCCGCCCGTCGTCGCGCTGGCCTACCTCACCGTCGGAATCCAGACCGCCGTGCACCTGGTGGCCGGTGCGATGCGGATGTCCTTCCCGCGCTACCTGGCGGCGATGCTGGTCGGCTGCGCGCTCTGGGCCGGCCTCTACAGCCTCGGCGGCCTCGCCGTCATCACGGTCTGGTGGAACATGTTCCTCCACTCGCCGGCCCTCGCCGCCTCGACCGCCGCGCTAGTCGCCGCTGTGGCCGTCACCGTAATCGCCCTGCGCCGCCGCCGCACCCGGGCCGCCCAGCAGGAGGATTCCGAGCCCTCTGAGGCGGTCTCCGGCTGAGGGTGCTGGCGGCAAAGGCGTGCTGCAGCGCGCCGTGCCCGTGCGATCACCCGCCCCCGGCCGGCCACTCCTGGCCCGGCCCCGCGCGCCGCGGCAGTCCTGGGGGCAGCGGCCGCGGAAGCGCCCGGGTGGGCCCGAGCGGTGGTGTGCGGCTGCCGTCCCGTTCTTCGTGGCCGCCGGCCGGGTGCCCTAGGCTTGGCCGACGTGACTGAGCAGCGATATCCGTGGCCCGTGGCGAGCTGGACCGGGGTGGGCTCCTATCCCTGGGATGACCCGGGCGAGGCGGCGCGCACGGTGTTCGGCGAACTGCCGCAGTTCCCGCACCTGCCCGAGCTTCCGTCCCGCGGCGCCGGGGCCGACATGGTCGGCCGGACCGCCGGGCTGCTCGTCGACTTCCCGGTCGAGGTGCAGCCGACCGGCTGGCGGGCGGCCCGCGGCGCCGGACGCGATCTCGCGCGGTCCCGGAGCATGCTCGCCTACGACCTCGACGCCGTCGAAGAGCACGGCAAGGACTACCGCGGCCCGTTCAAGATCCAGGCGGCCGGCGCGTGGACTCTCGCCGCCAGCCTTGAACTGCGGTCCGGGGAGCGCCTGCTCTACGACCCCGGCGCAGTCGCCGACCTCGCCGCGTCGCTGTGCGAAGGGATCGCCCGGCACGTCGCCGACGTCGCCGCGCGGCTGCCCGGCGCGCGGCTCGTCGTTCAGCTCGACGAGCCGTCGCTGCCCGCCGTGCTGGCCGGCCGGATCCCCACCGCCAGCGGCTACCGGCGCTACCGGGCCCCCGCCCCGACGACCGCCCGGGAAATCCTCGCCTCCGTGTTCTCCGCCGTGGACGCCGCGGGTGCGGTACCCGCTGTGCACTGCTGCGCGGCCGGTGCGCCGGTGGAGCTCCTGCACCGCTCCGGTGCCCGCGTGCTGGGGCTCGACGCCGACCGTCTCACCGCGGCCGACGACGAGGCGGTCGGCACCGCCGTCGAGGACGGCGCCGGGCTGCTCCTGGGCGCCGTGCCCACCGGTCCCGCGCCGGGACCAGCCGCGGCGCCGAGTGATTCGGACGGACGCGCCGACACGGCTCCGGACGCAGGCAAAGTGTCACCGGCGGTCGGTAACGTCTCTGCCGTACGCACGCTGTGGAACCGCATCGGTCTCGCCCCTGACCTGCTCGCGGAGGCGGTCGTGGCTACTCCCGCCTGCGGGCTGGCCGGCGCCTCGCCCGCGGGTGCCCGCGCCGCGCTCGACGCCTGCCGCACCGCGGCACGGGTCCTGCGCGACGACCCCACCGGGGCCTGACCGGGGCGGTGCCGCCGGCCGCCGAGGACGCCGGCCCTGCGGCGGCCGGGGC
>NZ_BAAGXT010000062.1:0-29221 GCF_054779695.1 Nocardiopsis coralliicola | reverse complement strand
CGCCGGCGCCCGGCATGCGCGCCAGCGGCGCGACGAGCACCGTGCGCCCGTCGTGCTCCTGTACGTGGACCGCGCGCCCCGGCGCTCCCGCGGCCGCCTCGCGCAACCGCACCCCGCCGGCCGCCGGCGCTGCGGCGATCGCGAACCGGCCCTCCGCCGGCAGCCGCAGCGCCGTCGCCGCCTGGTCGACCAGCTGGCGGTCGTTGCCGTCCGAAGCGAGCAGCCGGCCCATGATCGCGCTGCGCTGCCGCTCCCGCGCGCGAGCCAGCACCGCGCTCTCGTTCAGGTACCCGGTGTGCACACGCACCGTGTGGTACTCGACGGCCTCCCATACCCGCACCGCGCCGCGGGTCAGCCCCGGCAGGCCGTGCGAGGGCACCCGCTCCAGCAGCGCGTTCCACAGCAGCCGGAAGTCCATCCGCACCGCCTGTACCAGCTCGTCCAGCGGAACGCCCTGGTGGACGCGGCGGCGGCCGAGCTCCTCGGACACCGTGAGCAGCCGGTCGGGCACCGGCATCCCGCCGATGATGCGCAGCAGCAGCTCCAGCGACGCGTGCGCGGTGGTGCGCAGGTCGGCGTCTTCGACGACCCCCGCGTATCCGGTGAACGACGCCACCTCGGCGGTGTAGACCGCCACCAGGTCGTCCAGCTCGTCCAGGCAGTCGCGGACGGCCGTGCGCAGCTCGGGAGACGGCGGCGGAAGGAGCAGCGGATCCCCCGGCTCGGGACCCTCGGTGGTGGGCATATGCACAGTATGCCGGTTCGAGTCCGCGGCGAATGGTCATTGTGCGCCACGCCTCATCCGGGCGACGCTGAGGAGCCGAGGGGGAGACCGCCGACGAGGAGGACGGAGCCGCATGCACGTCACGCCGCGAGAGCAGGAGCGGCTGCTGGTGTTCGCCGCAGCGCAGCTCGCCCGCACGCGCCTCGCACGGGGGGCGCCGCTCGGCGCCACCGAGGCCGTCGCGCTGGTGTGCGACCAGATCCAGGAGGACGCCTGGGACGGGCGCACCCTGGAGGAGGCCATCGAGCGCGCCCGCACCGCGGTGCCGGCGGAATCGCTGCTGCCCGGGGTGGCCGCCGCCGTCCCGAGCATCCAGATCGAAGCGCTGTTCCCGCACGGCACCGCGCTCGTGCACGTCGACGCCCCGTTCGGCCCGCCCGGTCCGGACGGCCCCGGCGCGGTCCGCACCGGCGCCGAGCCGGTCGAGATCGCCCCCGGCCGGCCGCGCCGCAGCCTGGAGGTCCGCAACACCGGCCCGCGCCCGGTCTGGCTCTCCTCGCACTTCCCGCTGGAGGAGGCCAACCCCGCGCTGGAGTTCGACCGCGGCGCAGCGTCCGGCTACCGGCTGGACCAGCCCGCGGGCACGTCGCTGGTCTTCGGCTCCGGCGAGACCCGCACCGTCGACATCGTTGAGCGAGGAGGCCGCCGATGAGCCGCATGGACCGCCGCGAATACGCCGACCGCTACGGCCCCACCACCGGCGACCGCATCCGCCTCGCCGACACCGACCTGTGGGTGCGGGTGCAGGGCGACGACACCGACCCCGGCGACGAGATGCTCGGCGGCTGCGCCAAGACCGCCCGCGACGGGCTGCTCGTCACCGGCCGCGCGCCGCGCGACAGCGCCCTCGACATGGTGGTGCTCGGCGTCGTCGTGATGGACCCGGTGGCCGGCGTCCGCAAGACCAACATCGGCATCAAGGACGGCCGCATCGTCGGCCTCGGCCGCGCCGGCAACCCCGACTCCGCGGACGGCATCGAGCTCGTCGTCGACTCGCACACCGCGATGGTCACCGGCGAGGGCCTCATCGCCACCCCGGGCGTGGTCGACTCGCACGTCCACCTGTCCAGCCCCGAGGTGGTGCCCGCCGCGCTCTCCGCCGGCGTGACCACCATGGTCGGCATGGGCATCGGCGGCGTGTGGGACGTCGGCGCCAACCCCGCCGCCAACCTGCACAACCTCATCGCGGGCTGGCGCGACGCCCCGATGAACGTCGCCTTCCTCGCCCGCGGCTCCTCCTCGTCGAAGGAGCTGCTGGAGCGCGCCGTGCTGGCCGGCGCCGGCGGCTTCAAGATCCACGAGGACTGGGGGGCCACCCCGCGCATCGTCGACACCTGCCTCGGTGTCGCCGAGCAGACCGACCTGCCGGTCGCGCTGCACACCGACACCCTCAACGAATCGGGCTACCTCTCCGACACGCTGCTCGCCACCCGCGGCCGCACCGTGCACGCCTACCACGTGGAGGGCGGCGGCGGCCACCCCGACCTGCTGGAGATCGTCTCCCAGCCGCACGTGCTGACCTCCTCCACCACGCCCACGCTGCCGCTCACCCCGGCCACCGTCGCCGAGCTGCTGCCGATGACGATGACCGTGCACCGCGGCCACCACCACGTCGGCAGCGACGTCGACATCGCGTCCAGCCGGGTGCGCGAGCACGCCATCGCCGCCGAGAACCTCCTGCACGACCAGGGCGCCATCAGCATCGTCAACTCCGACTCGATGGGGATGGGCCGCGTCGCCGAGACCGCGCGCCGCACCTGGCAGCTCGCCCACGTGCAGGCCCACCTCGCCGGCGAGGCCGGCCCGGACGCCGACAACACCGACCGGGTGCTGCGCTACCTCGCCAAGATCACCCTGAACCCGGCCATCGCCCACGGCATGGCCCACGAGGTCGGCTCGCTGCGCCCCGGATCCATCGCCGACGTGGTGCTCTGGCGCCCGGCCGGCTTCGGCGCCCAGCCCGAACTGGTCCTCAAGTCCGGCTTCGTGGCCTGGGGCACCACCGGTTCGGGCTCCGGCTCGACCCGGCTCACCCAGCCGCGGGTGATGAAGCCCTACTTCGGCGGCCTCGGCGCCGCGCCGCGCCGGCTGTCCACCGTCTTCGTCTCCGGCGCTGCGCTGGAGGACCGCGCCGCGCGCGAGGCGCTGCCGTCCGGACCCCGCTACACGGCGCTGCGCGACAGCCGCGGGCTCACCCGCGCCGACATGGTCGCCAACACCGCGGTGCCCGACGTGCGGGTGCCCACCGGCCCCGACCCGGTCTTCATCGACGGCCGCGCCGTCGACGTGCACCGCGCCGCCGACCTGCCCCTGACCCGACTCCACAACCTGGCCTGAGAATGCTCGACCTGAAACTCACCAACGCGCGCATCCGCACGGTCGACGGCGCGCGCCCCACCGCGACGGTGCTGGGCGTACTCGCCGGCCGGATCGCGGGCCTCGACGAGGAGGTCGCCGACCTCCCCGCGCGCACCACCGTCGACTGCGGCGGCGCCGCGGTCGTCCCCGGATTCGGCGACGCCCACAACCACATGGCCTGGTTCGGGCAGTCGCTCGGTGAACTGGACCTGCAGCACACCGCAACCCTCGACGCCCTCTATGCCGCGGTCGCCGACCGCGCGTCCACCGCCCCGCACGGCGAGTGGATCGTCGGCTCCGGCTACGACGACACCGTGCTCGGCGCGCACCCCGACCGGGCCGGCCTCGACCGCGCTGCCGGCGGCCGCCCGGTCTGGCTCAAGCACCGCTCCGGCCACATGTGCGCGGTCAGCAGCGCCGTCCTCGAACAGGCCGGCGCCGCCACCGCGGACGCGGCCGACTCCGCCGAGCCCGAAGGCGGCGTCATCGTCCGCGACGGCGCGGGCGCGCCCACCGGGCTGCTCCAGGAGCGGGCCCAGGAGCTGGTCACCGCCCTCGTCATGCCCTACCCGGCGGCCGACCTGGCCGCCGCCATCGGCCGCGCCTCCGCGGTGTATGCGGCCGAAGGGCTCACCCACGTCACCGAGGCGGGGATCGGCCGCGGGCTGATCGGCCGCAGCCCCATCGAGGCCGCCGCCTACCAGCGCGCCCGCGACGCCGGCCTGCTGCGCACCCGGGTCGAGCTGATGGTCGCCGCCGACAACCTGCACCCGATCGCCGGCCACGCCGACGACGCCGAGACCACCGGTATCGACCTCGGGCTGCGCACCGGGTTCGGCGACGACCGGCTGCGGCTCGGCCCGATGAAGATCTGGCTGGACGGCTCGCTGATCGGCCGCACCGCCGCGGTCACCGACCCGTTCTGCGACCACGGCCACGGCACCGGCGTCTACCAGAACGGCCCCGAGGAGATGCGGGCGCTCATCGTCGCCGCGCACCGCTCCGGCTGGCGGGTGGCCGCCCACGCGATCGGCGACGAGGCGATCGACCTGGCCCTGGACGCCTTCGCCGAGGCGCAGCGCGCACTGCCCCGCCCCGACGTGCGGCACCGCATCGAGCACGCCGGCGTGGTCCGCCCCGACCAGATCGGCCGGATCGCCGAACTCGGCGCCGTGCCGGTGCCGCAGCCGCGCTTCCTGCACACCGTCGGCGACACCATGGCGGCGGCACTCGGTGCGGAGCGGCTGCCGTGGATCTACCGCGTCCGCTCCTTCCTGGATCGCGGCGTGCGCGTCCCCGGCAGCTCCGACCGGCCGGTGGCGCCCGGCGCGCCGCTGCTCGGAATGGAGTCGCTGGTCGAGCGGGTCAGCAGCGGCGGCGCGGTGATCGGCGCCGACGAGCGGACCACCGCCGCCCAGGCGCTGCGCGCCTACACCGCCGACGCCGCCTGGGCCAGCTGCGACGAGCACCGCCGCGGCACCCTGACCCGGGGCAAGCTGGCCGACCTCGCAGTCCTGGACCGCGATCCGGTCGAGACGGCCGGGGACGGCATCGGCTCCATCCGCGTCCTCGCCACCGTTGTCGGGGGCGCCTGCGTCTACGGAGCCGACGCCCTGCCCGGGCTGGAGGACACCGCCACAACGGAGTGACGGCACCGCCTCCGCCGGCCGCGGCCCCAGGCCGCGGCCGGACCCGCCGCCGCGCTGCGGCAGCGGGAACCGGCGCCCGACGCCGGGTGCCCCCCGCCGTCCCCCATGCACGACCGGACCCGACGGGGTGCCGGAAAGGAGACCAGCAGACATGAGCGACCTCGAACCAGCGGCGCACGGCGCCGCCGGTACCGACGCGGGCAGCACGCCCGTCGTCAGTGCGCGCGACTCCGGCAGGATCGCCTTCGCGGCGTTCGTCGGGACCGCGCTGGAGTGGTACGACTACTTCCTCTTCGGCACGGCCGCGGCCCTCGTCTTCAACCGCCTCTACTTCACGACGATGGACGCGACCGCGGCCACGATGGCCGCGTTCGCCACCTTCGGTGTGGGCTTCGTCGCCCGCCCGCTGGGCGCCGTACTGTTCGGCTGGATGGGCGACCGGATCGGGCGCCGGCCGGCGCTGCTGATCACCGTCGTCGCCATCGGCGTCGCCACCGGCCTGATCGGCCTGCTGCCCGACTTCGCCGCGATCGGCATCGCCGCGCCGCTGCTGCTGGCCCTGCTGCGCCTGGTACAGGGCGTCGCGGTCGGCGGCGAATGGGGCGGCGCGGTCACCCTCGCCGTCGAGCACGCGCCGCCGGAGAAGCGCGGCCGCTACGCCGCGCTGCCGCAGATCGGCTCGCCGGTCGGCACCCTGCTCTCCTCCGGTGCGTTCGCGCTGGTGCTGCTGATGCCCAGCGACACGTTCGACGCCTGGGGCTGGCGCATCCCGTTCCTGCTCGCCTTCCCGCTGCTCATCATCGCCGTCTACATCCGCCGCAAGGTGGAGGAGTCGCCGATCTTCGAGGAGCTGGAGCGCCAGGAGGAGCGCGCGAAGATCCCTGCGGTGGACGTGTTCCGCCAGGCGTGGGGACGCCTGCTGATCGGCATCGCCTCGGCGTTCCTCGGCGTCGGCGGCTTCTACATGATGACCACGTTCGCCATCAGCTACGGCGCGGACACCCTCGGGCTGTCCCGCAACCTGATGGTGAACGCGACCCTGGTCGCGGCCGTCGTGCAGATCGCCGTGATCGTCGTCGCCGGCCGGTTCGCCGAGCGGGTCGGCCCGGGCCGGCTCACCGGCTGGGGCGGCCTCGCCACCGCGGTCGTCGCCTTCCCGGTGTTCTGGATGATCGACACCGAGTCGCCGTGGATCGTGGTCGCCGCGGTCGCCCTCGGCGTCGCCGTGCTCTCGATCGCCTACGCGGTCTCCGGCGCGCTGCTGACCGAGCTGTTCCCCGCGCATCTGCGCTACAGCGGCGTCGCTCTGGCCTACAACATCGCCGGAGCCCTCAGCGGCTTCCTGCCGATGATCGCCACCGCGTTCCTCGCGACCGCCGGCGGCTCCTCCTGGAGCGCGGCGCTGATCCTGCTGGCCGTCGCGCTGATCACCACCGCCGGCGGCTTCGCCGGCGAGCGGCTCAGGGTCACAGACGAGGTCGTCGTCCGCTGACCGCAGCACCGTCCGCCGGGGCCCCGCACGCGTGCGGGGCCCCGGTCTGCTGCTCCGGGTCAGCCGCCGCGCAGCCGTGCCACGTGCACCGCGATCTGGGTGCGGTCCCGCAGGGCCAGCTTCCGCAGGATGCTGCTGATGTGGTTCTTTACCGTCCCCTCGGTGATGAACAGGCGGCGGGCGATCTGGCGGTTGGCGGCCCCCTCGGCGACGAGGAGGGCCACGTCGCGCTCCCGCTCCGACAGCGCGTCCAGGCCGGACGGGGCTCCGGGGCCGAGTCCGGCCACCTCCGGCGCGGGCGGAGCGGCCGTGTCCTGCGCGGCCACGTGTGCGACGAGGCGGGCCGCTGCAGCCGTGCCGAGCACGGTCTCGCCGCGGGCCGCGCGCAGGATCGCCGCCACGAGCTCCTCGGGCGGGGTGTCTTTCAGCAGGTAGCCCTTTGCGCCGGCGCGGAGCCCGCCGAAGATGTCGGCGTCGTCGTCGAAGGTGGTGAGCACCAGGGCGGGGAGTCCGGGGTAGGCCGCCTGCAGCCGTTCGATCAGTTCGATCCCGCCCATGCCGGGCATGCGCAGGTCGACCAGTGCCACATCAGCGCCGGTTCCGGTGCCCGGACCGCCGGCTCCGTCCTCCGGCGGGGGAGCGGCGGCTTCGGCTGTGCCGAGCCGCTCCACCAGGGCGAGCGCCGCGGCGCCGTCGGCGGCGTCGCCCACCACCTCCACCTCGGCTTCGATCTCCAGCAGCTTGCGGAGCCCCTGGCGCATCAGCACCTGGTCGTCGACGATGACGACGCGGACCGGCCGGTGCGCTCCGTGCGCGTTCACCGGGCTGCTCCCGCACCTGCACCGGCGGGGTGCCGCGAGGAGGGCTTCGCCGGCCGGGGCGCCCCCGCGGGCCGGAGGGGCAGGACGGCGCGCAGCGCGAAACCGCCGCCGCTGCGGGTCCCGCTGTGCAGCGCCCCGCCGAGCGCGGCGACCCGCTCGCGCAGGCCGCCCAGGCCGAATCCGGCGGCGGCACCGTCCGCGCCGCGCCCGTCGTCGACCACGCTGACCTCGATCTCGGCCGGCGCGCACACCAGGCGCACGTCGATCCGCTCCGCCGCGGAGTGCCGCACGGCGTTGGTGAGCCCCTCCTGGACGAGGCGGTAGCAGGCCAGCTCCGCCTCCTCGTCCGGGGCCGGCCACGCGCCGGAGCAGGCCACCCGCACCCGGGGCGTACCGCCGGGCGTGTCGAACGCCGCGGCCAGCGCCCGGACCGCCTCCGGCCCGGCGCGCCCCTCTAGGGAGAGCGGACGGAGCGCGCGGACCCAGCGGCGCGTGTCGGCGAGGGCGTCGGCGGTGAGCCGCTTCGCGTCGGCGACCTCGTCCCAGGCGGCGTCGGGTCGCGCGGTGCGGAAGCGCTCGGCGTTGGCGAGGCCCATGGTGATCACGGTGAGGTGGTGGCCGATGGAGTCGTGCATCTCGCGGGCCATCCGCGCGCGCTCCTCGGCGACGGCGAGGTCGCGCACCCGGTCGGCGGAGCACCGCAGCTCGGCGTGGGCCTGCTCCAGGGCGCGGTGCGCCTGCCCGAGCTCGACCAGCAGCGCCCGGTTCCGTTCGGCGCGGTCGCGGGCCACCAGCAGGCCCGCGAACAGCAGCAGCACGGCGAGCACCGTCCCCAGCAGAGCGAAAGACTCGACGAGACCGCGGGCGAGCGAGCCGCCGGACAGCGGGAACAGGGCGGCGGGCACGGCCACGACGGCGGCGGCGACCGCGACGGCCCGCCGCAGGCCGAGGACGACGACGGCGTTTCCCAGGGCGAGGCTCAGCATCACGAACACCGGCGGCCCGCCGGAGGTTGCCGTGACGGTGAGCGTCGCCGCGAGGAACCCGGCCCACACCGCGAGCGGGCGGAGCCGGCCGGCGGCGTCCGGACCCCAGCGCAGCAGCGGCCAGAGCAGGCCGGCGCCGGCGAGAGCGGCGACGTGCACGGCGGCCAGCAGGCCCGGCGGGGCGCCGGGCGCCGCGGCAGGGTCGCCGACACCGGCCGATGCCGCGGCCACCAGGAGCACGGCGCCCAGGTGGCCGAGGAAGGCGCCCCAGAAGAGCAGCGCCACGGCGCGGGGCGCGCGGCCGGAGGGGCCGAGCGCCACCCAGCGGCCGAGGGCCGACTCGCCGTCGTCCGCGGCCCCGGGGGCGGCGCCCGGTGGCGGCGCGGCTGCGTACTCGGGCATGGCCCGAAGCTAACACCGCACCGGCGCGGCATCCATCGGCCGCAGGGCACCCATGACGTCCGGCATAGCCGCACGCACGCCACCCGGCAGCGGGGGAGGAGGCCAGCGCGGTGTCGTGGGAGCAGGCGCCGGCGTGCGCGCCGGCCGAGGCGGTCCGCGCCCGGTGGGCATCGGCCGCGCCGGGCGGTCTGCACCGGGACCTCTCCATGCGGGCCATGTGCCCTGCGTGCGATGCGCGGCGCCGGGCGCCCTCCGTAGCGTCGCCGGCCATGGCTACCGAATCTCCCGCGCATGTGCGGCAGAGCGGGGGGCCGGCGGCAGGGTTCCTCGCCGCCGGCGCCTCCGGTGCGCGCCGCACCCACCCGCTCGCCACGATCCCGCTGACCCAGCTCTTCTACCTCATCGGACTCGCTCCGGCGGTGCTGCTCCTCGCGCCGCTGATGGAGCGCCACCTGCCCGACGACGCACCCCAGGGGGTGCAGATCGTCCTGAGCACCCTGCTGGTGCCGGTCCAGTTCGCGTTCCCCTACCTCGTGCTCTGGGCCTGGCTGCGCTGGTTCGAGCGGCGTCCCTTCGGCTCCACCGGACTGGCTCCGTGGCGGCGCGCACCGGGCGGACTGGCCGCCGGCACCGGGTGGGCGCTCGCCTTCATCTGCGGCTGGATCGGCGCCGCGCTCGCCGCGGGGTCGGCGCGCATCGACCGGGTGCTGGACTTCGGCGAGGGCGGCGCGGTCGGCACCCTCCTGGTCGGCCTGCTGGTCCTGGCGATGCGCGTGGTGATGATCGGCATCGAAGAGCAGCTGTTCCGCGGCTGGATGCTGCAGGCCGTCGGCGTGCGCTGGGGGCGGACGGCCGGCGTGCTCCTGTCGTCGGCCTTCTTCTCCCTGTTCCACTTCTTCTTCATCGGGAGCCTGCTGCTGCCGGAGAGCACGCCGCACGAGCCGCACTGGATCCTGATGCTGAACATCTTCATCTGGGGCGTCTTCGCGGCCCTGGTCACCCTGTGCGCCGGAAACCTGTGGGCCGCCATCGGCTTCCACGCGGCGGCGCTGATCCTGCCCGGGTTCCTGCTCACGGTCGCGGCCGGCGGGGCGGGGAGCGCGTGGCCCGCGACGGAGTCGGCCTTCGGCCTGGTCGTCGTCGCCATCGACGCCCCCTCGCACGCCGCGGGCGGTGCCGGCTTCGCCGGCCTCTTCGAAGGGCTGCCCGCAACCGCCGCGCTCGCGGTGCTCACCGTCCTCGCCTGGCTCCGGCTGCGTGCGGCCGACCGGCGGGCGGCCTGAGCCGGAGCGCAGCAGCGGGGCCGGCTCGGAAGGGCCGGCCCCGCTGCGCTGCCGCAGGCCCTCAGAGCAGGGCGGGCTCGCGGGAGGGGTCGGTGAGCAGCCGGGGGTCGCGCGAGCGCAGCAGCGAGACGTGCGGCGTAGCCGTGCCGGCGGACTCGATCTGCGCGGCTTCGCCGGCGAAGAGGCCGACGAGCTGGAAGAAGCAGGCGACGCCGTTGGCGGTGTCGATCACCTGCAGGTCCACGTCGGGGACGATGACCAGAGACGTCATCGCGCCGTTAGCCGGCTCGCCGCCGAGCGGGGACGGAGTCGTGATCCAGTGGCCCACGTCCAGGTCGGCCCCCGCGATGTAGCCCTCGGCCAGCGCGTGCAGGACGCGGAGGATCCAAGCCGGCACCTCCTCGTCGCCGCCGGCGCGCGGGATGCGGCAGGTGAACTCGAAGCCGGCGCCGGACACCCGCTTCTCCCCGCTGGTCTTCTCGCCCAGCTCGGTCAGGCCGAAGGAGACCAGCAGCCAGTGGCCCTCCAGCGGGTAGGCCAGGACGCCGTGCAGGCCCTCCGGCTGCGCGCCGTCCCCGTCCCGGTCCGCGGCCTGCGGCGCGAACTGCACCGTCAGCGGCTGGACGTCCGGGTGGCGCTCCGCCCACGCCTCGTAGATCCGGGTGAGGCCCGGCAGGATCTCCAGCATGTCCTCGCAGCTCCAGGTCGAGAGGGGTGTCCGCCTCCGAGGATAGGAGGCGCCCGCCGCCGCCCGGGACGCCGCCGGAGCGGGATCGCCCGCCCCGCCGAGAGATCCGAGTGCGATTGCTCAATCAACAGTGGAATTGATGTGATCTTGCTGATGTATGAGTATTGACTTCGTCTCATTGTTCATCTGATGATGGCGGCACCTCGGACCACGGACCAGAGAGGTACCCCCATGACCACGCCCATCCGCCAGCAGCTCTGGATCGACGGCGCCTACACCGACGGTGCCGGCAGCGAGACCTTCGCCGTCGACAGCCCCGCCACCGGCGAGCACGTCGGAACCGTGCCCGTGCCGGTGCAGGCCGACATCGACGCCGCGGTCGCCGCCGCCAACACGGCGCAGCAGGCGTGGGGCCGCACCAACGTCTTCGAGCGCGCCGCCCTGTGCCACCGCATCGGCGACGAGATCTCCGCCCGCCTGCACGAGCTGGCCCGCCTGCAGAGCCTGGAGCAGGGCAAGCCGCTGTCCGAGTCGGTCGCCGACATCGAAGAGGCCGCGCAGCTGTTCCACCTGCACGCCGAGGACGCGGTCCGGCTCTACGGCGAGACGCTGCCCTCCACCGATCCCAAGAAGCGGATGTGGACGTTCCGCGAGGCCGTCGGCACCTGGGCCGTCATCACGCCGTGGAACTTCCCGCTGCTGATGCTCACCGAGTTCACTGCACCGGGCCTGGCCACCGGCAACGCCGTCGTCGTCAAGCCGCCAGCGCACACCTCGCTCACCGTGCTCGCCGCCATGGAGGCGTTCGCCGCCGCCGGCGTCCCCGAAGGGCTCGTCAACATCCTCCCGGGAGAGGCCGAGACCGGAGACGCGCTCGTGCGCCACCCGGGCACGCACGCCATCGGCTTCATCGGCTCCTCGGCCACCGGTGCGAAGATCCAGGCCGCAGCCGGCCTCAAGCGCTCCATCATGGAGTGCTCCGGCAACGGCCCGGTGGTCGTCCTGGAAGACGCCGACCTCGCCGCGGCCGCGCGGGCCGCCGTCTTCGGCGCCTACTACTGCGCCGGCCAGGTCTGCTGCGCCACCGAGCGCGTCATCGTGCACGAGAAGGTCCACGACGCATTCGTCGCCGAGGTGCTCAAGGCGGCGGAGCGCGATGTCCGCCTCGGCGACCCCTTCGACGCCGAGACCACCCTCGGCCCGCTCAACAACGAGGCCGTCGCCCAGAAGATGGACCGGCACCTGGCCGACGCCCGCGAGCGCGGCGCCGGCGTCCTGCTCGGCGGCAAGCGCGCCGAGGACCGGCCCACCGGCCTCTACTACGAGTTCACCGTCGTCGACGGCGTCCCGGAGGACAGCCTGCTCTCCCGTGAGGAGTCCTTCGGCCCGGTCGTGCCGATCATCACCGGCGCCGACGACGACGAGATCCTGCGCATCGCCAACGACGACCCGCTCGGCCTGCAGGGCGCCGTGTTCACGCAGAACATGGGCAAGGCGTACCGCTTCGTCGAGGAGATGAAGGTCGGCCAGGTCGTGGTCAACGACTCCACCGGCTTCTGGGACGTGAACATGCCCTTCGGCGGGGCCGGCGGCCGCGGCACCGGCTGGGGCCGGATCGGCGGAATGTACACCCTGCACGACATGACCGATCTGCGCACGGGCGTGGTCCACCTCGGCTGACCCGGTCCCGCCGCAGCGCGCCGGGAACGGGGCCGCGGCCGTAGGGTCGCCAACGCAGACGCCGGGCGCGGGCAGCGCGCCGCAGAACCGCCGCAGCAGAAAGGCGCACGGGAGATGACAACGGAAGCGGACCGCCGGGCGGGCACCGGAAGGCAGGGCCCGCCCGGGGAGCGCGACCCCTACGGCCTCACCGGGATCGGCGCCGCACCGCGGCCCTACTGGACCGACGCCGTCCCGGCGCCCGAGCCGCGCCCCGCGCTGACCGAGGACACCGCAGCAGGCCTCGCCATCGTCGGCGGCGGCTACACCGGCCTGTGGACGGCCCTGCACGCCAGGCTGCGCCACCCCGGCCTCGACGTGGTGCTCCTGGAACAGGACTCCTGCGGCGGCGCCGCCAGCGGGCGCAACGGCGGCTTCGTGTCGCCGAGCCTCACCCACGGCCTGGCCAACGGCGCCGACCGCTGGCCGCGGGAGATCGCCGCCCTCCAGCGGCTCGGCGCCCGCAACCTCGCCGGCATCGGCCGCGAACTGGACGAGCACGGCATCGACGCCGGCTTCCGCATGCCGGGGAAGGTGTCGGTCGCCTCGACCCCGTGGGAGGAGGAGTGGCTGCGTGCCGCCGCCAGGCAGGAGCGCGCCCACGGGGAAGAGGCCGTTCTGCTCAAGGGCGCCGAGCTCGCCGCCTACGTCGACTCGCCGAAGTACACGCTGGGCCTGTACCTGCCGCACTACGCGCTCGTCGATCCGGCCCGGCTCGTCCTCGGGCTGCGCGAGGCGTGCCTCCGCCTCGGCGTGCGCATCTACGAGCAGACCCCCGTGCTCGGCCTCACCACCCGCGGCGAGGCGGGGAGCCGGGTCCGCCTGGCCACGCCCTACGGCGACGTCCGCGCCAAGCGCGCCGCCCTCGCCACCAACGCCTTCCGGCCGCTGCTGCGCCGGCTGCGGCTGAGCACCGTCCCGGTCTACGACTACGCGATCACCACCGAACCGCTGGGCGGCGAGCAGCTCGCGGCCGTCGGCTGGACCGGCGACCACGGGCTGACCACCGCGGGCAACCAGTTCCACTACATCCGCAAGACCGCCGACGACCGGATCCTGTTCGGCGGCTACGACGCGGTCTACCACTACGGCAGCCCGGTCTCCGAAGCGCTCACCCGCCGCCCGGAGACGTTCCGCCGGCTCGCCGCCCAGTTCGCCGAGGCGTTCCCCGCGCTGTCCGGTGCCGGGTTCAGCCACGCGTGGGGCGGTGTCATCGACTCCTCGACCCGCTTCACCATGTTCACCGGGTCGGCCGCCGGCGGCCGGGTCGCCTACGCGCTCGGTTTCACCGGGCTCGGCGTCGGTGCCACCCGGTTCGCCGCGCTGACGCTGCTCGACCGGTTGGAAGGGCGCCGCACCGAGCGCACCGAGCTCGCCATGATGCGGCGTGCGCCGGTGCCGTTCCCGCCGGAGCCGGTGCGCTGGATCGGCGTCGAGGCGACCCGGTGGTCGATGGCGCGCGAGGACGCCACCGGGCGGCGCAACCTCTGGCTGAAGGCGATGGACCGGCTGGGACTAGGATTCGACTCCTGACCGGAGTCCGCGCCGGATCGCCTGACCGCCCGCCGGCCGCTTCCGGCACCCCGGCGACCCCCGCACCCGCACCCGAGGAAGAGAGCGCGACGATGGCCTCCGACGCGAGCGGCGGCGCCGCGCCCCAGGACGGCGCAGTGCCTCCGGCGCCCCGACTGGACGACCTTGACCGCCGCATCATCGCGATTCTGCAGGCCGACGGCCGCCGCGCCTACAGCCGCATCGCCGAGGACCTCGGCCTGCCCGCCTCCTCGGTGCGCTACCGCGTGCAGCGGCTGGAAGAAGCCGGCATCCTGCAGATCGTCGGGATCGCCGACCCGCTCACCATCGGCTTCGACCGCCTCGCGATGATCGGCATGCGCGTCCAGGCCGGGCGGGCGCCGGAGGTGTGCGCCGCGCTCGCCGCGCTGCCGGAGACCTCCTATGTCATCCAGACCTCCGGCCGGTTCGACGTGATGGCGGAGGTGATCTGCCGGGACACCGCACACGTCACCGACCTGCTCAACGAGTGCATCCAGCGGGTGGACGGCGTCGCCGCCACCGAGTCGTTCTTCGTCCTCGGCGTGCACAAGCTCGCCTACGGCTGGGGCGTCGGCCGCGTCGAGCCGCCCCCGCCGCGCAGCTAACAGCCCCCTGCGCCGACCGCCCCGCAGGCCCGCCCGAACCGCGGCGCCAACCTCGCCCTGCTCAGCTGCGCCTCCCTCGCCGCGCTCGCCAGCGCACCTGTCCCCGCGCTGTCCGGTGGCTGCAGCTCGAGCCCACCGCCTGCCTCGGCGCATCTCCGGCCCGGCCGTCGAGGAGTGCCAGGCGGCCAGGGACGCCGGCTGGTCCGCCATTCCGGCCTATGTCCGGCCGGGTGGGGCCGCCGCGGTGCTCCTCGCGGGTTCGGCCGGCTGGTTCCGGCACCGCCGGCCGCAGTCGGGAGCCGTCGCAGCGGCCGCCGTCCCGGTGCCGGCGCTGGCCGGATTCCTCTCCCCCTCCGCGGGCTGACGCCGCACGGTTCCGCGCTGCCGCCCGGAGCCCCGGCGGCGGGCGGAGTCGGGGCCGCGCGCATCCCGCCGCGCAAGGGGGCACAGGGCCGCCATCGTCCGCAGAACGGGCAGATGCGCCGCAGCCGCCGTCCCGGACGCCCGCGCCGGCCGATTGCGCCCGGTGTGACCAGCGGGGACGGCGGGCAGCTCGCTCCTGCCCCGGGAAGCCCCAGCACACGGCGTTATCGTGGAGGGCATGGCTTCCTACGACCACCGTGCAGAGAAAAGTCGGGAAACGACGGAAACGGACCGGTTTGGGCGGGGGTCGGGCGATGCAGGACCGGTGCGGACCGGGAGGGCAGGAGCGGGAGGCGGTACTGCGGCCTCCGGCAGTACGGCAGAGAGCAGCGGCAAAGACGCCGTCCCGGTGCAGTCAGTGGACCGCGCGATCACCGTGCTCGAAATCCTCGCCCAGCACCGGGAGGCCGGTGTCACCGAGATCGCGGCCGAGCTGGGGGTGCACAAGTCCACGGCGTTCCGGCTGGTCGGCGCCCTTGAGCGGCGCGGATTAGTCGAGCAGCCCGGGCTGCGCGGAAAATACCGGCTCGGATTCGGCGTGATCCGCCTGGCCGGCACCATGGCCGCCGGCCTCGACCTCACGCAGCAGAGCCGCCGTGTCTGCGAGGACCTCGCCGCCGAACTCGGCGAAACGGTCAACATCGCCATACCCAGCGGCGACATGGTCGTCAACATCGACCAGGTGCGCGGCTCCTCGGCGGTAGTGAGCCAGAACTGGATCGGCCGGCAGAACCCCCTCCACTCCACGTCCAGCGGCAAGGTCCTGCTGGCCCACATGCGCGGCGAGAAGCAGCGCCGCATCCTCGAAGGCGACCTCGACCGGGTCACCCCCGCCACCATCACCGACCCCGCGGCCCTGCGCGCCGAGTGCGACGGGATCCTGGAGCGCGGCTTCGCGACCGCGGTCGAGGAGCTCGAGATCGGGCTCAACGCGGTCGCCGCCCCCATCCGCGGCCTCACCGGCGAGGTCATCGCGGCGATCAGCGCCTCCGGCCCCTCCTACCGGATGGAGGAGGAGAAGCTCGACGGCCTCGGCGAGGCCGTCGCCGAGGCCGGCATGGAGATCTCCACCCGCATGGGCCACATGGACCAGCGCCAGAACTGACGCCCGCCGCCGGGCCGCCCGGGGCTGCGGCCCCGGGACGGTTCCCGGTTTCAGGACCGGGCGCCGCCTTCGCCGGCGAGCGCGGCGCGCACCAGGCCGGCGGCCTCCTCGATGAGCTCCTCCACCGGGCGCGACACATCGAGGGTGCGGCCCGCCTCGTCCGGCTGGAGCGGTTCCAGCGTCGCGTACTGCGAGTCGAGCAGGCCGGCCGGCATGAAGTGGCCGCTGCGCCCGGCCAGCCGCTCGCCGATCAGCTCCCGCGGGCCCGCTGGGTGCAGGAAGCGCACGTCGGGCGCTCCGCTGCGCAGCACGTCGCGGTAGCAGCGGCGCAGTGCCGAGCACGCCATCACGCTGTGCTCGCCGGCCGCCTCCCGGTCGGCGATCCACCCGGCGAGCGCATGCAGCCACGGCAGCCGGTCCTCGTCGGTCAGCGGAACGCCGGCCGACATCGCGGCGATGTTGGCCGGCGGATGGAACTCGTCGGCCTCGGCGAAGGCGAAGCCGAGGCGTTCGGCGACCGGCCGGGCGATACTGCTCTTGCCCGAGCCGGAGACCCCCATGAAGACGAAGTGCATATACGGTCCTTCCCCGTCGGCGGCACGGTGCCCCGGCGCCGGATAATAGTGTGACCAATAGTGCGGACGCGGACCGCGGCGGCCCCCCGCCGCGATCCGGGAGCGCGGCGCCCCCGCAGCGCCCCGCAGTGCCGCGCCCCAGTGCCGCCCGCAGCCCGAGGAGCCCGATGACCGCCGACCCCGACCACCGCACCCTGCACAACCGCGTCCTCGCGGAGCTGGGACCGGCGATCGCGGCCGGCGTCTACGGCCCGGGACACGTGTTCACCCTCGACCGGCTGGTCCGCGACTTCGGCGTATCGCGCACCGTCGCGCGCGAAGCGGTCCGCGTGCTGGAGTCGATGCGGCTGGTGGTCAGCCGGCCCCGTACCGGCGTCCGGGTGCGCCCGCACGGCGAGTGGAGCGTCTTCGACCCCCAGCTCATCCGCTGGCGGCTGGCCGGGCCGGGCCGGATGGAGCAGCTGCGGACCCTCACCGAGCTGCGGGCGGCGGTGGAGCCGCCGGCCGCAGCCGCCGCGGCCCGGCGCGCCACGGACCAGGAGCGCACTGCACTGGTCGAGCTGGAGCAGCTGATGGCCGACACCGGGCGCCGCGGCGAGCTGGAGCGCTTCCTGGAGCTCGACACCGCCTTCCACCGCCGCATCCTGGAGCTGTCCGGCAACGAGATGTTCGCCGGGCTGTCCGGCGTCGTCGCCGAGGTGCTCGCCGGGCGCACCCAGCACCAGCTGATGCCGGCCCACCCGCGCGACGAGGCGCTCTGCCTGCACCGGCACGTCGCCTCCGCCATCGCGGGCGGCCTGCCCGAGGTGGCCGAGGCGGCCATGCGCTCGATCGTGCTCGAGGTCGTCGGTGCGCTGGACGCCGCCGAGGGCCCCTGACAACCGCCGCAGCGGCGGCCGGCACGGGCCCCGGCGGCGGGGCGGCGGATCCGCTAGACCAGCAGGCTCACCCCGGCGGCCAGCGCGAAGCCGGTCAGGCCGATGGTGGTCTCCATGACCGTCCAGGTGCGCAGCGTGGTCGGCACGTCCATCTTGAGGAAGCGCCCGACCAGCCAGAAGCCCGAGTCGTTGACGTGCGAGAGCACGGTCGACCCGCACGCGATCGCGATCACGACCAGGGACAGCTCCAGGCCGCCCATGTTCGCCGCCTCCGCGGCCGGCGCGATGAGGCCCGCTGCGGTGGTCAGTGCGACCGTCGCCGAGCCCTGGGCGACCCGCAGCGCTGCGGCGATCACGAACGCGGCCACGATGACCGGCAGGCCGATCCCGTCCAGGGTCTCGGCGAGCGCCTGGCCGATGCCGCTGGCCTGCAGGACGCCGCCGAACATGCCGCCGGCGCCGGTGATCAGGATGATCGAGCAGACCGGTCCGAGCGCGCCGTCCACCAGGTCGCTGACCCGGTCGCCGCGGAACCGGCGGTAGCCCAGCACGGCAAGCGCGACCAGGGTGGTGATGAGCAGCGCGACCGGGGCGTTGCCGATCAGCAGGAACGCGTCGACGACCGCGTTGCCCTCGGGCAGGTAGCCCGTCTCCACCAGGGTGGAGCCGCCGGTGTTGAGCAGGACCAGCAGCATCGGCAGCAGCAGGATGCCGACAACGGTGAGCAGGTGCGGCGGGCGCTCGTCGTCGCGGGTGTCGCCGAGGCCCTCGGTGAGGATCTCCGGAACCGGCAGGTCGAAGCGGCGGCCGGCGTAGAGCGAGTACAGGTAGCTGCCGATGTACCAGGTCGGGATGGCCAGCACGGTGCCGACCAGCAGGACCGTGCCCATCGGTGCGCCGAGCTGGGTGGCCGCGGTGACCGGGCCCGGGTGCGGCGGCACGAAGGCGTGCATCACCGCGAAGGCGCCGGCCGCGGGAAGTGCGTAGTAGAGCACCGAGCCGCCGACCCGGCGGGCGACGCTGAACACGACCGGCAGCATGACGATGAGGCCGGCGTCGAAGAAGATCGGGAACGCGAAGAGCAGCGAGGCGATGCCCAGCGCCAGCGGCGCGCGCTGCTCGCCGAACGCGCGGACCAGCGCCTCGGCGAGGACGCGGGCGCCGCCGGTCACCTCCAGCAGGCGGCCGATCATCACGCCGAGGCCGACCAGCAGCGCCACGTTGGCCAGGGTCGAGCCGAAGCCGTCGAGCAGCACGTCCATGACGTCGCCGGGGCCGATGCCGGTGGCCAGCGCCACCAGCAGGCTGACCGAGACGAGGGCGATGAAGGCGTGCAGCCGGACCTTCATCACCAGGAACAGCAGGACCGCGATAGCGCCCGCTGCGATCAGCAGCAGGGGGCCGGTCCCGTAGACCGGTTCGATGGGATCCACAGGGTCCTCCGGACGGACGAGGGTGCACGGGACACACGGAGGTCCCGCCGGATCATCTGCGCAATGGTAATACTAATTGTGAGCTTCTGTGTCGGGCCGCCGCGCCCCTGTGCACCCCTGTGAACCCGCCGCCGGACCCGGATCCCCGCGGCCCGCGGTGATTCCGCACCCGGCCCCACGCCTTCACACCGCCGAACATTCCGGCGCCCCCGCTGCGCCGCCCCCGATCGAACCGGCGCCGGCCGCATTCCAACCCCGTCTGCCCCACCCGCCACTCCCGCCCCGCACCCGGCAGGCCGCATCCGCCGTGCCGCCCGGGCCCGGTGCAGTCCTGGACCGCAGAGCGCCCGTGCCGCCGGCCCATCCGGCGCGCGGCCGCCGAACGGAGGGCCTCCGGGCCGGAAGGGGGCCATCGGACGGGGCGCCGCACCGCTGCAGGTCCCTTCTGCAGCCGGGAAGGGGGGCGAGACGCGGCTCCGCCGCCGGTGCGCTCCGGCCGTGCCGGCTTCGGACGCGTCGGGCCCGGAGCCGTGCGGCCGTGCCGTTCGCCCGGGTGGCCTGTCCTGGCCTGGAATCCCCGCACCGCCTCCTCTCCTCCCGACCGCGGCATCGCCGTGTGCGGCGCTGTGCCTGCGCGGCGGCGGGGGAGGAGGAGCTGCAGTCGCCGGCCGCGCCGGCTCCCGGACGGCTCGGCGTGCTCGGACGGCTCTGCGGCGCTCCGCGGGCCGGGGGCAGTCCCGGCCCCGGCCCGGGGCAGGCGCTTCCCGCCGCTCGCCGGCCGCCCGCTCCCGGGCCGGCGGGCGCCGCCCAGACGGAGCGGCGGGCCCCGGAGCGGTCCATTCCGGACCTGCACGGCCCCGGCCAGGAGACCAGCGGAGATGGCGGCCCGCCGCGGCCTCCCCGTGCCGCAGGGCCCGGTCCGGCCGCGCCGGAAGAACCCGGTGCGTCCAGGACAGGAGCGCGGTGACGGCCGCGCCGCACCCGGCCTGCGCCGGCCGCTGGGGCGCCGCGGTGCAGGAGCGGGCGTGCCGGGCCCGCCTCGGCACGCTCCCGGCAGCCGGGCGCGTTCCGCCGCGGCTGCCCTGGCCCGGCCCTGCTCCGCTGGCACGTCCCCGACAGCTGCCCGGGGGAGGGCCGGGCAGCGCCCCGGGGGCCGAGGAGGCCCCCGGAGCGGCACGGCCGGCCTGCGGTGCGGCCGTCAGGGCGGGGTGATGCGCAGGGTGGCGATCTGGAACGGGCGGAGGGTGAGGGCCGCGCCGTCCCCGTCCGGCTCCAGGGCGGGGGCGGCGGCCGGATCGTCCAGCGGGCGCTCCAGCAGGTCGGCGGTGTGCACCGCGGCGTTCTCCAGCCCCGGGCCGAACGCCACCCGGGTGCGGGTGCGCTCGCCGTGCGCCTCGTACAGCCGCACCACCACGTCGCCGGAGCGGTCCTCGGCGAGCTTCACCGACTCCACCACCGCACCCGGAGCCGAGACCGCGACCAGCGGCGCCACCGCACCGCCGCCGCCCGCCACCCGCTCCGGCAGGTTGATCCGGTAGCCCTCGCGCACCGCCGCGGCCGTGTCGGCGCCCGGCACCAGCGCGTACCGGAACACGTGCGCGCCCTGGTCGGTCTCCGGATCGGGGAAGCGCGGCGCGCGCAGCAGCGACAGGCGCACCGCGGTCGTCGTACCGCCGTCGCCGCGCACCGCGCGGGTCACGTCCAGGCCGTAGGTCGAATCGTTGACCAGCGCGTGCCCGTAGCCCGGCTCCGCCACCCGCACCCAGCGGTGGCCGCAGTGCTCGAACCGGGCCGCGTCCCAGGAGGTGTTGGTGTGCGCCGGCCGGCGCACGTGCCCGAACTGGATCTCGGCTGCCGCGTCCTCGGCCCGCACGTCCAGCGGGAACGCCGCCTTGAGGAACCGCTCCCGCTCGTGCCAGTCCACTTCGGCGCGCAGGTCCACCCGGCGCGCGCCCCGGGCGAGCTCCACCACCTGGCGCACCGACGACGCGCCGAAGCGGCGCAGGACCGCCACCGCCGCGGTGTCCGGGCCCTCGGCGGAGACCGCCACCTCCTCGGCGGCGTCGAGGTCCTCGGCGCTGTTCCGGTAGAAGCGGTCGACGTCCCACGCGTCCCAGGCGTTGGGCAGGTCCCGGTGCAGCTGCAGCAGGTTGCCGCGCCCGCCGGGGGCCAGCGCCTCCCGCCCGGTGGCCAGGTCCAGCACCGACGCGAGCAGGCCCTGGGCATCGACCTCGACGCGGAGCAGCCCGTTGTCGAGCACGTGCCCGCCCCCGTCCGCCGCGGCCACCCGCACCGGCGCCCCCTCGGCGGCGGGCCGGGGGGCGGCGCCGAGGGCGGGCACGCCGTCCCGTTCGTGCGGGCAGGCGTTGAACACCAGCGGCAGCGCGGCTCCGCCGCGCACGCCCCCGGCCGCCGGGTCCGCATCCGCCAGCGCGCCGTGCGCGGCCGCGATGAGCCCTTCGAGCTCCTCGGCGGCCTCCGCGTAGCCCCGCTCGGCCTCCCGGTGCACCCACGCGATCGACGACCCGGGCAGGATGTCGTGGAACTGGTAGAGCAGCACCCGCTTCCAGATGCGGTCCAGCTCCGCGTAGGGGTAGGCGTAGGCGCCGCCGGAGCGGAGGGCTGCCGTGGCCGCCCACAGCTCCGCCTCGCGCAGCAGGTGCTCGCTGCGCCGGTTGCCCTGCTTGGTCCGGGCCTGGCTGGTGTAGGTGCCGCGGTGCAGCTCCAGGTAGAGCTCGCCGAGCCAGACCGGCGCCTGGGGGTACTCCGCCTCCGCGGCCGCGAAGAAGTCGGCCGGCCGCTCCACCGCGACCCGCGGCGACCCCTCCAGGTCGGCCAGCCGGTCGGCGCGGCCCAGCATCTCCCGGGTCGGGCCGCCGCCGCCGTCGCCGTGGCCGAACGGCGCCAGCGACCGCGACGCCCTCCCCTTCTCCCGGTAGTTCGCCGCGGCGTGCGCCAGCTCCGCGCCGGTCAGCTCGGCGTTGTAGGTGTCCACCGGCGGGAAGTGGGTGAAGATCCGCGTCCCGTCGATCCCCTCCCAGCGGAACGTGTGGTGCGGGAACGCGTTCGTCTGGTTCCAGGAGATCTTCTGGGTGAGGAACCAGCGCGATCCGGAGAGCCGGATCAGCTGCGGCAGCGCCGCGCTGTAGCCGAACGAGTCGGGCAGCCACACCTCCGGGGTGTCCACCCCGAACTCCTCGGCGAAGAACCGCTTGCCGTGCAGGAACTGGCGGGCCAGCGCCTCGCCGCCGGGCATGTTGGTGTCCGACTCGACCCACATGCCGCCCACCGGAACGAACCGGCCCTCGGCCGCGCGCTCGCGCACCCGCGCGTAGACGTCCGGGTAGCCGTCCCGCAGCCAGGCGAGCTGCTGGGCCTGCGACATCGCGAACACCAGCCCGGGATGCTCGTCCATCAGCGCCGTAACGTTGGCGGCGGTGCGGGCCACCTTGCGCACCGTCTCGCGCAGCGGCCAGAGCCACGCCGAGTCGATGTGCGCGTGGCCCACCGCCGAGATCCGGTGCGCACTGGGCTCGGCCGGTGCCGCGAGCACCGCAGCCAGGGGGGCGCGCGCGGCGGACGCCGTGCCGGCCACGTCGCCCGGGTCGAGCACGTCCAGGGCGTCGCCGATCGCGCGCAGCAGCACCCACTTCCGGGACGACTCCGCCGGCAGCGTCCGCATCAGGCCGCCCAGCACATCGAGGTCGGCGGCCAGGCCCCACACCTCGGCGTCGAACACCACCAGGTCAGCCGCTGCCAGCCGGTACAGCGGCTCCGCGCCGGCGCCGGGCGGCGTGCCCAGCGGCGTCGGCGCGAACCCGGCCGGCCCCAGGATCAGCGGGTTCGCCGCCGCCTCCACGTAGAGTTCGACCCGCTCGCCGCCGTGCGCCCGCTCCGCGACCGGGGCCCACGCGCTGCGCGGGTTGAGGCCCTTGACCACCGTGCCGTCCGGCCGCAGGACCAGCCCCTCCGCGCTGAAGCCGGGCCGGAGCGGGTCGAAGCCCAGATCGATCGCCGCCTGCACCCGCTCGCCGGACCAGGACGGCGGTACCGCGCCGGTGAACCGGAACCAGGTGGTGCCCCACGGCGGCCCCCACTCCTCGCCCGCCGACGCCGGCCGGAACGGCGCCGCGAGGCCCTCGGTGACCGGGACCGGCTCGCCGGGCGCGTCCCACCGCGCCACCTCCAGCGGCACCCGCCGCGGATGGACCGCGGGAAGCACCCGCTCGGTCAGGACCCGGTCGAGCCGCTGCTCGATCAGTGCGCGATCGTCGTGCATGGACACTCCCGCCGTGTGCGCCTGCGCCGTCCCCGGACCCCTACCCGCCCGCGGCCCCGCCCGCTCCGCGCCGCGCCCAATCGCGGCGACGGCGCTGGACAGGACGGCCCGATCCCGGTAAACCAATCGGTAACTTCGGTGCTGCGGGCTCTCAGGCGACCGGGCGCGCCTGCCGCGGGTGGGGTCGGCACGACCCGCGGAAGTAGGGCCCGCACCGCCGACGGCGGCGGCCGGCCGGACCACACTGGAACGTGCGACTGCGGCGACGACGGCGAGGAAGAAGCAGGGCGGATGCACAGGCTGATCAACCAGGTACGCCCCTACGCCTGGGGGGCGACCGAGGCGATACCCCGGCTGCTCGGCGTCGAGCCCGACGGGCGGCCGCAGGCCGAGCTGTGGATGGGCGCCCACCCCGCCGCCCCCAGCGGCCTGGACACCGCGGACGGCCCGCTCACCTTCGACGCGTTCATCGCCGCCGCCCCCAAGGACGTCCTCGGCCGCGGCACCGTCGACCGGTTCGGCGAGCGCCTGCCGTTCCTGCTCAAGGTGCTGGCCGCGGACGCGCCGCTCTCCCTGCAGGCGCACCCCGACTCGGCCCGCGCCCGGGCCGGCTACCGCTCCGAGGAGCAGGCCGGTATCCCGGCCGGCGCGCCCGAGCGCAACTACCCCGACCCGTTCCACAAGCCCGAACTGGTGCTGGCGCTCTCCCCGTTCGAGGCGCTGTGCGGCTTCCGCGACCCGGTCAGCGCCCTGGGCGACCTCGCCGGCATCCGCTGCGAACTGGCCCGCCTGATCCGCGCCGACCTCGCCGCGCCCGATCCGCACCTCGCGCTCCGCTCGGCTATGACGCACCTGCTCACCCTCGCGCAGGCGGACCGCGGCCGGCTGCTGGGCGACTTCATCGGCGAGTGGGCCGAACGCGGCGGCGGCAGCCACCACGCCACCGTGCTGGAGCTCTACCACCGCTACCCGGGCGATCCGGGTGCGGTCGCGGCGCTGCTGCTGAACCGGGTCACCCTGCAGCCGGGCGAGGCGCTCTTCCTGCCCGCCGGCAACGTGCACGCCTACCTGCGCGGCACCGCGGTGGAGGTGATGGCCAGCTCCGACAATGTGCTGCGGGCCGGGCTCACCGCCAAGCACGTCGACGTCGGCGAGCTCCTGGCCGTCGTCGACTTCTCCGTCCTGCCGATCCCCTATACCCGCGCCGTGCCGGTGCAGGGCCGGCGCGAGTTCCGCCCCGGTGTCGACGACTTCGCGCTCTGCGAGCTGGGCCCCGGCCGGCTGGCCGCGTCGCTTCCCGGCGGCGCGCCCGCCGTGGTGCTCTGCCTGGACGGCTCCGCTGAGCTCGCCGCCGAGTGCTGCGGCGCCATCCGCCTCAACCGCGGCGAATCGGTGTTCATCCCGGCCAGCTGCGGCGAAGTCGCGATCGGCGGCGACGGCCACCTCGTTGCCGCCACCGTCGGCCTCTGAACACGGCGGCGGCCACCGCGCCGGCGCCGGCCCCGCCGGACCCGCCGTGCAGGCCCGACCCGCCCGGCGCGCGGCCCAGACCCGCCAGGGCCGCCGCAGCGCCGGTCCTGCCTCCGCCCCTCGGCGCGACTGCCGGTCCGGGCGGCGCGCACCGGGGCCGGCGCGGTCATGGGCTGCCGATACGGTGGGGCACCGACATCCGCACGCACCCGGCCGCGCCCGCGGCCGGCAACGGGGGAGAACCATGGCCCTGGAACGTCCTGAGATCGACTTCTACGACGGCCCGCCGCCGGCGGACCTCGAGGTCGCCGACATCGTCATCGGCGAAGGGGCGCAGGCGGGGCACAAGTCGCGCCTCGCGATGCACTACGTGGGCGTGGCCCACTCCACCGGCGAGGAGTTCGACTCCTCCTGGGGCCGCGGCGAGCCGCTCCGCTTCCAGCTCGGCATCGGCCAGGTCATCGCCGGATGGGACCAGGGCGTGCTGGGCATGCGGGTCGGCGGCCGGCGCCGCCTCGTCATCCCGCCGCACCTGGGGTACGGCAACCGCGGTGCCGGAGCGCTCATCAAGCCGGGGGAGACCCTGATCTTCGTCATCGACCTCGTCGAGGTCGGCTGACCCGCCCGCGCGGCCCGGGGAGCCCTCCTGCGCCCTCCCGGGCCGCATGCAGTGCGGCTCAGTCCATCGACGCGCCCACCCTGACCCGCCCGGTGAGCAGGTTCCGGGCGATGGTCCGGCGCTGGATCTCGTCGGTGCCCTCGTAGATCCGCAGCAGCCGCAGGTCCCGGTACCAGCGCTCGATCGGCAGCTCCCGCGTGTAGCCCATGCCGCCGTGCACCTGCATCACCCGGTCCACGATTTCGTTGGCCTTCTGCCCGCCGTACAGCTTCGCCATCGACTGGTGGTGGCGCGAGTCCGCGCCGCGGTCGACCTGCCACGCCGCGCGCAGCACCAGCAGCCGCAGCGCCTCGGTCTCCACCTCCGAGTCGGCGATCATCCACTGGATGGCCTGCCGGTCGGCGATCGGGGCGCCGAACGTCTCCCGCTCGTTGGCGTAGCGCACCGCCATCGCGAGCAGCCGCTCGCAGGCACCGATGGCGCGGGCCGGCAGCAGGTAGCGGCCCTTGCCGATCCACTGCATCGCCAGCGCGAACCCCTGGCCCTCCCCGCCCAGGACCGCCGAGTGCGGAACCCGCACGCCGTCGAAGACGAGGGAGGCGGGCCGGCGCTCGCCCATGGTGTCGATCGGCTCCGAGGTCCAGCCGGCTGCGCGGTCGGCGATGAAGCAGGTGACCCCGCCGTTTGCCCCCTTCTCCGGGTCGGTCACCGCGAACACCAGCGCGAAGTCGGCCTCGTGCCCGCCGGTGATGAACGTCTTCTCCCCGGTGATCACCCAGGAGTCGCCGTCGCGCACGGCGCGGGCGCGGATGTTCTTGGCGTCGGAGCCCGCGCCCGGCTCGGTGATGGCGAAGCAGGACCTCCGGGTGCCCTCGATCGTCGGCAGCAGGTACTCCTCGCGCTGCTCGGCGTCGGCGTGGAACAGGATGTTGTCCGCCTCGCCGCCGAACTTGAAGGTGAGGAAGGTCCGGCCCAGCTCGGCCTCGATGACCGCGGCGGTGACCGCGTCGAGCCCCATCCCGCCGTACTCCACCGGGGTCTGCACCCCCCAGAAGCCGGAGGCGCGGGCCTTGGCGCGCAGGCCGCGGACCTCCTCGGCGGTCAGGCCGGGCGGCGCGCCCTCGCGCTCGCGGCGCAGGACACCGTTCTCCAGGGGGATGAGCTCGCGCTCCACGAAGGTGCGCACCCAGTCGCGGACGCCCCTCTGTTCGTCGCTGAGGGCGAAGTCCACCATGCCTTGCGCTCCGTTCCGCCGGTCGGGGCGCCGCTGATGCCAGCGGGCGCCGCCGAATTAACCTAACGATGTTCGGTTAGCCGGCAGACTAGGCCGGTGGGCGGGGCGCCGCAAGGGGCCGGGCATAGTTGGATCGGCGGGCGGAACGAGGGCAAGGGGGGGACGGCGTGGCGCGACCCAGGACGCCGCTGCTCGGGCGGGAGCGCATCCGCGCCGCCGCGCTGGCGCTGGTGGACGCCGACGGGCTGGAGGCGCTGTCCATGCGCCGGCTGGCGCAGCGGCTCGACGTGCAGGCGGCGTCGCTCTACACCCACTACCGGACCAAGGACGACCTGCTCGCCGACCTCGCGAACACGATCATGGACGGGGTCGACGTGTCCGGGTTCAGCGGCAGCGACTGGCGCATCGGGCTCGCGGCCTGGGCCCGCTCCTACCGGGCGGCCCTGGCGGCCCACCCCAACCTGGTGCCGGTGGTGGCCGTCGGCCCCGGCCGGCGGGACGCGGCGCTGCGCCGCGCCGATGCGGTGCACGGCGCGCTCGTCGGAGCCGGCTGGCCGCCGCGGCAGGCCACCATGATCGGCGCCGCAGCGAAGTACCTCGTCGTCGGGGCGGCGCTGTCCTCGTTCGCCCGAGGATTCTCCGACGACGCGCAGGTCTACGCCGACCGCTACCCCAACCTCCCCGACGCGCACCGGCTCGCCGGGCACGCCGCCGCGATCGACACCGACAGCTTCGAGCTCGCGCTGGACGCCCTCATCGCCGGCCTGGAGCCGCTCACCGCAGAGGAATGACCGGCCGCGGAATTCCGGGGCCCGTTCCCCTTTCCGGGGCCACTCCGCGCTTTCCCCTTTTCGGCCCTTCCTGATTGATCCCTTCCGTCCCCCTGATCCCACCGGTAGCCTCTCGCCCCGGAGCGCCGCCCGGTGGAATTGCGCGGGTTGCCGGGAGATGTGTTCTTCGGGACCTTGGTCCCGTCCGATTTACGGCGATGGGCTCGACTGATTCGGGACCCAGGGTCGGCGCCGCCCACTTCCGGGTTCGCCGCCGAACGGGGCGGAGGTCCTGCGCAACGGGCTGTTTGGGCGGCTGTGGCCTGCGGTTTCGCCGATTCCGGTGAATTCTTCCGTTTGCCTGACGCGGGCGTGTCGGCTTGCTAACGTGACCCAGTAAATCGGCCGGACACCCACGATCGGGCCGAAACAGAGACTTTGCCCGTGCAGTTCGGGAAGCCCCGTGCAGGCAACGCGGTGCGGTGCGGCAATTGCGGTTCCGGTCGGGAATGCGGCGCGGTGCGGCAGCAGCGGTAGCGCGTTCCGGACGGATTTCGGGCTCAGTCGGCGATCCGGTGCTCCGGGCGCGTGTTCAGGAGCGGGTCGTAAAGAATGGAGGCGCATTCCACGAAGGCGTTCCCCGAGGAGCGCAGCGGTGCAGCCCGGCCCCCGGGCCACCCCCCGAAGCAGGACGAGCCCGACGCCGGAACCCCCGGTCAGCGCTCCGCAGGCCCGGCCGCAGTGCCCGGGGCCGAGCGGAACCGGGACCGGTCGCCGTCCGCACCACCGGAGCGAGGAGACGTGCTGTGGCAGAGGCGCCGCCACCGCCAGGACGCGATGGAAACCCGTTAGCGCACATGATGACGAACGAGAACGAACGCCGCCAGCCGGGCCGGTTCCGCCGGATGATGTCCCGGATGGGCTTCGGCCGCCCCGAGTACCCCGCCTCCTACGATCCCGCCGCGGCCCCGCCGGCGCCCGCGGCCGGGCCCGGCCCCGCCGCGCAGGGCCCAGCGGGCCGCCCCGGCACGCAGCCCGGAGCGGCCCCGCAGCCGGGCGTGGAGCCCGCTCCGCAGCAGCAGGGCGCGGCACATCCGGGCGCGCAGCAGCCCGCACCTGAGGCCCCGGCCGCCTACGGCTATGCACGCCCGCAGCCGCCGCCGGCGCACGCCCCGGCCTCGGCGCCGCCCGCCCCGGGGCACCAGCCGCAGCAGCGCGGCGGCATCGCGCTCGCCGCCCCGGCCCAGCAGCAGGGGCTGCACCGCGCGGAGCCCCGCAAGGAGCAGCCCGTCCTGCTGGGCGACGTCGTCGCGGGCATGGCCATGCGCGACCTCAACCTGGTCGACGCGCTGCTCGCCACCGTCGAGGACATGGAGGACGGCGCCGACGACCCCGCGCTGCTCGACCGCCTCTTCGAGATCGACAACCTCGCCACCCGGATGCGGCGGCACAGCGAGAACCTGCTCGTGCTCACCGGGCAGAGCCCGGTCGACCCCGACGAGGAGCCGGTCCCGGTCCTCGACGTCGCCCGCGCCGCGATCTCGGAGATCAAGGACTACGCGCGCATCCAGGTCGGCCGGCTGCCCAACGGCTACGTGCTCGGCACCGTCGCCGACGACGTCAGCCACCTCCTGGCCGAGCTGCTGGACAACGCCACCGAGCACTCCCCGGAGCACGCCCAGGTGGTCATCAGCGCCCAGCCCACGGCCGACGGCGGCCTGCTCTACATCGTCGAGGACGAGGGCATCGGGATCCCGCGCGAGGAGATCGAGGACCTCAACTCCCGCCTCGCCGGCCCGCCGCGGATGGACCAGCGCTCGCTGCGCCACATGGGCCTCTACGTCGCCAGCGTGATCGCCGATCGGCACGGCCTGACCGTGCAGCTCGAAGCGCGCGCCTTCCGCGGTGTCAGCGCCTACGCGGTTGTCCCCAAGGAGCTGCTCAGCGACCGCGGGCCCCGGCCCGACCAGGGCCGCGGCCTCATCCGCACGGCGCCGCCGAGCAACGCCCGCTCCGGCGGCGACGACATCGCGCCCCCGCGCGGCGGCCGGCCGGACGGCGGCCGTGCGCCGCTCGCCGGCCAGCCCGGCACCG
>NZ_BAAGXT010000061.1:0-29351 GCF_054779695.1 Nocardiopsis coralliicola | reverse complement strand
TGTGAGGGGTGGAGCTGACCGGTACTAATAGGCCGAGGGCTTGTCCACCGCGGATGCTGGGTGCTCGCGCACACTGAATTTCCTGCAGGCAGAGCTGTAAAAGCCGCCTGCGGGATCCACGAATCTTCGGATGTCGTGGCGATTCCACGTCGGCTCCGCCGATGTACCGGATTCGCTGCGCATCGCGTTGAAGGGGTGCTCCCCGGCCTTCGGGCCGGCGGGGCACCCCTTTTTTGCGTGCCCGGATACGGATCGTCGGCGGCGGACGCCATGATGGAGTCAGGGAGGAGCACCATGCAGACCTCAGAGCACGACGTGGAGCATCTCGCGGCGGTCCTGCAGCGCAGAGCCGAAGAACTCGACGGCCGGCACGCGACCGTGGGCGGCGGCGACATCGTGCACGCGGTCACCACCGACCGCTGGATCGGCGTGCGGGTCCCCACCGTCCTCTGCCGCGCAACAGCCGACCCCCTCCGCCTCCGCCCCACCGACGCCCCCGTCACCTGCCGCACCTGCACTCGCCGCCTTACCGGCCACACCACGGGCCTCTCCGAAGGCCAGCTCTCGCTCGATACCTAGGACGGCAGGAGGGGACAGCTCCGCCGGCGGCACCGGCCCCGCCGGCCCGGCGGTCGCGGTGTCGCGGGCTGCGCCGCCAGTTCGGCGCACCGCCCACGCCCCCCCCCCCCCCAGGCGGCTGCTCGCAGGTCGGGAGGGCCTGGCGATCCTCCGCAGGCCCGAGGAATCGCCCCACCAGGCGCCGCGGCCGGTGCGGCGGTACCTCCTGCACTGGCGGCGCCCGGCGTACTCGGCGGCCCTCCGGGGGAGCGGAGCCGGCCGCACGGTGGGGGATGGGCGTATTCGGCCCAGTTGCCGGGAGTACTGGTGGCGGCGGCATTGGCTGCTGTAGTGTCAGACTCGGTTCTTCTCCATTTGCAGTGGTGGGGCCAGGGGCCCGGAGGTGTGCAACCACCTACCGGGCCGTTTTCGTGTCCGGCTCGGTCTCCGAGGGCACAGCCGCGGCACGAGTGGAGGCCGGCCCCCCGCGCCGGGCGGGTGCCGTGGAGGCCGTGTGGACCGGCCAGGGCGCCCGCGCAGCCCCACGGCAGGTAGCGGCGCCGGAGGCGGCGCCAGGTGCCACCGGTGCCCAGCCGGGTCCCCTCACCGGTGGCAGGCCCGTCTGGAGCCGGTGAAGGCCGGCCGGCGGGGCCATCGGCCGCGGCTGCACCCCAGTGGCGGGGATCATCGCGCGAGGTGTCCGCGAGTGGGAACTAAGTCGCGTTTGGGGGCGTCCAAGCGGGAGAGTTCCGGCCCGGGGCCGGGGGTGTGTGAACGGGACCACGCGGCAGGGCCGAGAAACGGGCGCCGGTAGCGCGAATAAGAGTCGCGTAAGAATCGCCGTGAAGGCTTTCCGGTGGACGCCAGGGGTCGACAGAGGCGGGTATCGTGTGAAAGGGGTTTTCGGCGGTCTCCCCGCAACGCCGTTCACCACCCGAGATTTCTGCTGAACCGATTCGGCCCGCGTCCGCACCGTGAGGGGGCACGGACGCATGGTGGGGGATCGAGGACTCCAGGGGGCCTCCAACTGAGTGACAGCACCTACGGCGGCGGCGACGGTGCGGAGAACCGCCGCGGCGCCGACCATCCCGAGAATGACGAGACCAGCACCGGAGCCCCGGAGGCGGCGCAGCCGGGCGGTGCCGGGGCATCCGGCACGGCCGGCGGCATGCCCGAATCCGACACCGAATCGGCCACGCACGGTGACGACAGTTCCACTGGCGTATCGGATGGCGCAACGCCTGATGACGCGATTGCGGACGTGGGAGACGACTCCGGCGAACCAGCCGAGATAAATTCCAACCGGCCGGGTTCGCAGAATGGCGCCGATTCCTCCGAAACCGATACTGACGGTGATGCAGAGGCATCCGGAGAACCGTCGGAATCCGGAAGCGGGGCGAATACCCCCGGCGGTTCCGGCGACAGCCCCGCAGCCGGTTCCGGCGCATCCGCCAGGGGCCGCAAGAGCAAGAAGCGCACGAAGAACTCCGCCGCCCCGAACGCGGGCGCCGCGGACCAGGCCCCGCAGGGCGGCGGCCACAGCTCCGGAGACGAGGACACGGTGAAGGACGGCGCATCCGCCGGACAGGACGGCCCGGGCGAGGACGCCTCCGAGAGCTCCGAGAGCACTGCCCCCGATTCCGCCACCCCTGCGAAGGACGCCGACACCGGTGCCGCGGCACCGGGCGGCGCGGCGAAGGGCGGCCGCGCGGACAGCGGCTCCGCGGCCGAGGACGCCGGCCCCGCCTCGGGCGGCGAAGCCGCGTCCGACTCCGGTACCGCGTCCGCGGACGCCGAGGACGCCTCCACTGAGGCCGGCGGTGCCGCGAAGGGCAGTGCGTCAGCCGCCTCCCCCTCCGGATCCGGGAAGTCCGGCAAGTCCGGCAAGAAGAAGAACCGCGGCGGCGGGAAGAAGGGCGGCGCCGCGGCCGCCGGCGGAGCTGCTGCAGGCGGTGCGGCGGGCGCGTCGGACAGCGGCACGGACGCCGACAGCGCCGATAACGCCGACAGCAAAGCCACCGCGGTCTTCTCGCGCGACACGCTCGATGCGAGCGCGTCCGGCGAGGACTCCGCCGCGAGCGCGGCGGATGGCGGCTCTGCTGCGCCGCCGGAAGCGGAGCCCGCGCCCGCGAGCGGCGCAGACGCCGCTGCCGGCGACGCCGGCAAGGACTCCGATGCGAGTGCTGCCGGCGCATCCGCCGGCAGTACCCCGGACAGCAGCACGGGCGCGTCCGCCGAGGACGCCGGCACGGCCGCCGCGGAGTCGGGCGGAGGCGAGAGTGCCGCGGACGGCGAAGACGCCGAGGACTCCGGAACCAGCGCCGCCGACGGCCTGACGGTGCCGGGCATCCCCGCCGCGGAGACGGCCGCCGCCTCAGCCGGGGACGCCGCTGACGAGTCCGCCAGTGCACCCGCATCCGGCACGGACGCGCCCACCGAGGACGCTTCCGCGGACTCCGCCAAGGACTCCGGCGCGAGTACCGCGGAGGACCTGTCGGCGCCCGGCGCCTCCGCCGCGAAGGCGGAGGCCGCGTCCGACGAGGACAGTGCTGGGGACAGCGAGGCGAAGGGCGGCGGCTCCTCCGGATCCGCCGGCGCACCGGCGGGCAGCGGCGCGCCGGACGGCGCGGATGCAGCCGCAGGAGCCTCCGCCTTCTCCGGCAGTGCCTTCTCCGGAAGTGCGTTCGACGACAGCGGGACACTCTTCCGGGACAAGGTCGCCGAGACCCTCGCGGCCCAGGGCTTCGACTTCCGGTCAGACGGCACCTGGGGCAGCGACGAGGCATCCGCGCAGCGCGCCAGTGCCGCCACCGGTGCGGCCGCAGACGAGAACGAGCAGGGCGGATCCGGTTCCGCTCCCACCGCGGGCGGCGCCGATTCAGTTTCTGGCCAGGGCGGCGAGGCAGCAGCGAGCTCCGCGCCGGACGACGGGGCGCACACCACCGCGCCGTCCTCCGGGCCAGCCGAGGGCACCGGCCCCGCCTCGGGCACGCCCGCAGCCGGCGCCTCTGACGAGGGCGCCGACGCCGATGAGACCGCGTCCTTCTCGTGGTTCTCCGGCCGTGCGGGCGCGGCGAAGGCGCCCGCGGAGAGCTCCGACGGCAGCGGCGACGGCGCTGGAGACTCCTCCGGCGCGGAATCCGGCACGCCGGGCACCGCCTCCGACGGGTCCGCCGACGCTCCCGCCGCGGAGCAGGGCGCGGTCTCCAGCGCCGCCGCCAGCGGGGGCGCTGACCCCGGCAGTGCCGGCGGCGAGGCGCCCAAGGACCGGCCGAGCGAGGAGGGCTCCGCCAGCTCCGGCGTCTCCGGCAGCGACGACGCCGGCAGCGGCGAGGCCGACGACCCCGCGGCCACGACGGCCTTCCCGGCGGTGGGTGCTGCAGGTGCCGCCGGAGCAGCGGCCGCTGCGGGAGCCGCGGCAGCGGCGGGCGGCCACGGAATGGCGCCCGTCTCCGGCGCGCCGAGCGAGGGCACCGGCCAGAGCGGCGACAAGGGCGCCGCGCCGCACTCCGAGAGCGGCGCGGACGCCGGCGGCACGGACACCCCCTCCGCCTCGGAAGCGCCGAAAACCCCGGCCGCCTCGTCCACCCCGGACTCCGCAGAGTCCGGCACCCGGCCCTCGTTCGCCGAGCCGGGTGCCGCCGCCTCCGCCGGCCCCTCGGCCCCCGGGCCGTCCGCGGGGAAGGCGCCCGCCTCCGGCGAGTCCGAATCGGCTGCCGAGGCCGGCAGTGCCGCCGGCTCCGGCGGTGCGGCAGGCGCTGCGGGCGGCGCTGCTGCCGCCGGAGCTGCGGGCGCCGCTGCCGCGGGGGCAGCGGCCGCGGGCGCGGCCGGCGACTCCGGCCCGCCGTCGGGGGCGCGCAACATCCTGCGTGCCAAGCGGCCGAAGAAGGGCAAGAAGGAGAAGGCCGGTGCCAGCGAGGGCACCGCGGTCGCCGGCTCCGGGGCAGGCGGCACGGGTGGTCCCGGCGGACCCAAGGGCCCGAAGAAGGGCAAGAAGGACAAGCCGCAGCGCTCGCGCACCTACCGGATCGTCCGCGGCGCGCTGATCACGCTGCTCGCCCTGATCGGCCTGGGGGCGGCCGGCTTCGGCGTGGCCTACGCCGTCTTCGAGGTGCCGACCGCAGCGAAGGAAGACGCCACCGACCAGGGCTCGAAGTTCTACTTCTCCGACGGTGAGACGGTCTTCGCCGAGCGCGGTGTCGACCGCGAGCCGGTCGACTACGACCAGATCCCCGAAGAGGTCCAGGAAGCCGTCATCTCAGCCGAGGACCGGGGCTTCTGGGAGGAGCCCGGCGTCTCGCTCAGCGGCACCGTGCGCGGCGCGTTCTCCACCCTGACCGGCCAGCAGGTGCAGGGCGGCTCCACCATCACCCAGCAGATGGTGCGGAACTACTACGAGGGCGTGAGCCTGGAGCAGACGGTCTCCCGCAAGCTCCAAGAGATCATCATCGCCCTCAAGGTGGACCGCAACTACTCGAAGGAATGGGTGATGGAGCAGTACCTCAACACCATCTACTTCGGGCGCCAGGCGTACGGCATCCAGTCCGCCGCCCAGGCGTACTACCACAAGGACGTCGGCGAGCTCGACGCCGCCGAGTCGGCCTTCCTCGCCGCGGCCATCCAGCAGCCCACCAAGTTCGGCATGGCCGACAGCGAGACCGACAAGGAGATGGAGACCCGCTGGCAGTACGTCGTGAACGGCATGGCCAGCGAAGGCACCATCACCCAGGCTGAGGCCGACGAGATGGAGTTCCCCAAGCCGGAGGAGACCCGCCCCGACGCCGACATGGGCGGCTACACCGGCTACATGTGGGAGCAGGCGATGAGCGAGCTGGAGGCCCTCGGCTACACCGAGGACCAGGTCCAGCGGCGCGGCTACAAGATCGTCACCACGTTCGACAAGGACCTGATGGACGCCGCGAAGGAGGCGGTGGAGAACAACGTCGACGTGGAGAACCTGCCGGACGGTGTGAACGCCGGCCTGTCCGCGGTCGATCCGGCCACCGGCGAGGTCGTCGCCTTCTACGGCGGTCCGGACTACAACGCCAACCAGTACGACAGCTCCTACCGGGGCTCGGCGCAGGCCGGCTCCGCGTTCAAGCCCTACGTGCTGGCGGCGGCGCTGGAGAACGGCATCGGCCTGAACACCACCGTCGACGGCTCCAACGGGCAGTCGTTCGGCGGCTCGGTGGTCAACAACGCCGACGGTTCCGGCGGCCCGATGAACCTCATCGAGGCCACCCGGCGCTCCAGCAACACCGGCTACATCAACCTGGCGCTCCAGGTCGGCCTCGACGAGGTCGTGGACATGGCGCACGCGTCCGGGATCCCGAAGAACAAGATCACCGAGGATCAGGCGGGCGCGCCGACGCTGGCGCTGGGCGTCTCCGACGTCAGCGCGATCGACCAGGCCAGCGGCTTCGCCACGTTCGCCAACGGCGGCGTGCACAAGGAGACCCACGTCGTCCGGGAGATCGTCAACCCCGACGGCGACAACGAGCGGCCGGAGCCGGAGGAGAAGCGGGCGATGGAGGAGGGCGTGGCCAACGACGTCACGCACGCCCTGCAGCAGGTCGTCACCTCCGGTACCGGTACCTCCGCTGCCCTTCCGGACGGCCGCCCGGTCGCCGGCAAGACCGGGACCACCGACAGCAGCGTCGCCGCCTGGTTCGCCGGGTACGCGCCGCAGCTCTCCACGGCGGTCGGCGTCTACAACGGCAACAACCAGCCGTTCAGCATGCCGGGCTACGGCTCGCTGTCCGGTGGAACGCTGCCGGCGACGGTCTGGCGCGAGTTCATGGCGAAGGCCCTGGAGGGCGAGGAGCACGAGAGCTTCCCGGGCCCGGGCAACGTGGGCTCCACCGAGAACTACGCGCCCGACGTGCCCGCCGAGGACGAGCAGACCCAGGCGCCCGAGGACGGCCAGACTCAGGAGCCGCCGCCGGAGACCGAAGCGCCCGAGCCGCCGCCGACGGAGCCCGAGGTGCCGGAGGAGCCGGAGGTCCCGGAGATTCCGGAGGAGCCCGGATTCCCGCCGGAAGAACCGGGCGTTCCACCCGGGGAGGGCGACCCGGCACCCACCGGCTAGCGTGCGCGGCCCCCGAGAAGGCGGATGCCTCTCGGGGGCCGCGGTGCGTCTGCGGGCCGTCCGGTGAGGCTGCGGCCTTTCCGCCCCGGGTGCGCCTGATCGCGGGCGCGCGCCGTCGCCCCGGCGCAGCCGGCCGTGCAGCGGGCAGCGCCGGGCGTGCGCATCGGGGGAGCGGTGCCGAAGCGGCTGCGGCCGCCGCGCCCGCAGCGGAGACCGGTTTCCGGGACCGGCCGACCCGCTGTGCGGGCTCTCCTCCGGGACCGGGCGGCTGGTGCCGGGCTCGGCGGACTGCGATCGCGAGGGCCGGGCGGCAGCGGCCCGGCGGCGCCGCGCCGGGGTGGGAACGGCGGCAGGGTCCGTGCCGGTGCCCGCGAGCCGCGCTGCCTGGCCCGGGCCGGCACCGGGCCGGCTGGTCCGGGCGGTGCACGGACGTGCCGCGGTGCCGGCGGAGGCGGGCGCCGAGGGCAGGGCGGGGGCCGTGCCGGGAACTGCAGGGCCGGCCAGCGGTGCGCCGCTCTGCAGTGCCGGGCGCTGCCGCTACGGTTCCGCGTAGTTGTGGGTGAAGACCCGGGAGCCCGGGGTGGCGGCGGTGAGGGCGTCGACGGCGAGGATGACGGCGGCGGCCGTCCACGTCGTGCGCTCGACGGGCCAGTTGACGTCCTCGGCGAACTGGTAGCCGGTCCAGTAGGCGCCGTCCGCCGGGTCGCGCAGGTGGGCGATGGACGCGAGGAGCTGCGCGCCCAGGTCCGCCTCGCCCATCGCCGCCAGCGCCAGCACCAGTTCCGACGTCTCGGCGCCGGTCACCCACGGCTGGTCGGAGACGCAGCGGATGCCCAGACCCTCCACGGCGAACCACTCCCACCGTTCTTTGAGGCGCAGCTGCGCCGCGTCGCCGCGCACCGCGCCGCCGAGCATCGGGTAGTACCAGTCCATCGAGAACCGGGACCGGTCGGCGAACACGTCTTCCCGGTCCCGGATGAGCGCGCCCAGCGTGTCGGCCGCCGCGGTGTAGGCCGCGCCGTCCTCGCCGAGCCGCTCGGCCAGGGCCGCGCCGCAGCGCAGCCCGTGGTGGACGCTGCAGCAGACGGTGAGCAGCGCGTGGTCGCCCGGAGCCCCGTCCGGGTCGCGCGCCCACAGCACTTCGCCGCGCTCGGTGGCCAGGCCCAGCACGAAGCCGAGCCCGGCGCGCACCGTCGGCCACATCTGCCGGGCGAACGCGTCGTCGCCGGTGATGAGGGTGTGGTGGAGCAGGCCGACGGCCGGGTAGGCGGCGTGGTTGGCCTCGCGCAGCTCCACCTCGACGCGGCCCTGGCGCAGCTTCGCCGGCCAGGAGCCGTCCGAGTTCTGCACCGCGGACAGCCACTGGTAGGCGCGGCGTGCCGACCCGGTCCGACCGGTCGCGCTGAGCGCCATTGCGCATTCGACGTGGTCCCACACGTCGGTGTGGCCGCCGCGGAACCACGGGATGGCGCCGTCCGGCTCCTGCACGGCGGCGATCGACGCGGCCGAGCGGTCGACGTCGGCCGCGCTCAGCACGCCCGGTAGCTCCGGGCGGCTCACGCGCTCGCCCCGGCGGCGGGCTTGCGGACGTAGACGACGACGCTCTTGCCGATGACCGGGTTGAGCACCCGCTCCGCGACGCGGGTGGTGCGCGGCGCCTTCAGGATGTCCCACACCAGCATCCGGTGGTAGAGGTCGGCCGCCGGGTGGCCGCCGTTGTCCATGCCCACCGCGCACTTGATCCACCAGAAGGGGGCGTGCAGCGCGTGCGCGTGGTGGTGCGGGCCGATCGCGAAGCCGGCGGCCTTGAGCTTGGCCTCCAGCTCGGCCCGCGTGTAGATGCGGATGTGGCCGCCCTCGTTGGTGTGGTACTCCTCCGACAGCGCCCAGCAGATCCGCTCCGGCAGCCAGCTCGGCACCGTCACCGCGGCGATGCCGCCCGGCCGCAGCACCCGGAACAGCTCGGCCATACCGGCCGTGTCGTGCGGGATGTGCTCGAAGATCTCCGAGGCGATGACGCGGTCGAAGGAGCCGTCCTCGAACGGCATGGCGAGCGCGTCGCCCTTCACCGCCTCGGCGCTCGCCGCGGCCGGCGCCTCCCCCTCGGTGCGCATCGCGGCGAACATGGCCGACACCTCGGCGAGGTCGTTCTCGTTGAGGTCGAAGGCGGTGATGTCGGCCCCCCTGCGGTAGACCTCGAACGCGTGCCGGCCGCCGCCGCAGCCGAGGTCGAGCACGCGGTCGCCGGGGCCGACCGGGAAGAGGGAGAAGTCGACGGTGATCAGGGCTGGCTCCTTAGGATCGTGCGCGGGCCGCGCCGATGGCGGCGGTGTAGGTGCGGGCGGTGGCCTCAGCGACGGCGCGCCAGGTGAACCGCTCCTGGACGCGCTGCCATGCGGCCCGGCCCATCCGGTCGCGCTCCTGCGGGTCGTCGAGCAGCGCCCCGATCTCCGCGGCAAGCTCCTCCGGGTCGCCGGGCTCGACCAGTCGGGCCGCGGCGCCGTCGGTGCCGGCGACCTCGGGCAGGGCGCCGGCGCGGCTGGCGACCAGCGGCGTTCCGCTGGCCATCGCCTCGACCGCGGGCAGCGAGAAGCCCTCGTAGAAGGAGGGGACGACCGCGACCTCGGCGGAGGCGACGAGCCGGCCGAGCTCGGCGTCGGTGAGGCCGCTGGTGAACTCCACCCGGTCGCGCAGCGACAGCTCGTCGACGAGGGCCTCGGTCGGACCGCCCGGGGTCGGTCGGCTGACCAGGGTGAGCCGCACGTCGCGCTCGGTGGCGAGCTTGGCCGTGGCGCGCAGCAGCGTTGCCACGCCCTTGAGGGGGCTGTCCGCCGAGGCCACGCAGACGATCCGGCCGGGCACCCGCTCCGGGGCGGCGCCGGGGTGGAAGTGCCGGGTGTCGACGCCGAGCGGCACCACCTCGACGCGGTCCCGGCGCACCCCGAACTCGCGGCCGATGTCGTCGGCCGATGAGCCGGACGGGACGAGGACCGGTGCCAGCCGGCGGGCCACCCGGCCCTGCATGCGCACGAAGCCGTACCAGCGGCGCTTGGCGAACCGCTGCCAGCCGGAGGTGCCCTCCAGCTCGATGCGCCGGTCCACGGTGATCGGGTGGTGGATGGTGGTCACCAGCGGGAAGCCGTCGCGGGCCAGGCCGAGCTGGCCGTAGCCGAGGGTCTGGTTGTCGTGCACCACGTCGAACTCCCCCTGCCGGCCGCGGAGTGCGCGCCGCGCCCGCAGCGAGAAGGTGAGCGGTTCGGGGAAGCCGGCCGTCCACATGGTGCCGACCTCGAGGGCGTCGATCCAGTCGCGCCATTCGCGCACCGGCGGCGTCCTGAACGGGTCGGCGTCGTTGTACAGGTCCAGACTGGGCACCTTCTCCAGCACGACCCCCTCGTCCAGCTCGGGGTAGGGCTGGCCGGAGAAGACCGTCACGTGGTGGCCGAGCGCGGCGAGTTCGCGGGACAGGTGCCGGACATACACTCCCTGCCCGCCGCAGTGCGGCTTGCTGCGGTAGGAGAGCAGCGCAATGCGCAGCGGCCCCCGGTCGGCGGAGCCTGGGGGCGCGGGGGTCGGTCCGGGGGACGGGGAGGAATGCGGCATCTGAGAGACCCATCGGCAGCGGCTGGAGTGAAGGCGCCGGGCGGCGCCCCGTGCGGGGTGGGACAGGCGCGGAAGTTACCGAGCAGTTTAGTGGCGTGCGCTCCAGAGCTGGACTCCGCCCCGTCCCGGCGCGACGGCGGCCCGGCCGCGCCGCTCCAGGGTACGGAGGTGCGCCGCGGTCTCCGCAGCCGCCATCCGCCGGGAGAAGGTGTGCATCGCGCTCCACGCCTTCTTCCAGGGCAGCGCCGCGGCGAGTTCCCACAGCGTGTGCGGTCCTTCGGCGAGCAGCGCGGCCAGTTCGCCGAGTTTCTCCTCGTGGTGGGCGGTGATGGCGGCGGCGCGGCCGGCGATGCCGTCGAACCGGTGCTCGTGGGCGGGCAGCGCGTGCGCGGCGCCGATCTCGGCGGCCGTGTCCAGCGAGTCGAGGAACGTGCCGAGGGGGTCGCCGCCGCCCGCCGCGGCCGGGCCGTCCGCGCTGGGCCCCTGCTCCGCCGGCGCCGGTTCGGCGAACGGGTGCAGTCCGATGTGCGGCGTGATCGTCGGCAGCAGGTGGTCGCCGGTGAAGAGGTGGTCGGCGTCTTCCAGGTGCAGGCAGATGTGGCCGGGGGAGTGGCCGGGTGTCCACACGGTGCGGAGCTTGCGGCCGGGGACGTCGATGAGCTCGCCGTCCTCCAGCGCGGTGTCCGGCCGGGCCGGCGGGTCGCGGCGGACGTCGAGCCCGGCGATCTCGGCGGCTTCGGCGGCCGAGGCGCCGGCCCGGTGCAGGCGGGCCCGCTCGGCCTCGGCGTCGGTCGCGGCGCCGGAGGCGATCCGGTCGAGCACCGCGATGTCGGCCCGGTGCATGGCGATGAACGCCCCGGAGGCGTCCCGGACCCGGCCGGCCAGCCCCGCATGGTCGGGGTGGAAGTGGGTGACGGCGACGCCGTGCACGTCGGCGACGTCCATGCCGATTCCGGCCAGGCCGGAGGTGAGGGCGGCCCAGGAGTCCTCGTGCTCCCAGCCGGCGTCGACCAGGACTGGCCCGTTCGGGGTCTCCAGTGCGTAGACGAGCGTGTAGCCGAGGGGGTTGTTCGGGATGGGGACCGGGATGCTCCAGATCCCGCTGCCCACGTTCTCCACCGGCGGGGGTGTGCGCATTGGCGGCCGTTCCTATCAGGAGTGGGGTCGCGCCGCGGGGCCGTGCCGGTGCACATCGGGCCCGGGACGGCCCGCCCGGTCGACCGAATCGCGTTCTACTGTACGGAGCCGGTGTCCGGCGCCCTGCGGGCGGGGCGGGGCCTGCGGGTGCGCGGGCGGCGGCGGGGGGTGTTCGCTGATTCCGCGGCGCCGGGATGCACGGTCGGATTACAATCTGTATTCATGCGGATGCAAAGCGTGGTGTATTTCGTACTCAGTGTGGGAATCTGATTCGGCCGGAGCAAAACGAGAACAGATTCTATCGCGGCACCGAAAACCGGCCCGATGAGGTCTTCTCCACAGTTGTCCGCGGCGGATCCGGTAAGCGATCCTTGGATAACGTGTTCTTGCGGACGCAACCGTGGGGTGCGGGCCCTCGGCCCATGAGGAGGGGAGACCGATCGTGGCGGTCCAGGCGCCGGTAGGGGTGCGGTCGCGAAGCCAGAACCAGCGCCGCAAGCGCATCGTGCAGACAGCGGCGGCGCTGGCCCTGCGCGGCGGCGTCGAAGCGATGCAGATGCGCACGGTCGCCGAGCGTGCCGGGGTCGCCCTGGGCACCCTGTACCGGTACTTCCCGTCGAAGATGGACCTCGTGGTGGCCGTGGTCACCGAAGAGCTCGACCTCCTCGAAGCCAGCATCAGCCGCCGCCCGCCGGCGGCCGACACCATCGCCGCCCGGCTGGTCGACGTCCTCCAGCGCGCCACCCGCGCCCTGCTGCGCGAGCCCGAACTGGCCGACGCGCTCGTCCGCTCACTGATCATGGCCGAGATCACCACGGAGATCGGCCGCCGGATCACCGACCTGCTGTGGCGGGTGGCCGAGGGCGCCGAGAGCGATCCGGACGCCCAACCCGACCGCGCATCGGAGCCCTATCTGCTGGTCGGGGCGCTCGCCTCGGCCTGGGTCTTCGAACTCCTCGCCGTGCTGCGCAGCGAGCGCGACGTCGACGACGTCCCCACCCGCCTGAGCGCTGTCGCGCGGCGGCTCTTCCCCGGGTAGCGCTGGCGCGCTGCCGTGGTCCGCGCGGCGGCCCCGCCCGGTCCGGGCCCGCGGAACCGGCCGCCCGATGGTGCGGGCTGCGCGGACTGCCCGGCTCGGCGGAACCGCGGCGTGTCGCACAGCAGGACAGCGGTCCGCCCAGCACCGCCCCAGGGCGTATTGGGCGGGTGGCGTTCGTCGCGAGCGGTGTCGGCGGTGCACCCGTCGCACGGCCGGCGCCCTAGGGCGCGATGAGGCCCACGAGGTCTTCCAGCAGGCGGGTGACCGGGCCGCGGGGCTGCTCGGGGTCGCCGGCCTCCGGCGGTTCGTCCCCTTCGGGCGGGGCCGCGGGCGGGTCTTCGGCGGGCGGTTCGGCCGGCGGCTCAGCGGGCGGGATGTCCGGATCCTGCGGTGCACCGGTGGGGGCGCCGGGAGGGGCGGCCGCTCCGGATTCCGGTCCGGACTCGGGCTGCGCCGACGGAGGAGGGCTCTGCGAGTCGGCCGACGGCGACGGCGCGCCCTGTACGCCGGGAGAGGCGCCCCCCGGCTCCGTTGACGGAGCGCGGGCGACCGTGCGGTCATCGGCCGCCGGGGCGCCGTATTCGGACGGCGGCGGCGCGGAGTCCGTCACCCTGCCGACGCCGCCGTTCAGCACCGCCGCCATCGACAGCGCGAGTGCTGCGGCCACGGTGGCAAGGCCGGAGACGGCGGCCCACGGCAGCGTGCGCCGGCCGGCGCGGTCCGCTCCGGGCCCGGAGCGGTTCGGGCCGCGGCGTACCAGGCCGCCGAGGAGGACGCGCTGCTCGGCGCGGGGTGCGGCGGTGACGTCACCGGTGGTGACGCGGTCGCCGTCCAGAAACCGACCGGACAGCCCGGGTGCGGTGTGCGGCGCGGAGGACTGCGGGTGCGCTGCGGTGCGCCGCTGCGCCGCGGCCCGGCCGCGGTGCAGCGGAAAGCCGTCGTCGCCGAGCGGGCGCATCTGCGCGGCCGCCTGGGCGCGCTCGGCGGCCGCTGCAGCGGAACCGCAGGCGGCGACGGTGCGCTCCCGCAGCCCGGCCGGCGGGCCGGGCGGGGCGATCCGGGCGAGGACGGCGGCGGGGCCGCTGAGCGGCCCCCGCTCCGGCGGGGGGTTCGGCCCCTCGGGCTGCTCTGCCGGGTCCGGAGGCGCAGCGGTTGGCGCAGCGCCGAGCCCGCGGTGCTGCTCCCCGGTGCCCTCCGCGTCAGCGCCCGCGGCACCTGTTTCGGACAGGTCGGCGCTGCCGTGCTCCTTCATCAGGTCGGCGGCGCGCAGTTCGGCCGCCCGGACGAGGCCGGAGGCGGTTTCGGCGTCGAAGCCGAGCACGCGGCCGATGCTCGCGGCGCTGAGGCCGTGCCGCAGGGAGAGTTCCAGCAGCTCCCGCGAACTCGGCGGAAGTTCGGCGAGCAGGGTGGCCGCCGCGCGCTCTGCGGGCGCGGTGGGCAGGGCGGAGTAGGGGCTCTCCGCGGCGAAGCCCGCCTGCCGGCAGGCGGTGCGGACCAGCGCAAACAGCCAGGGCCGCAGCGCATCGGGCTCGGTGAGCGCATCGGAGAGGCGGGCGGCGGCGAGCAGTGCGGTGCGGACAGCATCGGCGGGGCCGCCGCCGGGGCCGAGGAGGGTCCACGCGTAGGCGTAGAGCTCGGGGGCGAAGGCGTCGTAGCAGCGTTCAGCGCCGCCGCCGTGCGGATCGGCGGCGCGGGCTGCGCCGGTGCGGGCGCGGTGGCGCCCGGGGTGCTGCTGGTCCGGCTGTGCGGCCACGCGACCTCCCTGGCGGTCCTCCCGGTGTTCGCGCGCGGGCGGACGGAGCCGCCCGCACCGGCGCAGCAGCAGCGGCGGTCCCGGCTGCTAAAGCGGCGCCGTGCCCGGTGGGCCGTGCCGGCGGTGGCCCCGAAGTCCCCGGTTGCGGACGACGCTAACGGCGGCCGCTGAGGGGCGTTGGGGGAGTGGGCAAGGTGTGTCCGGACAGTGAGCTATTTGTTACCGGTTGGACCCAGATGCCGACGTCGGAGGCGGGTTCCCGGCCGCGGCGGCGGGTCCGCCCGGGGGCGCGGACACCGCGCGGGCGGCATCGGCGCGGCCGGCCGCCCGCGCGGGAAACGGCCCGCGCAGGTCCGCTGCGCGAGCCGGATGCCGGGGTGCGCTACTCGCCGCCGCGGGAGGGCGCGCCGATCGCGATCATCCGCTCGACCGAGGCGCGGGCCCGCTCGGAGGTCTCCGCGTCGACCGTCACCTCGCCGAAGCCGGTGCGCAGGCTGTGCAGCAGGTGGTCCATCGTGATCATCTTCATGTAGTGGCACTCGGCCCGCGGGTTGACCGGCTCGAACGCGGTGGTCGGGTTGGCTACGCGCAGCTGGTGCAGCATGCCGGTCTCAGTCGCGATGAGGACCTTGCCGGCGGAGGTCTGCTCCGCGGCGGCGAGCATGCCGCCGGTGGACAGGATCTTCACCCGCTCGGGCGGCACCGCGCCCTCGCCCACGAGGTAGAGGGCCGACGTGGCGCAGCCGCACTCGGGGTGCACGTACAGCTCGGCCTCGGGATCGGCGGCGGCGCGCTCGCGCAGTGCTGCGCCGTCGATGCCGGCGTGCACGTGGCACTCGCCCATCCACACGTGGATGTCGTCGCGCCCGGTGACCCGCTTGACGTGCGCGCCGAGGAACTGGTCAGGCAGGAAGAGGATCTCGCGGTCCCGGGGGAGCGACCGGATGACGTCGGCGGCGTTGGAGGACGTGCAGCAGATGTCGGTCTCGGCCTTCACCGCCGCTGTGGTGTTGACGTAGGCGACGACGACGGCGCCGGGGTGCTCGGCCCGCCACGCGCGGACGTCCTCGGCGGTGATCGTGTCGGCCAGCGAGCAGCCGGCCTTGGGCTCCGGCAGCAGGACGGTCTTCTCCGGCGCGAGGATCTTGGCGGTCTCGGCCATGAAGTGCACACCGCAGAAGACGATGGTCTCGGCGTCCACCTCGGCGGCGAGCCGGGAGAGGGCGAGGGAGTCCCCGGTGTGGTGGGCGGCGTCCTGGATCTCGGGGCGCTGGTAGTTGTGCGCGAGGATCACGGCGCCGCGCTCGTCGGCGAGCCGCCGCACTTCGTCCGCCGCCGTCGCGGTCGCAGTGGTCATGGTCTCGATCCCTTCGCCGGGGGGCCAGTTTTTGACTGCAAGACGAAAATTCAACAGAGCCTAACATGGGGGGTGATGGAGACAGCGGGCGCAGGGGCGGAAGCAGACCGGGAGGGAACGGCGGCGCACGAGGTGCTGGCTGCCGTCTTCCAGATCCGCGGCGATCAGCTCAGCGTGCTGCTCTGGCGCCGGGCCCAGCCGCCGTTCGCGGGGGACTGGGCACTGCCCGGCGGCCGCCTCGGCGCAGACGAGGGGCTCGGCGCGTCGATCCGCCGCCAGCTCGCGCAGAAGGTCGACGTGTGCGACCTCGCCCATATCGAGCAGCTGGAGACCCGCGGAGCCCCGGACCGCTCGCCCGGCCCGCGGACCCTGGCCACCGCCTCGCTGGGAGTCGTGCCGGCCCACATCGAGCCGGTCATCCCGGCCGACACCGCCTGGCACCCGGCGGCCGAGCTGCCGCCGATGGCGTTCGACCACTCCTCGATCGTGCACTCGGGGCGCCGCCGGCTGCGGTCCAAACTCTCCTACACCAACATCGGCTTCGCGCTGGCGCCGCCGGAGTTCACCATGTCGGAGCTCTCCCGGCTCTACCGGGCCGCCCTCGGCCACGACGTCGCCGCCACCAACCTCCGCCGCGTGCTGCTCCGCCGCGGCCAGATCGAGGAGACCGGCCGCTCCGTCCCCTCCGGCCGCTCCGGCGGACGCCCCGCCGCGCTCTTCCGGTTCCGCGTCGCCCACCTCGAAGTCACCGACGAGTTCGCGGTGCTCCGCCCGCCGTCCCGCGCAGTCCCGGCGTCCGACGCGTCCGCTGCTCCGCCGGTCGGTATCCCCGCAGAGTAGGCCGGGCGGCAGCCGGGGCGCCCGCAGCCGGCGGCGGGCCAGGCCGGCGCCCGCGCCGTTTCCCCAGCCGCCCGATGGCGGTTGCGCGCGCGTGTGCGCAGGTCCGCACGGGCAATGGCCTCGGTTGTGTCGGGTGGCCGTGTTAGCGTCCTTTTCGTGACGATTCGCAGTGTGGTGTTCGACGTCGGCGAGACGCTCATCGACGAGACGCGCATCTTCTCCCGGTGGGCCGACTGGTTCGGCGTGCCGCGGCTTGCGCTGTTCGGGCTGATGGGCGGGGTGCTCGCGCAGGGGCGCCCGCTCACCGACGCGTTCCGGCTGATCCGGCCCGGCTTCGATCTGGAGGCAGAGGTCGCGGCATGGAAGGCGGCGGATCCGGACACCCTCGCCGACGGGTTCGACGCCGATGACCTCTACCCCGACGTGCGCGCGGCCCTCGGCGGGCTCCGCGGCCTCGGCGTGGGCGTCGTCATCGCGGGCAACCAGCCGGCGCAGGCACGTCCGGCGCTGGAGGCCATGGAACTGCCGGCCGACGCCGTGTACGTCTCGGCCGACTGGGGGGTGGAAAAGCCCGACCCGGCCTTCTTCACCCGGGTCGCTGATGCTGCCGGCGCCGCGCCCGCGGAGATCCTCTACGTCGGCGACCGCGTCGACAACGATGTCCTCCCGGCCCGCGCGGCCGGCATGCGCACCGCACTGGTCCGCCGCGGAATGCTCGGTTACCTGCATGCCGACCGGCCGGACGCGAAGCAGGCCGATATCGTCGTGGATTCCCTGACGGAGCTCGTCCCCTGGACGCGGGAGCGCAGCAAGCGATCCTGAGGGCCGCCGAACGCCGGAGATGCGAGGCACCGCCACCCATGATCACCTTCCAGGGCGCCGCGAAGCGCTACCCCGACGGCACCGTCGCCGTCGACTCCCTCGACCTGGAGGTCCCGACCGGCGCCACCACGGTGCTCGTGGGCTCCTCCGGCAGCGGTAAGACCACCGCGCTGCGCATGGTCAACCGGATGGTCGAGCCCAGCGCCGGCACGGTCGCCATCGACGGCGAGGACGTGCGCAGCCGCGACCCCGCAGAGCTGCGCCGCTCCATCGGCTACGTGATCCAGCAGGCCGGGCTCTTCCCGCACCGGACGGTGCTGGACAACGTCGCCACGGTGCCGCTGCTGCTGGGCTGGGGCCGGCGCAGGGCCCGCTCCCGCGCCGGCGAGCTGCTCGAACTGGTCGGCCTGGAGCCCAGCCAGGGCCGGCGCTACCCGCACCAGCTCTCCGGCGGCCAGCAGCAGCGCGTCGGCGTGGCCCGCGCGCTCGCCGCCGACCCGCCGATCCTGCTGATGGACGAGCCGTTCAGCGCGGTCGACCCGGTCGTCCGCACCGGCCTGCAGGACGAGCTGCTCCGGCTGCAGAGCGAGCTGCGCAAGACCGTCCTCTTCGTCACCCACGACATCGACGAGGCGGTGCGGCTCGGTGACGGCCTCGCGGTCTTCCGCCCCGGCGGCGTCCTGGCCCAGTACGCGCCTCCGGAACGGCTGCTCGCCGAGCCGGCCGACGCGTTCGTCGAGCGGTTCATCGGCTACGACCGCGGCGTGCGGCGGCTCTCCTTCTTCCCGGCGTCCCGGCTCCGGCTGCGCGACGACCCGGTCGTCGCGGCCGGCACCGCGGCGCGGGACGCGCTGCGCACCGCGCGCGACCGCGGCGAGCCGTGGCTGCTGGTCGCCGACTCCGGCCGCCGCCCGCTCGGCTGGCTCGCCGAGGACGCGCTGGCCGGCGCCGACGGGGCCACGCCGGTCGAGGAGGTGCCGCTGGCGCCGTTCGGCCACATCTTCCACGTCGGCACCGACTCGCTGCGGGCCGCGCTGGACGCCGCGGTGCTCTCCCCGGCCGGGCGCGCCGTGGGCGTCGACGAGGACGGCGCGGTGGTCGGCGTCGTGGCGCAGAGCGAGCTCGGCTCGGCCATCTGGTCGGTCGGCGACGCCGAGCCCGGCAGCACCGCCGCGGACGACGGGGGAGCGGGCGGAACCGGAGCGGAGGGCGGCCGTGGGTGAGGGGCCGCTGATCCGCTGGGACTGGATCGCCGCCAACCTCGACGGCCGCATTCTGAGCGCTCTCGTGGAGCACCTCCAGCTGTCCCTGCTGCCGGTGCTCATCGGCCTCGCCGCGGCCCTGCCGATCGGTATCGCCGGCGCCCGCTGGCGCACCGCCTACCCGCCGCTGCTCGGCTTCGTCAACATCCTCTACGCGCTGCCCTCGATCGCGCTGTTCTTCCTGATGCTGCCCTACACCGGGCTCAGCATCTGGACCGCGGTGGTCCCGCTGGCCGCCTACACGCTCGCGATCCTGGTGCCCAACGTCGCCGACGGGCTGCGGCAGGTGCCCGAGCACGTGCGCCAGGCCGCGATCGCCATGGGCTTCTCGCCGCTGCGGCGGCTGGTGGCGGTCGAGCTGCCGGTCGCCGTGCCGGCCGTCATCGCCGGCCTGCGGGTGGCCGCGGTCGCCACCATCAGCATGGTCAGCGTCGCCTCCCTGGTCGGCCTGGGCGGGCTGGGCGGGCTCATCCTGCAGGACGGCTTCAACGTCCGCTTCCCGACCCCGATCATCGTCGGCGTGGTGCTCACCGTGGCACTGGCACTGGCCATCGACGGTCTGCTGGTGGCGCTGCAGCGGATGCTGACGCCGTGGGCACGCGGCACGCGAAGGGAGGCCCGCCGGTGAACGTCGGCGATCTCGTCACGGTCTGGCTGTCCGACCCCGCCAACTGGCAGGGGCCGTCCGGTATCCCCGCGCGCTTCGGCGAGCACGTGCTCTACTCCGCCGTCGCCATGCTGGTGGCCACCGCCATCGCGGTACCCGTCGGGCTGCTCACCGGGCACACCGGCCGCGGCGGCTTCGCGGCGGTCACCGTCGCCAACATCGGCCGGGCGCTGCCCACCATCGGCGTGATGCTGCTCGTCGTGCTGCTGATGGGGATCGGCATGGTCCCGGTGCAGGTGGCGCTGGTGGTGCTCGCGATCCCGCCGATCCTGATCAACACCCACGAGGGCGTGCGCGCAGTCGAGCCGGAGCTGACCGACGCCGCGACCGGCATGGGGATGCGCGCCGCAGGCGTCCTGTTCCGGCTCGAACTGCCGGTGGCGGCGCCGATGGTGCTGCTCGGGCTGCGCACGGCTTCGGTGCAGGTGGTGGCCACCGCGACCATCGCCGCCTACGCGGGGGCCGGCGGGCTCGGCAAGTTCATCTTCGACGGGCAGAGCCAGCAGGAGTTCGGCATGGTCGCCGGCGGATCCCTGCTCGTGGTGCTGCTCGCGCTGCTCGTCCTGCTGGTGTTCACCGCCGCCTACCGCGTCGCCGTGCCGCGCGGGCTGCGGGAGAAGGCCCTGGCCGCCCGCTCCTGACCGCGGCCGGGCGCCCCCGCGCGGGCGCCGCGCCGCACCGCCACCGACCGCCGCTGACTCCGCAGATCCACCCATGCCGCACGATCGAAGAAGGTGTGCCATGCCCGTCCGAACCCGGATCGCCGCCGCGGCCGCAGGGCTCCCGCTGCTGCTCGCCGCGGGCGCCTGCGGCGCCTCCGACCCCTACGCCGACGGGGGCGGCGGTGACGGCGGCTCCGGCCTCGTCGTCGGCTCCGCGAACTTCCCCGAGTCGGCGCTGCTCGCCGAGATCTACGCCCAGGCCCTCGAAGGCGCCGGCCAGACGGTGGAGAAGAAGCTCAACATCGGCAGCCGCGAGGTCTACTACGACCAGATCGAGCAGGGGAACCTGTCCGTCATGCCGGAGTACAACGGCGGCATCCTGCTCTACCTCGACCCCGAGGCTCCGGCCGGCACCACCGAGGAGACCGACGAGCGGGTGCAGGAGGCGCTGCCCGAAGGGCTGAGCGTGCTCGACTCCGCCGAAGCCGAGAACAAGGACTCCATCACGGTCACCGAGGAGACCGCGGAGAAGGAGGACCTGTCCGCCATCGGCGACCTGGAACCGGTCGCGGGCGACATGGCGGTCGGCGGGCCGGCCGAGTTCGAGACGCGCCCGCAGGGCCTGCCCGGCGTCGAGAAGACCTACGGCGTGGAGTTCGGCACCTTCACCTCGCTGGACCCCGCGGTGCTGCCGCAGGCGCTCAAGGACGGCGACATCCAGGCCGCCAACCTCTTCACCACCGACCCCTCCATCGCGGTCGAGGGCTTCGTGCCCCTGGAGGACCCGGAGAACGTCTTCGGCGCCCAGAACGTCGTGCCGCTCATCAACGACGCGGCCGTCGACGACGAGGCCCGCTCCGCCCTCAACGCCGTGTCCGCCGAACTCACCACCGAGGACCTGCTCACCCTCAACGAGCGGGTCAGCGTCGACCACGAGAACGCCGAGTCCGTCGCCGCCGACTGGCTCACCGAGGCCGGCCTGGACTGATGCGCCGGAACCGTCCATGCCGTCGGGGTGCGCGCTGCCGGTCCCAGGATTCTCTCCGGCCGAGGAGTGAACCCCACCGCCGCGCCGTGCTACGTACCTGGTGTGAACGGACTCTGGCGGCATGACGTGCGCCGCGGCGGCGCCGGCGGTGCCGCCGCGGTCGCCGCCGTCGGCGCGGCTGTCATCGGCAGCGCGAGCCCCCAGAACATCAGGGTCACGCTGAACCACACGCCCCACACGTCGCCGCCGCGCCCTTCCGGGGAGAACGCCGAGATCAGGCCCAGCGGCAGCATCAGAGCCAGCGAGCCCGCCACCGCCGACTGGCTCACCGAGGCCGGCCTGGACCGACACCGGGGTTCTGCCTTCCGGCGCGCCCCTTGGGAGGCAAGCGGGCGCGCCGGGGGCAGCCCCCCGACCCGGAGGCGCCAGGCGGACTCAGAGGATCAGCGCGAGGATCAGCCCTGCTACGAGGATTCCGAGAGCCGTATAGAAGCCGTCCATGCCATCCATTGCAGACCGGCCGGGCGCCGCTGTGAACTGGCGCCGCCAGCACAACGGGGTCCCGGCCGGGTGTGCGTTGTGAGACCTCTCTAGAGAGTTTCACCTACCCCAGGGTGCGGTACCGGCGGCCGAACCGGACGAGGGGGCCGGAGCCGGTGCCGCCGGATGCCCCGCCGGCCGCGCTGCCGTGCACGTCCGGCAGTGCGGTGACCTCGGCGTAGTACACGGCGTGGTCGGCGACTTCGGCGCGGCCGACCACCCGGCACTCCAGTGCCGCGAGCGCGCCGTCCAGGACCAGCGCACCCGTCGCTGCACCGCGGTGGTGCGCCTCCTCGGCCAGCAGCAGGCGGGCGCTCGGCCGGCCCTCCGCGGAGAAGCGGCCGGCCAGCGCCCGCTGCTGCGCGGAGAGCACACTCACCGCGAACGCGCCCTGCCGTCCGACGACCTCGTTCAGGTAGCCGTCCGCATCCAGCGAGACCAGCACGGTCGGCGGGTCGGCGGAAACCGACGTGAACGCGCTGACGGTGCCGCCGATGTCATCCCGCTCCTCGCGCACCGTCAGCACCGCCACCCCGGCGGCCAGCTGCGCCATCGCGTCGGTGTAGGGGCCGGGGGCGACGGTGTCCCCGGTTCCGGACGGCCCGGGTCCGGCGGCACCGCCCAGGAACCCCGGGTCGGAGAAGCCGTCCATCAGCCCACCCGCCAGTCGCCGGGCAGGGTGAGCACGCCCTCCGTTGCGATGCCGAGCCGGCCGGCCAGGTCCGCCACTGCGCCGCGCGGCACGTCCAGCGCCTGCTCGGCGAAGCCCTGCGGTGCGGCGGAGCGGTCGTCGCTCGACTCCGGCGGCCGCAGCCGCTCCAGCGGGGAGAGCCGCGGGAACGGCTCCAACGGCAGGGCGCCGGCGCCGGCGGCGTCCCGGGCCGCCTGCACCGCGGTCTCCAGGCCGCCCAGCCGGTCGATCAGGCCGAGCCGCAGCGCATCGCTGCCGCTCCACACCCGGCCGCGCGCCCGCGCATCCACCTCGTCGTCGGACAGGCCGCGCGCTGCGCCGACCTTGCCGGTGAAGTCGGCGTAGACGGCGTCCAGCAGTGCCCCGATGCGCTCCCATTCCGACTCGGTGAAGGTGCGGGTGCCGTCGAACATGCCCGCGTTGGGCGCGCTGTCGATGCGGCCGACACCCACCCCGATCCGGTCCAGCAGCGCTCCGGTGGAGGTGCGCGCGATGTAGACCCCGATGGAGCCGGTGATGGTCGCCGGATGGGCGACCACGGTGCCCGCCGCCATCGAGACGTAGTAGCCGCCGGAGGCCGCCACGTCGCCCATGGACACCACCACGGGCGTGCCCGACTTCGCGGTCAGCTCCACCTCGCGGCGGATCGCGTCGGAGGCCGAGTGCGACCCGCCCGGGCTGTCGACCCGGAATACCACGGCCCGCACCGAAGAGTCGCGGCGTACCGCGCGGAACGCCCCCGCCACCGTCTCCGACCCGGTACTGCCGGTGCCGGTCAGCGGTGAGCGGCGGCTGTGCCCGCCGTGGATGGGCCCGTGCGCCGAGATCAGCGCGATCCGGTCGCGGCGGCCCGGCCCCGGCCGCGCGGCGGACGCCGCCTTGGCGCGGTTGTACCGGGACACGTACTGCAGCCGCGGCTCGCTGCTGTCGCCGACCCGGGCGCGCAGATCGGCATAGACCTCGTCGCGGTAGGCGAGCCGGTCGACCAGACCGCCGTCCAGCGCTTCCCGGGCCAGCAGCGGCGCCCGCTCGGCGAGGGCGTCGATCTGCTCGGCGGTCAGGCCGCGGTCGGCGGCGATCCCCGCGCGCACCTGGGTCCACAGCGCGTCCAGCAGGGCTTCGGCCGACTCCCGGTGGGCGTCGGTGTAGCCGCGCTCGGTGAACATGTTGACCGCGGTCTTGTACTCGTAGCGGGCGGCCGCCTCCGGCTCCAGGCCGAGCTTCTCCGCCGCGTCGCGCAGGAAGTAGGCGCGGGACGCCAGGCCGGTCAGTCCCACCGTTCCGGTCGGCGCGAGCGCGATCTCGGAGAAGGCACTGGCGAGGTAGTAGCCGGGGGTGCCGGGGCCGAAGTCGCCGATGCTCTCGCTCCAGGCGATGGCGGGCTTGCCGGCCGCCCGGAACGCCGCAACGGCGTCCCGGATCTCCTGGGAGCGCCCGAACCCGGGGGCGGTGCCGTCGACCTTGGCCAGCAGCGCGGCGACGCCGGGGTCGCGGGCGCCTCGGCGCAGCCCTTCCACCACGTCGGTGAAGAGCTGCCGCCGCCGGGCCAGCAGGTGGGCCACTGGTGAGCCCGGGGGTTCGTCGGCGACGCCCGCCGTCAGGTCCAGTTCCAGGATCACGCGGCCGGACCCCCGGCGGCGGAGTCCGGCGACGGGCTCGATCAGGTCCTCGATGCGCTGCGCTAGGTCGGCCATGGGGCCAGGTTAGGGCGTGGAGCGCCGGCTCCGCTGCCCCCGCGGAAAGGCGAGTGCGGCCGCGCGGGGCCGCCGCCTCCGGTGCACCGCCCGCCGCGCGGCGGCACGGGCCGGCCCGGTATGGTCCGCGGTGCCGCTATCGTCGGGGGCGTTCGAAGGTACAGATGGAGGCGAACTGATGCCAGCACCGGCACCCCAGACCGGACGCTCCGGGCGCTGGGCGCGGGGCACGGGCCGGGCGGCCGCCGCGGCCGTGCTGCTGCTGTCCGCCGGGGCCTGCGGCGCGGACGAGGAGCCCGAGGCGCCCGCCGCCGAGGTGGACAACTCCTACGCGGGTGTCCTGCCGGCGAGCGACACCTCCTACTCGCCCACCGAGTTCCACGGCATCACGATCAACGTCCCCAAGGACTGGGCGGCGTCGACCGGCGGCAACCGGCTCTGCCTGACGCCGGCCGACGGCGACGACTGCGGCTTCGGCTCGGTGCAGGTGTTCGCCGACGCCGCCAAGCACCACGACGCCTCCTGGCCGAAGAAGGGCGGCGCGTTCGACCGCGAGAACGGCTGGACGCACGGGAAGGGCGAGTGCCGCGCCCCCGGCGCCGAGGGCAAGGCCGCGAAGAAGGCCGCCTTCACCGTCGGCAAGGGCGGGCTCTCCGAACACGCCGACGGCCTCAAGTCCCACCACCGGGTGTGGAACGTGGCCTGCGACGGGGACGCCTCCTTCGAGGTCCGCATGTGGTACCTGCCGGAGAGCGACGTGCTCATCTACGTCCCGGCGGCCGACCCCGCGTTCGGCGAGGTCTACGACGAGGTCGCCGCCTCCATGGACATCACCGAGTACAAGAAGGGCCGCGACTGACCGCCGCCGCCCGCTGCGCTCCTCCCGCAGCCCCGCCGCCGTGCCCGCGGGCACCCGGCGGCCCCGCACACCGGACCACCGTGCCGCCCTGCGAGCTCCGCGCGCTCGCAGGGCGGCCGTGCTCGGCACGGGTGGTGGCGGCTCCGGCGAGGTGAGCGCCGCCTGCAGCCCCCGGGGGGACCGCCGCGCAGGGGCCGGCCCCGCGCTCACGGGCGGCGACCGCGGCGCCCCGGTCCCGGTGGGTGCGGGGAGGGCTGGCCTGCGTGCGCGGAGGCCGCAGCGCCCGCGGTGCCCCGGAGGCACACCCGCGGCCGCGCGGCCCCGCGGGTGCAGGGCCGCGCGGGTGCGCTAGTGGACCCGGGCGGGGGCCGGTTCGGCCGGGGCGGCGGGGGACTGGGCGCCGCGGCGGAGCGGCACCAGCTCCCACCAGGTGACGCAGCGCCAGACCCATTCCAGCGGGCCGTAGCGGAAGGTGCGGAGCCACAGCACCGAGAACACCCACTGCGCGGCCAGTACCCCGCCGGCCACCGCGAACAGCGCGCCCCACTGCTCGGCCGACTGGAAGTCCAGCGCCCAGCCGGCGATCAGTACCAGCACGGTCGCGGTCAGGTAGTTGGTCAGGGCCAGCCGGCCGAGCGGTGCGAACAGCGCCTGAAGCGCGCCGCGGAGCGGGGTGCGCAGCAGCAGGCAGAGCCCGGTCACGTAGGCGCCGGCCATGAGCAGGCCGGCGACGCCGCCGGAGGTGTTGAACCCGGTGTTCTCCACGTCGCTCCAGTGCCACAGGGCAGCCGGCACCGACGCCGCGGTGAACAGGGCGAACGCCAGCGCGACCCAGCCGGTCGCGCCGTCCAGCCGCTGCGGCACCCGGTACTGCGCCACCGCCATGCCGAGCAGGAAGACGCCCGGCGTCAGCGCCAGCCCGCCGCCGAACAGCGCCAGCGCGGCCGCCGAGCCGGCCACGCCGCCCGCGAGCACCACGGCGCGCGGCAGGTAGCTCGCCGGGAGCAGCACCAGCAGGCCGAAGACGGCGTAGGGAAGCAGCGCTTCGCCGGGCTGGCCGAGGTAGTGCACCCCGCCGAACACTGCCAGCGCGGCGAGCCGGCGCACCAGGAGCAGCCGCGGCCGTGCGTGCCGGGTGGCCGCCGAGTCCAGGAACATCGCGAAGCCGACGCCGAACAGGAACGAGAAGATCGGGAAGAACCGGCCGTCCACCAGCATGTGCAGCCACAGTTCGGGCACAGCGGCGCCGGTGAGCTCCTCGGCCGGAACGTTGTAGCCCATCCAGGTGATCGGGCCGATGTTGACCAGCAGGATCCCGCAGAGGGCGAACCCCCGGACCACGTCGAGCGCGTCGATCCGGCGCCGCGACGGCCCCCCGGAGGCCCTCGGGCCCCCTGCGCCGCCTGCCTGTACCGGGCCCGCCCGGCCGGCCGCGCCTGCTGCGCCGCCGGCCCCCGGTTCCGGCGCCGTCTCCTCTGCTGCACCCGCCACGGTGCCTCCGTCTCTGTCGTCGGTCTGCGTTGTCTGGGCAGCGCCCGTGCCGGCCCGGGCCCGGATGGCCGTTCGGGAACATTCGGGATCGGGCTCCGAAAGCACTGGAAAGAACCGTAGTTCAGGGCGCAAGTGACGGATGGGACGCAGCGAGTGACTCGCGGGCTCCCTATCGGCGGGCATGAGTTCGGCGGCAGTCGCGGCCTCCCCGGCCCGCCGGCGCACGGCCGGGTGAGGCCGGCGAGCGCACAGGAAAGGCAGGGGCGGCGCTGTGCGCCGCCCCTGCCGTGCTGCCCGCTGCCCCGGCCGCGCCGCCCGGTGGCCGGGGCGGGACTCAGTCCGTGCCGCCGGCTCCCCGGGCAGCGCTGTCCTCGGCTGCGCCGGCGGTGGGCCCGGCGGCCTCCTTCGCGGCGGGGCCGGCCTTCGCGCGGCTCTTCCCGGTGCCCTTCGCTGCGCCGGCCCGCTTCGCAGCGGCCTTGGGGGCGGTCTCTTTGGCGCCGCCCGCGGCCTTGGCCGCAGGCTTCGCCGTGTTCCCGGCGGTGCTCGCGGACGCGCCCTTCGCGGTGCCCTTCGCCGCCTTCGCGGGGTTCTTCGGGGCGGCCTTGGCGGCCGCCTTTCCGCTGCTCTTCGCCGGTGCCTCGGCGGCTGCGGCGCGCCGGACGGGCGGCACCGGGCCCGGCTCCGGCTCCAGCCACACCGCGGCGAGCGGCGGCACGTCGAGCACGGCCGAAAAGGGCCTGCCGTTCCACCCCTCCTCCTCGGCGGTGGCGCCATCCTGGCCGGCCGCGAATCCCGAGCCGCCGAACCGCTCGGCGTCGGTGTCGAGCACGGTGCGCCACCGGCCGCCCGACGGCAGCCCGATCCGGCGCCCCTCGTGCGGTACCGCCGAGAAGTTCACCACGCACGCCAGCACCGATCCGTCCTCGCCGTAGCGCAGGAAGGACAGCGTGTTGCCGTCGGCGTCGCCGCCGTCGATCCAGGAGAACCCCTCCGGCACCGTGTCCTGCGACCACAGGGCGGGCCGCGCCTTGTAGACCGTGTTGAGCTCACGGACCAGCGCCTGCACGCCGCGGTGGTAGCCGTGATCGAGCAGCCACCACTGCACGCCGTCCTCGTGCGACCACTCCTCGCCCTGGCCGATCTCGCCGCCCATGAACAGCAGCTGCTTGCCGGGGTGGGCCCACATGTAGCCGTACAGGGTGCGCAGGCCCGCGAACCGCCGCCACTCGTCGCCCGGCTGCCGGTAGAGCAGCGACCCCTTGCCGTGCACCACCTCATCGTGGGAGAGCGGCAGGATGTAGTTCTCGCTGTAGGCGTAGACCATCGAGAACGTGACCTCGTTGTGGTGGTGGCTGCGGTGCACCGGGTCCCGCTTGAGGTACTCGAGGGTGTCGTGCATCCAGCCCATGTTCCACTTGAAGCCGAAGCCGAGCCCGCCGGCGTCGGTCGGCCGCGTCACGCCCTCCCAGGCCGTGGACTCCTCCGCGATCAGCGTGACACCCGGGTTGCGCCGGTAGGCCGTCGCGGTGAGCTCCTTGAGCAGGTCGATGGCCTCCAGGTTCTCCCGGCCGCCGTACTGGTTGGGTGCCCACTGGCCGGAGTCGCGCGAGTAGTCGAGGTAGATCATCGAGGCGACCGCGTCGACCCGCAGCCCGTCGATGTGGAACTCCTCCAGCCAGTACAGGGCGCTCGCGATGAGGAAGTTGCGGACCTCGCGGCGGCCGTAGTCGAAGATCAGCGTGCCCCAGTCGGGGTGCTCGCCGCGGCGCGGGTCGGCGTGCTCGTAGGTCGGCGACCCGTCGAACCGGGCCAGGCCCCACGCGTCCCGCGGGAAGTGCGCCGGGACCCAGTCCAGCAGCACGCCGATGCCGGCGCGGTGCAGCTCGTCGACGAGGAACCGGAAGTCGTCCGGGCTGCCCAGCCGGGAGGTCGGCGCGAAGTAGGACGTCACCTGGTAGCCCCAGGAGCCGCCGAACGGGTGCTCGGAGACCGGCAGGAGCTCGACGTGGGTGAATCCGGCCGTGCGCACGTGCTCGACCAGCTCGTGGGCGAGCTCCCGGTAGCCCAGCCCCGGCCGCCATGACGGCAGGTGCACCTCGTAGATGCTCATCGGGCGGCGCGTCCAGTCGCCGGCCTTGCGCTCGGCGAGCCAGGCGTCGTCGCCCCACCGGTAGTCGGAGTCGGCCACCACCGATGCGGTCTCCGGCGGGCACTGCGCGGCGAAGGCGACCGGGTCGGCGTGGTCCTGGACGCCGCCGTCGCGGCCGTGCACCCGGTACTTGTACCGTGCTCCGGCGCCGAGGCCGGGGACGAACAGCTCCCACACGCCGCTGGAGCCGAGCGAGCGCATCGGGTAGGCGGTTCCGTCCCAGTGGTTGGTGTCGCCGACCAGCTGGACGCCGCGGGCGCCCGGCGCCCACACCGCGAAGGAGGTGCCGGCCGCCTCGGAGCCGTCGCCGCGCACGTGGGCGCCGAGCGCGCGCCACAGCTCCTCGTGCCGGCCCTCGCCGATGAGGTGCAGGTCCATCTCGCCGAGGGTGGGGGAGTGCCGGTAGGGGTCGTCGGCGACGGTCTCGGGACCGTCGCCGGTGTAGCGCACCGCGACCCGGTAGTCCGGCGCGCCGCCGCCGGGGCCGGCCGGAACGAGGCCGTCGAACACCCCGTTGTGCCGGTGCTGCAGCTGGACGCGCGTGCCGTCCGGCAGCACGGCCGCCACCGACTCGGCGAGCGGGCGCAGCGCCCGCACCGCGTACGTCCCGCCGCCGGCGGGGTGGGCGCCGAGGACGGAGTGCGGGTCATGGTGGTGCCCGGCGGCGATCGCGTTGATCTCGTCGAAGGAGACGGGGGGGACCTCGGCCGGTGCGGCCTGCGCGGCCTGCGCGGTCGGTGCGGCCTTCGCGGTGCGCGCCGCGCGGGCGGAGCGGCGTGTACCCGCGGCGGGGCCTTCGGTGGACGGCGGCGTGCTCATGGGACTCCCAGTGGATCCGGTGGCGGTGCGGGCGGTCAGGTGGCGCTGGTCGGCCGGCTGCTCGGTGCGCGGTGGTGCGGTACTGCGGGGCGGCTTCCGCGCCCATCGGGGCGGTGCCGGCGGCGCTGCTGTCTCGGACGGCCCCGGCCGGGCGGTTCGCTTGGCCGGGGCGGTGCGGAGTGGTCCTGCGCGGCGGGCGGTGGAGCTGACCGGCGGTGCGCGTCCGGCTCCCTGGCTGCGGCGGCCCCGCCCGGCGCCGGCGGGGGAAGGCGGGGGCGCCGCGTCCGCCCGGGCGCTCCGGGAGGTGCCGCCCGGAGCGCCCGGGCGGACGC
>NZ_BAAGXT010000060.1:0-31476 GCF_054779695.1 Nocardiopsis coralliicola | reverse complement strand
CCCTCGCGGCCGCGCGGCGGCCCCAGCACCCGCGCTGCGGTGCGCCGACCGGCCCGCGGCGGTGCGCCCGGTCCCGGACCGGCATGCGATGATCGGCGCCATGTCCGAGCCGCACTCCCCGCTCCCCGACCCCGCCGAGCCCGCTGCACCGCCCGGCCCCGGCCGGACCGCGGCCGGCGCTCCCGCGCTGCCGGAGGCGGCGGCGCCGACCCGGAGGCTGCTCGGCCAGGAGGTGCTCTGGGTCCTCGCGCTGTCGCTGGGTGCCGCGGCGGTGTCGGCCGTCATCTCCTTCACCGGCGCGCTGACCGCGCCCGGCGGGCTCGCCGACCAGACGGCGAACCTGGTCACCCCCCGCGCGGAGGCCGACCGGCCGTGGCTCGACTTCGCCCGCCAGGCGACGTCGCTGGTGTTCGCGCTCGCGCCGGTGGCCCTGGTGCTGCACCTGCTGCACCGCACCCGCGAGTCGGCCGCCACGATCGGCTTCGACCTGCGCCGGCCCGGCTGGGACCTGGGCACCGGCGCGCTGCTGGCCGCCGGGATCGGCGCCGGCGGCCTGGTCGTCTACCTGGTGTCCTGGGGGCTCGGGCTGACCGTGACCGTGGCGCCGAGCAGCCTGGAGGCGCACTGGTGGCAGTACCCGGTGCTCATCCTGCAGGCGGTGAAGAACGGCGTACTGGAGGAGGTGATCGTGGTCGGCTACCTGATGCTGCGCCTGGGCCAGATGGGCTGGTCGCCGGTGCGCATCATCATGGCCTCCGCGGTCCTGCGCGCCTTCTACCACCTCTACCAGGGGGTGGGCATGTTCTTCGGCAACCTCGTGATGGGCGTCGTGTTCTGCTGGTTCTACCGTCGCTACAGCCGGGTGATGCCGCTCGTCGTCGCGCACTCGCTGATCGACATCGTGGCCTTCGCCGGTTCGGTGCTGCTCATCGGGAAGGTCGACTGGCTTCCGGGCTGACCCCGGAGGCAGCCGCCGCCTCGTCCGCGTCCGCTCCTCCGGCGCCCTCGGCAGCCGCCTCCCGGGCGGCCGCCGCCGGATCTGCACCGGCTCCGCCGCTGGCGCGGACGAGGGACGGGGCGTCCTCCAGGAAGCGGGGGCGCGCCAGAAGCAGGCCCACAGCCGCGTTGGCGGTGGTGAGCACGGCGACCATCGCCAGCGGCGCGTGCCAGCCCCCGGTCGCGTCGTGCAGCAGGCCGAAGAGGAACGGGCCGAGGCCGCCCATCAGGTAGCCGAGGCTCTGGCTGGCGGCCGACATGGCGGCGGTCCCCGCCGCGGTGCGGGTGCGCACCGCGAAGAAGGTCAAGGCCAGCGTGAAGGTGCCCATGCCGAGGCCGATGAACACGGTCCACAGCCATACCCCGGCGACCGGGGCGATCCACAGGCCGGTGAGGCCGACCACGTAGCAGGCGTAGAAGAAGGCCACGAAGCCGCGGTGGTCGCGGGAGCGCGCCATGAGCCCGGGCAGCACCAGCGAGGTGGGCACGGCCAGCGCGGTCAGCACCGACAGCGCCAGTCCGGCGCCCGCGGCCGTCATGCCCTCGTCGCGGAGCATCTCGGCGTACCAGCCGAACATGATGTAGGCCACGGTGCACTGGGTGCCGAAGAAGAGCACCGACTGCCAGCCCATGCCGGTGCGCATGACGGCGCGCAGGGACAGCGCCGCGGAGCGCGGCGTCCGGGGCGGCTCGGCGCGCAGCAGGAGCAGCCACGGCACTGCCGCGACGACGCCGAACACGGCGTAGAAGCCGATCGCGATCCGCCAGCTCCCGGTGGCCTGCAGCATCGGGACCGTGCCCGCGGCCGCCATCGTGGTGCCGATCGCGAGGAAGGTGGTGTAGAGCGTGGTGACGGCGCCGATCCGGTGCGGGAAGTGCGTCTTGACCAGTGTCGGCAGCAGCACGTTGCCCACGGCGCCGCCGGACAGGGCCAGCGCGCTCAGCGCCAGGAACGACCACGGGTCGCCGACGAGCGGGCGCAGTGCGAGGCCGGCGGCGATGCACAGCAGTGCGGCGGCGAGCACATGGTGCTCGCCGAAGCGGCGCACCAGGGCGGGCGTCGCCAGGCCGAAGGCGGCGAAGCAGAGCACCGGGAGCGTGGTCAGGACCCCGGCGAGCACACTGGACATGCCCAGCCCGCCGGAGAGCTCGCCGAGGACCGGTCCGACGCTGGTGATGGCGGTCCGCAGGTTGACCGCGGCGAGCGCGACGCCGAGGACGATCAGCGCTGCGGCTCCGCGGCGTCCGGACGGGCGCGGCGCGCCGTCGGGGCGGGGGGATGCAGACACGCACACTCCATACATAGGATGACGGGATCAACATCGACAGGGTAACTCATTCGCCGGGTGAGCCTATTCTGCGCACAAGCTGGTCTAAGCTCCGGCCTAACCGTCACCCGATCCGGATGCCGCCCCCCCGGCTCCGGCTCATCTAGGAGGTTCCCGCGTGCCCCTCGCCTCGACGCGCCGCACCGGACTGGTGGACCAGGTCATCGGCCAGCTCAGAGCACAGATCGACTCCGGCGAGTGGGGGGTCGGCGACCGCATCCCCACCGAGTCGGAGCTGTCTGAGCAGCTGGAGGTCGGACGGAACACGGTCCGCGAGGCCGTCCGCGCCCTCGCCCACGCCGGCCTGCTGGAGATCCGGCAGGGCGCCGGCACGTTCGTGCGCGCCTCCAGCGAGCTCGGCGGCGCGCTGCGCCGGCGCCTGGAGCGATCGCGCACCCGGGAGAACCTGGAGGTGCGCCGCGCACTGGAGATCGAGGCGGCGCGGCTGGCCGCGGTCCGCCGCACCGATGCCGACCTGGCCGCTCTGGACCGCACGCTCACGCTGCGCGGGGAGGCCTGGCGGGACGGCGACGTCCCCGCGTTCGTGGAGGCCGATTTCACGTTCCACCTGGCGGTGGTCCAGGCGACGCACAACCCGCTGCTGATCGAGCTCTACGACGACATCTCCACGGTGGTCTACGGCAGCATCGCCGAGTCGGTCCACCCCACGCCGGAGCAGCTCGACCACGACCGGCTCTGCGAGGCCATCCGCGACCGCGATCCGGAGCTGGCCCTCCAAGAGGCCGCCTGCTACCTGGACGACCTGCTCTCCCGCGCCGAGGACTGACCCCGGCCCCAGGGGACGCGTTTTCGGGGGCCCGCATCGCACGATCGGGCCTCCGAAAGCACGCCTCCTCCCCGCTTCCGGGCGGGGTGGCCCCCCGCGCCCCGCACCTGCCCGCCGGCGCCCGGCGAGGCCCGCGCACCCCGCGCCCGCCCTCGAACCGGCTGGAGCGCTCCGCCAGCAGCCGCGCCGCTCCGCCTCGGCACGGCGCCCGCTGTACTGCCGCCGCCTGCCCGCGGCCGGCGGCCAGGAGAGCCCGCCGGCACCCGGCCGCACCGTCCGGCCGCACGCTCCCGCACCCGCCCGCACCACCCGCCCGCACCGCCTGCCCTCCAGGCGGCCAGCGGCAGGATCCGGGAGGACGGGCGGCTCAGGCCTCGCGGGCCGCGGGTTCCGCGGCGGGGCCGCGGGCGCCGCCCCAGCCGGCGACGCGGGTGGGATCGAGGCGGAGGAGGTCGATGGTGGTGGCGCCGCCGCACAGGGCGTCGACGATCTCCTGCTCCGTCCGCGCGCCGCGCAGCGCACCGGCCACGATGTCGGCGGCCTTGCCGCGGGGCAGGCAGACGGCCCCGTCGTCGTCGGCGGCCACCCAGTCCCCCCGGCGCACCGGGACCGGGACTGCGCCGGCGTTCTCCAGCAGCAGGTCCTCGCCGATGGATCCGCCCGCCTCGTGCCCGGGGGCGCGCAGCGCCACGCCGGCGCCGACGACCGGCAGCCCCGCGCGCGCGATACCCGCGATGTCGCTGACACAGCCGTCCACCACGATGCCGGCGAGCCCGCGCACCCGGGCGGCGACGGCGATGATCTCGTCGACGTAGCCGTATTCCGGCGCACCTGCGGTGTCCACCACGAGCGCCGTTCCGGGCGCTGCCTGCGCGACGGCGGCGTGCAGCGCAAGGTTGTCGCCGGGGGCGCAGCGGACCGGGAGGACGGTGGCGGCGAAGGGCAGGCCGGGCTGGACGGCGAACAGGTGGGCACCGAGCGGACGGGCGCCGCTCCTGCTCAGGGCAGCAGTACCGACCGCCGTCAGGGTGTCCGCTAGCGCCACGTCAGCCTCCCATTGATGCACGCCGGAGCGGGCGCCGGCCGCACAGCGCGCGGAGGCCGCCCCCCTTCATACTCACCGGTAACTTCCTGGCAATGCAAGCCGCGGGCGCCGGAAAACTCTGCAAATGTTACCGCCGGTTACAGATTGCGGCGGCGGCTCCCCGGCCCCGCGCCCGGACCGTGCGCAGTGAGCGCTCAGTACCCCCTGGGAGCGCCCGCACCAGCGGTAGGGCGCGCTCCCCGCCGGCCGCTGCCTGCGCTTCCCGGGCCCGCGGCGGCGCAGGCAGCGGTCGGCCGGACCGGCGGTGTGCGCCGCGCGGGCCCCGCGTCAGGGGGCGGCAGCGGCCACGGCGTCCAGGGCCGCCCGGGCGGCGCCGGCGTCGTGCACCCGGAACACCCGGGCGCCCTGCCAGGCCGACACGGCGAGCACCGCGAGCGTGCCGGCGTGCCGGCCGCCCACCGGGCGGTCCAGCGCCTCGCCGATGAAGTCCTTGTTGGAGACGGCCACCAGCACCGGCCAGCGGGTCCGGGCCATCGTGTCGAGCCGCCGGGTGAGCTCCAGCGAGTGGTAGGTGTTCTTGCCGAAGTCGTGGGTGGGGTCCACCAGGATGCGCTCGGCGGGCACCCCGAGCGACTCGGCGCGCTCGGCCAGCCGGGTGACGGTGTCCAGCACGTCGCCCAGGACGTCGGCGTAGGCCACCCGGTGCGGGTCGGTACGCGGCCCGAGGCCGCCGCTGTGGCTGCACACCAGGCCGGCGCCGTGCTCGGCGGCGACCCGGGCCAGGTCCGGGTCGGCGCCCGACCAGGTGTCGTTGACCAGGTCGGCCCCTGCGGCGAGGCAGGCTTCGGCGACCGGCGCGCGCCAGGTGTCGACCGAGATCACGGTGTGCGGGTCGCGCTCGCGCAGCGCGGCGACGAACGGCGCGGTGCGCTCGGTCTCCTCGTCCGCGCCGACTTCGGCGCCGTAGCCCGCCTTGACGCCGCCCACATCGACGATGTCGGCGCCGGCCGCGACCGCGTCGGCGGCTGCGCGCAGCGCCGCGTCGAAGGCGAAGGTGGCGCCCCGGTCGTAGAAGGAGTCGGGGGTGCGGTTGACGACGGCCATCACCGCCGCCGAGCCGGGCCCGAACTCCCTGCCGCGCAGCCGCAGCGCGGCGCCCGGAACCGGCGCCGCGGCCGGCGGCTCCGCTCCCGCGGGAGGGGCCGCCCCGGCCGGGGGCGCTCCGCTCACGCGGCGGCCTCCTTCTCCTCGGCCGGCACGGGCAGCCGCCCGCCGTCCCCGCGCAGTCGTTCCTTGGCCACCCGCAGATGCTCCCACGTCTCCAGCACCCCCACGTCGGCGCATCCCCGGATGGCCTCGACCGCCTCGACGATCGCGGCCCGGTCCGGCCCCACCGCCTCGCCGATGAGGTCGTACCGGCCGAAACCGGTGGCCAGGAACGCCACCCCGGGCACCGCGGCCACCCGTGCGGCGACCGCCCCGGCCGCACCGCGGCAGCGCACGCCGAAGCCGAGCCGCTCGTCAGCGCCGACCACCGACGGCTCCACCACCGCGGTGACGTGCACGACGCCCGCCTCGATCAGCCGCACCACCCGCGAACGCGCGGCCGCCTGGGACAGTCCGACGCTGCGCGCCAGCTCCGCGTACGAGGCGCGGCCGTCGCGCTGCAGGTGGCGCACGAGGCGCCAGTCGAGCGGGTCGACCGCGATGTCGCGCAGCTCCTGCACGGCGCTGTTGGCGTCCTTGACCACCGCTCCGGCGCGGAAGACCTCGGCGCCGACCACGCCGGGCAGCGCGCGCAGCTCGGCGACCTCTGCGGCGAGCGCCGCGTCGTCGCGGACCCGCACCTGGGCGACCGCGGGGAAGCGGCCGGCGGTCTGCGCGGCGAACGCCACCGACTCCCGCTCCTTGACGGCCGCGAGCAGCGGCGCGACCGGCCCGGACACGGTGAACGTCACGTGGCCGAGCACCTCCCTGCCGAGGACCCCCGCGTGCAGGACCCCCACGATCCGGATCGCTCCCAGCGCCGCCAGCCGCCGCACCCGGGCCCGCACTGCGGTGCGCGAGAGCCCGACCCCGTCCGCAAGCGCCTGATAGGTCGCCCGTCCGTCCCCCTGCAATGCGCGCATGAGCGCAGCATCGACCGTATCGAGCACGATGATTCGCCTTTCGTCTCAGCGACGGCCCCCTTCCCCCCGGGGTGCCGCCCCCTCCTGCGGCCAGATCATGGCAGTTGCGGCGTTCCTCGACGAGGGAGAACGAAAGAAACAAGACCGCCTTCGGCCACAGTCGGCCCCGGGTTCCGCCAAACGATTCCTCCTCGCGACATGTCGGACAGCAGTGAGGCGGACCCGCTGGGCGTGGCCCCGTACGAACAACTCCGGCAAAGCGAGACACTGGTGTCCTGCATGAGTGCGGTCCCATGCGGAAGAAAACGGAAGGGTTCCGGCGCCGCGTGTGCCGCTCCGGAAGGGGCGGGGCAGCACGGTGCGGCACCGAACGGAACAACGCGAAATTCGGCCTGACCCTTAGTGGAACCATGACCGGTCCGAATTCGGTCAGACGCGGGTGGACGGGCAGACGGGCTTCACAGAAGGGACCCCGATGGCGAAGGCAGGGGAGCAGCAGCCGGAGGACGGCGACGGCCCTACCCCGGACAGCGCCGCGGAAAGCGCCGCAGCGGACACCGGCGCGCCGAAGAGCACCCGCCGCGCTCTGGGCCTCACTGCGGCGTCGGTCGTCCTCCCCGGCATCGCGCACCTGCGCAGCGGGCGCCGCGCCGCGGGCGCGGTCATCATGGTGAGCTACCTCTCGCTGCTCGCCGTGGCGGTCCTGATCGCCGTGCTGCTCGCCGGCGACCTCGCGCGCGGCGCCCGGATGGCGGTGCAGGCGCAGTGGCTGGCCACCGTCGGCGCCGCGGCGTTCCTGCTGGCGGTGCTCTGGATGACCGTGGTCGCGCACTCCTGGTCGATCACCCGCCCCCGGCCGGGCAGCGGCGCCGCACGGTTCGCCGGCGGGACGCTGGTCGTGCTGCTGTGCCTGGGCATCGCGGCGCCCGCGGGCGCGGTGATGCACACGTCCTACACCGCCTACGACGCGCTGAGCTCGGTGTTCGGCGGCGGGGGCGCCGTCGACGACGAGCCGCACGACGCCGCCGACCCGTGGAACGGGCGGGACCGGGTGGAGGTGCTGCTCGTCGGCGGCGACTCCGGCAGCAACCGCTACGGCATGCGCACCGACACCATGATGCTCGCCAGCATCGACGTCGAGCACGGCGACGTGGTGCTGATCGGCCTGCCGCGCAACCTCGAGGACGTGCAGTTCCCCGAGGGCAGCAAGCTGGCCGAGGCCTATCCGCCGCCGGGCGGGTTCGACCTGATCCTGAACGAGGTCTACCAGACGGTCGCCGACGACCCGGAGCGGCTGGCGGACAACCCCGATGCGGCCGACCCCGCCGCCGACACCCTCAAGGGCGTCGTCGGGCACATCACCGGCATGGAGCCCGAGTACTACGCGCTGGTGGACATGAAGGGCTTCGAGGGCGTCATCGACGCCATCGGCGGCATCGACGTCCACATCGACGAGCCGATCCCCTACGGCATGCAGGGCGACGTGCTGGAGGCGGGCGACCAGCACCTCGACGGCAACCAGGCGCTCTGGTACGGCCGCAGCCGGGTCAACAGCGACGACTACGCGCGGATGGGCCGGCAGGGCTGCCTGGTGAAGTACGTGGCGGAGCAGGCCGACCCGACGACGGTGCTGTCCAGCTTCCAGGAGCTGGCCGGCGCGGCGAAGCGCACGCTGAAGACCGACATCCCGCAGAACAAGCTGCCCGCCTTCATCGAGCTGGCCGACGCCGTGTCGACCGACGGCGAGATGAAGTCGCTGCAGCTGTCGCCGCCGCAGGTGGACCCGGCCTACCCGGACTTCAAGGAGATCCGACGGCTGGTCGACGACGCGGTCGCCGACCAGGAGGGGCGCCGCGACGACACGGCCGGCCCGCAGCCGGAGCCGAGCGGCAGCGCTCCCTCGGCGCCCGAGGACCAGGCCGGGGGCGAGGGCGGCGACGGCGGCACGGGCGCGGAGCCCGACGGCGAGGGCTCCACGGAGTGGCAGGACTACACCGGCCTGCCCGAGCCCTCCCCCACCACGCCGGGTCGCCAGGTTGGCGAGAGCGCCACATCGCTCGACACCATCTGCCCCTGACACCGCACCGGGCCGCCGCACCGGAGCGGCCCGGCCCCTGAGCGGGGCGCCCGGCACGGCCGGGCGCCCCGCTCGTGTTCGGTCTCCCCTCCGCCCCGCCGCCGTCCGGATCCGGCCAGCGCGGGCGGCCGGGGCTGCTTCGGGGAACCGTGCGACTACGGGGCGCGTCATTGCCAGCAGCTCCGCCCGCCGGCAGCAGCGCTGCTGCTGCTGGTCCGGAGCCGCCCCTGACCACGGACCCGGAGGTTGACGTCCCATGCGATCCCCCGCATCCGCCCTTCCAGCCGCCGCCCGCCTGCCGCTCCGCTCCGCGGCCGGCGCAGCGGCCGCGGCACTGCTGCTGGCAGGCTGCTCGGGCGGCGGAGGCACCGGCCGGGAGGACAAGGCCGGCGAGGACGAGAAGTCGCCGTCCGCCCCCACCGGCGAGGTGGTCGCCGAGACGGAGCTCTCCTACGCCGAGTACGAGGGCGCGGCCGAATTCGCGGTCAACGCGCTGAGCGTGCAGGGCGACCTGATGCGGCTCGACTACACCCTCACCCCGGCCGTTCCGGAGGACGGGACCGAGACCGAGTCGGTCTGGGGGCTCTTCGGCTTCTCCATCACCGGTTAGCAGTTCACCCTGGTCGACGCCGAGAACCTGGAGCGGTACTTCATCGTCGAGGACGACGGCGGCCGCAAGCTCCAGCCGGAGCCCAACCAGAGCCTCGCGCTGGGCCAGCAGCACTCGTTCAGCGCCTACTTCGCCGCGCCGCGCGACGGCGTCACCGAGCTCGACCTCCACCCCTACGGCCAGCAGCCGATCATGGACGTCCCGGTCACCGGCGCCGCCGAGAGCGACAGCGAGGACGACTCGTGAGCGCGGCGCCCGGGTGGCGCAGCGGGCGCACCGCCGCAGTGGCGGCGCTCGCCGCCGGAGTGCTGCTGGCAGCGCCCCCGGCCGCCGCCGGCGACGAAGCGGCCCTGATGGGCGACCCGGAGAACGCCACCGGCCCCTTCGACGGCTTCATCGTGCCGATCGGCGACACGTCCCCCTTCATCGTCGGCATGGATCCGTCCGGCTCCGTCGAGCCGATGCAGTCGGAGGAGATCGAGGGCTCCACCACCACCGTCACCATCGCCGCCGACGTCCTGTTCGCCTTCGACGAGGCGGAGCTGGACGGCGCGGCCGCATCGGTCCTCGCCGACCTCGCCGAGCAGCTCGCGGGTGCGGAGGGCACCGTCACCGTCGTCGGCCACAGCGACGGCATCGGCGCGGACACCTACAACCAGAAGCTCTCCGAGGAGCGCGCCGCCGCAGTCGCCGATGCCCTGGCCGACGAGATGGGGCAGGGCGCACCGGAGATGGAGACCGAGGGCCGCGGCGCCGACGAGCCCCTCGCCGAGGAGACCGACTCCGACGGCTCCGACATCCCCGATGCCCGCGCCGAGAACCGGCGGGTCGAAGTCGCGTTCGAGAGCACCGGCTGACGCGGAGGGCGGAGTCGCCGCCCCGCCTCGGCACGCCGGACGGCCAGTACCCCGAGCAGAGGAGAAGACGATGCCCGCTCAGCCCACTGGGAACCGGTCCCGCGCCACAGGCGCGGCAGGCCTGGCCGCCCTCGCCCTGCTGCTGTCGGCCTGCTCCGGCGGTGGCGGCGAGGACGACGGCGGCGACTCCCCCCGGAGACGGCCCCGGCACCGGCCCGGTGGAGGCCGGGGAGGCCGTGGCCGAAGGCACCTTCCCCTACGCCGACCGGGAAGGCTCGGTCACCTTCGAGGTGAATGCGGTGAAGCCGCGCGGCGAGCTGCTGCAGATGGACTACACCGTCACCCCGGAGACCCCGGGGTCGGACGCGGCAGAGGACCCCGAGATCTACGACGTTCTCGGAGGCGGGGACGGCGGCAACATCGCCCTGGTCGACATGGCCCACCTGAAGCGCTACAACTCGGTCTCCGACGAGGACGGCACCACACTCGAACCGGACTGGGGCTCCCCGCTGCCCTATGACGAGGCCACCACGTTCACCGCCTACTTCGCGGCGCCCCGCGACGAGATGACCGCGGTGGACGTCTACTTCTACGGCTTCCCGCCGATCCTGAACGTTCCGGTCGAACAGGAAGGCGAGTAGATGGCAGCCGTACGCACCGGCACTGCCCTGCTCTCCTGCGCGGCGGCCGCCGCACTCCTCGCCCCCGCCGCGGCGCACGCCGAGGGGGCCCGCCCCCACGGCGACCCCGGCCGCCCGGACCCCGACTCGCTGGCCGCCTCGGTCACCGCCATCGACCCGGCCGCATTCGTGGCCGGCATCGATCCGGCCGATTCGGTCGAGGAGCTGGAGGTGGAGGAGAACGAGGGCGGTACGACGACGCTGACCCTGTCCGCTGACGTCCTGTTCGCCTTCGACGAGGCGGAGCTGACCGACACGGCCCGCGGAACCATCGCCGACGCCGCAGCCGACCTGTCCGGGGTGACCGGAACGGTGCAGGTGACCGGCCACTCCGACGGGATCGGCGACGACGCCTACAACCGGACGCTATCGCAGGAGCGCGCGGAGGCGGTCGGCGCGGTCCTGGAGGAGGAGCTCGGCGCGGACGGCCCGGAGATCGAGACCGAGGGGGTCGGGGCCGACGAGCCACTGGCCGAGGAGACCGGTTCCGAGGGCGAGGACCTCCCGGCCGCCCGCGCGAAGAACCGGCGCGTGGAGATCTCCTACGGCGCGTGACCCGGAGGCCGTGCCCGGCGGCTTTTCCCGCTGCCCGCTGCGGCGGCCGCGGCGGGCGGCAGCGGCGGGCCCCGCTCCGCCGCTGCCGGCCTCAGCCGCCGAGGGCGCCGTAGCCGCCGCGGTGGTAGAGGAGCGGGCGGGACGCAGGGTCATCCGGCGGCGGCGCCGCAGTGACGCGGCCGACGACCAGCCAGTGGTCGCCGACCATGACCGTCATGTGCGGGCTGCAGACGACGTGGCCGGAGGCGCCGGCGAGCAGCGGGGCGCCCTCGGGGCCCGGCTGCCAGCGGGTGGGCGGCGCGAACCGGTCGACGCCGCGGGTGGCGAACCGCGCGGCCACGTCGCGCTGGCCCTCCGCCAGCAGGTTCACCGCGAACGCCGGAGCGTCGCGGATCACCGGCCAGCTGGCCGAGCGCGCGTCGATGTAGAAGGAGACCAGCGGCGGGCGCAGGCTGACGCTGGTGAACGAGGTGGCGGTGATGCCGGCCGGGTGCGGGTCGCCGGGCGCGGTGACCACGACCACGCCGGCCGCGTGCCGGCCCAGCACGGCGCGGAACCCCGCATCGTCCACGTCCGCCCCGGTCCCAGGCGGTGCAGCGGCCCGGTCCGCCCCGCGGGGCGGCGCCCCGGTCCCGGAAGAGTCCGCCGGAGGGTTCGGGGGAGTCCGCACGAGTCGCCTCGCCTTCTGCGTCGCGGGTCGGCCGGCGGGCCGGCCGGGCGGAGGGCAGGGCGCACGGCACTCCCCGCGGAAACCTCCGCCACCAGGAGACAGCGGGGCGGGAACCGGACATATTCCGTGCCGGCACGAGTGGCCCCGCACACGCTGCAGCCCGCCCCGGGCGGCGGCGCTGTCCGGGACCGGCCACCGCGCTCCGTTGCCGCAGCCCCGGACGCATGTGACGCTCAGTGGGCGGCCCGGCGCGCACCGGAACGGCGCTGAGCGGCAGCGGATACCGGCAGCACGGAGTTCCCGGGGCCGGCACGCGCCCGGGGCGGGGACGGAGCGGAACCAGATGACCGCCGCCCAGCTGTGGGCCCTGGTCGGGCTCGGCCTCTTCCACGGCGCCAACCCCGGCATGGGGTGGCTCCCGGCAACCGCGCGCGGCCTCCAGGAGGGCGGCCGCGCCGCACTGCTCAAGGCGCTTCCAGCGCTTGCACTGGGGCACGCGGCAGCGATCGCCTGCGTGGCCGTGGCGGTCACCGCCACCGGGTCGCTGGCGGCCTCGCACTGGTTCGGGGTGGCCGGCGGCGCGCTGCTGGTCGCGGCGGGGCTGTGGCTGCTGCTGCGCCGGGCCCACTTCCACCTGGCCGACGTGCGCATGTCGCTGCCGCAGCTGGGCGTGTGGTCGTTCTTCATGGCCTCGCTGCACGGTGCCGGGCTGATGGTGCTGCCGGTGCTGGCCGGCGACTTCGGGCCGGCCGGCGCCGGCGTACAGCACGGCGCGGGCCACGGGCACGGTACGCCCGCCGACGGCGCCGGCGCCGGCCAGGGCAGCGCCGCCGGCGCCCCGCACGCCGGGCCGCCGCACCTGCCCGAAGCGGGCTGGACGCTGGCCGACGCCACCCTGGCCGGGCTCGCCGCCACTGCGGTGCACACCGCCGCGATGGTCGCCGCGACCGGCGTGCTGGCGCTGCTCGCCTACGACTTCGTCGGGGTGCACGCGCTCCGGCTGCGCCAGGTGACGATGGACCGCGTGTGGGCCTTCGCCCTGATCGCCGGCGGGCTCTTCGCTGCCCTGGCGGGCCAGGAGCACTGAACCGCAGGCGGGTCCCGCCGGAGCCGCAGCATGCGGGCGGGTTGGCGGAGCAGCGCCGAGTAGCGCGTGACATACATCCCATTTGCCCCTATTTTTGATAGATAGTGATGATCGTCGGGAATTCCGACCGTACGGATTCTTGTCTGCTCCGTTGTGAGCACTGATCACGGAGAACGCGACCAGCGCACCCCGGGCGGTCCCGAGCGCAGCGGCCCCCCGGCCGGCCGGCACGCCGCACCGGGCGGCCGCGCACCCCGATCCCTCCCCGGACCGCACCGGCCGGGGCAGCACCGCGCGCCGCAGCACAGCCGGGAGTACACCGGGAGGCAGCGCCGCGAGCAGTGGGCCTACGCCGGAGCGGCGGGGCTCGCCGCAGCGGTGCTGATCGCTGTCGCGGCGGTCGCCGTGCCGCGCATGCAGGGGCCGGTCGACGCCCACCGGACCTTCTTCCCGTGGAAGCCGGCCTGCTCGGTCGAGGTCGGCAGCGACGGCAGCACCGTGGCCCTGACCCGGGAGCAGGCGAAGACGGCCACCACCGCGGTGGCGCTGCAGGCCCGCGGGGAGGAGCCGCCGGACACCTCCGGCGTGCCCGACCTGGTCATGCAGCGGCTCGCCGAGGGGCCGTCAGACGACGCCGGACCCACCCTCACCTGCAGCGTCACCCCGCCGAGCACCCTGGACGCCGAGGACGAGCTCCCGATGGGGCTGACGCCGCGCGCCAAGAACCTGCTCGACGAGATGGGCGGGGTGTTCGGCGATCAGAGCGTGGGCGGCTACGAGCCCGGCGGCTACGACACCGGGCACGGCGAGGGCTCCGCCCACTACGACGGGCGCGCCCTGGACGTGTTCTTCCGCCCGGTGAACGAGGAGCACCGGCGCGAGGGGTGGCTGGTGGCCAACTGGCTGCTCGCGCACGCCCCGGAGCTCGAGGTCGCCGTCATCATCTTCGACGACAAGATCTGGAACTCCGAGAAGTCGCTGTCCGGGTGGCGGGACTACGAGGCCGCCGACCCCGACAACGAGATCCTGCGCCACCTCGACCACGTCCACGTCGACGTCCTGGAAGGCAGCGGCAGCAGCGACGCCTAGGACGCGCATCCGGCGGACACCTGCCCTGCTGCGCGCCACCCGGTACGTCCCAGCGTCCGGGCGGTCGGCACCCGCCGGGCGCCCGCCGGTGCGCCCGACCGCGCCCGACCGCGCCCGACCGCGCCCGCGCGGGAACTCTGGGCCCCGCGGCGCCGTCACACCGGATGTGAGCGCATCTGATGGAGACAGCGACCAGCCGCCCGGCCCGGTCGGGCCCGGACACCGCCGCCCGCGAAGGCGGCGCCGCCGCGGCGGCGGCTGCCTGGGCTGCGGCGCGGCGGGGCTCGTCGTGCTCGCCCTGCTGGCCGGCGCCGCCGTGGTAGCGGGCCCGCCGCTGCTCGAGCGGGCCGGCGTCGACCGGACCGCCCTGCCCTGGGGGCCCGAGTGCACGGTGGACACCGGCGACGGGGACATCGCGCTCACCACGGAGCAGGCGCAGGCGGCCACCACTGCGGTAGCGCTGGAGGCCCTCGGCCAGGAGGCGCCGGACACCGGCGGTGTGCCGGCCGCAGCGCTGGAGCGGCTCGCCGAGGGGCCTCCGGACGACGCCGGGCCCAGCCTGAACTGCCGTGCCACTCCCCGCGGCGGGCTGGAAGAGGAGGAGCTCACCGAGAGCGGGCTCACTCCGCGCGCCCAGACCGTGCTGGACGCCATGGCGGAGGTCTTCGGCGAGCAGAGCCTGGGCGGCTACGAGCCCGGCGGCATCGACTCCGGGCACGGCGGCGACTCCGCGCACTACGACGGGCGCGCGATTGACGTGTTCTACCGGCCGGTGACCGAGGAGAACCGGCGCGAAGGGTGGCTGCTGGCGCACTGGCTCGTCGCACACGCCGAGGAGCTGGACGTCGCCAACGTCATCTTCGACGACAAGATCTGGAACTCCCGCGGATCCATGCGCGGCTGGTGGGACTACCGCTCCCCCGACCCCGACAACGAGATCCTGCGCCACCTCGACCACGTCCACGTCGACGTGCTGCGGGGCGGTTGAGGACCCACCGCCGCCCGGGCGGACGGTGGGGGCGGACGCCGCGCCCGGCCTACTGGTCGCGGCCCTGGCCGCGGCAGGGCCGCGACCAGTAGGTTGGCGCCCGTGCCTGAGATCGATGCGGACTTCCTCGCCCTTCCCCTGCGCCGGCTCGCCGACGCCGCCCTCGGGCGCGCCGGGCAGCTCGGCGCCGAGCACGCCGACTTCCGACTCGAGCGCGTCCGCGGCCGCACCCTCGACGTCTCCGACGGCGCCGTCGACACCGCGGCCGAGAGCGACACGCTCGGCTTCGCGGTGCGCGTCGTGCACGGCGGCGTGTGGGGCTTCGCCTCCTCCGACGCGCTGACCCCCGAGGCCGCCGAGCAGGCCGCGGACCGGGCGGTCGCCGTCGCCCGCACCGCCGCGCCGCTCGCGGCGGAACGGGTGGAGCTCGCGCCCGAGCCGGTGCACACCGACGCCTCCTGGGTGTCCGACTACGCGACCGACCCGTTCTCCGTCACGCTGCGCCAGCAGTCGGCGCTGCTCTCGGGCTGGTGCCGCCGGCTGCAGGAGGACAACCGGATCGACCACGTCGACGCCACCCTGCTCCAGGCCAAGGAGCAGAAGTTCTACGCCGACAGCGCCGGCACCTCGACGGTGCAGCAGCGGGTGCGCATCGCACCCGAGGTGGAGGTGTTCGCCCACCGGGACGGCGTGCTCGACAGCATGCGCACGCTGTCACCGCCCACCGCGCGCGGCTGGGAGTACCTGCCCACGGTCGAGGCGGAGATCGGCGACCTTCCGGCCCTGCTGGACGAGAAGATGCGCGCCCCCTCGGTCGAGCCGGGCCGCTACGACCTCGTCGTCGACCCGTCCCAGCTGTGGCTGACGATCCACGAGAGCATCGGGCACGCCACCGAGCTCGACCGCGCCCTGGGCTACGAGGCGGCCTACGCCGGCACCTCGTTCGCCACCCCGGACCTGCTTGGCGAGCTGCAGTACGGCGCCCCCGGGATGCACGTCACCGGCGACCGGACCGCCGCACACGGGCTGGCCACGGTCGGCTACGACGACGAGGGCGTCGCGGCGTCCTCCTTCGACCTGGTCCGCGACGGTGTGCTCGCCGGCTACCAGCGGGACCGGCGCATCTCCGCGGCCCAGGGCCTGGACTCCTCCAACGGCTGCGCGTTCGCCGACTCGCCGGGCCACATGCCGATCCAGCGGATGGCCAACGTCTCGCTGGCCGCCGACCCGCACGGCCCGGACACCGAGGGCCTCATCGCGGGCATCGAGGACGGCATCCTCCTGGTGGGCGACCGAAGCTGGTCCATCGACATGCAGCGGTACAACTTCCAGTTCACCGGGCAGCGCTTCTACCGGATCCGCTCGGGGCGCCTGGACGGCATGCTGCGCGATGTCGCCTACCAGGCCACTACGACCGACTTCTGGCGGTCGATGGCAGCGGTCGGCGGCCCGTCCACCTACGTCCTCGGCGGCACCTTCCGGTGCGGCAAGGGCCAGCCCGGCCAGGTCGCGGCGGTCAGCCACGGCTGCCCCGCGGCGGCCTTCACCGGGGTCCGCATCCTCAACACCGTGCAGGAGGCAGGGAATTGAGCAGCGTGGGGAAATTGACCGGCTCGGATCCCCAGGCCGTCGTCGAGCGGGCGCTGGAGCTGTCCCGGACCAGCGGCTGCATGGTGCTGGTACGCGAGCGCAGCACCGCGAACCTGCGCTGGGCCGGCGGGTCGCTGACCACCAACGGCGTCGCGCGCAGCCGGTCGGTCACCGTGATCGCGCTCGACGAGGGCCCGGCCGGCACCTCGGTCGGGGTGATCGAGCGCGGCGGGCTGCACGCCGAGGGTGCGGAGGGGACGGCCCAGCTGGAGGACCTCGTGCGCGCCGCGGAGGCCGCGGCGGCCGAGGCACTGCCCTCCGAGGAGGCCATGCCGCTGGTCACCCCGGCAGAGGCCGGCGCCGGTGCGGAGTGGGACGGCGCGCCGGGCGGCACCGCCATCGAGGTGTTCGACGGCACCGCAGCCGGACTCGGCCGGGCGTTCGCTGCCTCCGCCCAGTCCGGCCGGCTGCACTACGGCTTCGCCCAGCACACCGTCGAGTCGGTGTTCCTGGGCACCTCCGCCGGTCTGCGGCTCCGCCACGACCAGCCCACCGGCACCATCGAGATGAACACCCGCGCCGCCCAGGGCGATCCGCGCTCGGCGTGGGTCGGCCGGGCCACCCGGGACTTCGCCGACGTGGACGTGGACGCACTCGACGCCGAACTGGCGCGCCGCGCGGGCTGGGCCGCCAACCAGGTCGAGCTGCCCGCCGGGCGCTACGCGGCGGTGCTGCCGCCGACCGCGGTGGCCGACCTGATGGTGCCGCTGTACTTCGACGCCGGCGCCCGCGACGCGGCGGAGGGCCGCAGCGCGTTCTCCGCCGGCGGCAGCGGCGGCACGCGGATCGGCGAGCACCTGGCCGGGCTCGGCCTGACGCTGCTGAGCGACCCGGCCCGCCCGGGGCTGGAGTGCGCGCCGTTCGCGATCGCCGACGCACCGGGGCGCGACGCCAGCGCGTTCGACAACGGACTGCCGGTACGGCGCACCGAGTGGATTGCGGACGGAGTGCTCGCGGCGCTGGGGCAGACCCGGGCCACGGCGCGCCGGCTCGGCACCGCGGCCACCGGCTTCGCCGACAACCTGGTGCTGGAGCAGCCGGGTGCGGCGGCGTCGACCGAGGACCTGGTCGCCTCCACCGAGCGCGGGCTGCTGCTGACCTGCCTGTGGTACATCCGCATGGTCGACCCGCAGTCGATGCTGATGACCGGGCTGACGCGGGACGGCGTCTACCTCGTCGAGGACGGCGAGGTCACCGGCGCGGTGAACAACTTCCGGTTCAACGAGTCGCCCGTCGGCCTGCTGCAGCGGGTCGCCGAGGCGGGCGCTGCCGTGCCGGCCCTGTCCCGCGAGTACGGCGACTACTTCCCGCGCACGGCGATGCCGCCGCTGCGCATCCCCGACTTCAACATGTCGACGGTGAGCCAGGCGTCCTAGGGCTCGCCCCGGCCGGGCCTGCGGATCGGGCCCACCGGGCACCGCACCCGGCTACTGCGGCCCGGCCGGCGCCGGCCGGGCCGCAGTGCGGTGCGCATCAGCCGGCCGGTTCCAGGCGGAATCCGATCTTCAGGCCGACCTGGTAGTGGGCGACGATGCCGTCCTCGATGTGCCCGCGGACCTCGGTCACCTCGAACCAGTCGAGGCCCCGGAGGGTGTCGTGGGCGCGGGCGACCCCGCTGCGGATCGCGTCGTCGACGCTGGAGTCGGACGTGCCCACGATCTCGGTGACGCGGTAGGTGTGCGAGCTCACGGTGCCTCCTCGGCGTTCAGTGCCCCGGCCCGCAGCCCGGTGTCCGCTGCGCCGCGAACGGGTCCGGCCGGAATGTCGCTTTCGGCTCCACCCTCCCCGCCCGGCGCAGCCTCAACCGGCGCCGCCCGCCGCCGCACCACCCGCGCTTTGCGTGTGCTTTGCCGCACGTCGGGGCCGCCCCTCGGAACACCCGCCAAGGCCGTTGGTCCCGCGCCGGACAATTGACCTCTATCCGAAGAAACCGCACGTCGCGAGAGTGTCCCGAGATCACGTCGTAATCGACTCTTGACGCACACCCGGGAGGGCCGGTGTACATTGGGTCCAGCGCTTCGGTCCCCCGTCGAAGCGCTCGGTCGGTGTTTCGAGCCCCCGTCGAAACACCGCGCGGCGTCGGGTGGTTTGCCCCCGTAGCCACCCGGCGCCGCCTTCTTCTCCGCACTCCGCGTGCGGCACACTGCGCTCCCCCTGCCCGGAGCAGCCCCGCGGCTGGTGCCCGCCTCCGCCGGCGCTCCCGGGCCCTGCCGGCGCACTGGAGCCTGGCAGCGGTCTCCGCCGGTAGCGTGGAGGCATCCGCCGCCCGCCCGATGCAGGAGCCCGCAGTGACCGAACCGGACGAACTCCCCGCGCAGTGCTCCCGCCGGGGCTGCCGCGACGCCGCCGCCTGGGCCCTGCTGTGGAACAACCCCAAGCTGCACACCCCGGACCGCCGCAAGACCTGGCTCGCCTGCGGCGAGCACCGCGGCTACCTCGCTGACTTCCTCGAGGTCCGCGGCTTCCTGCGGTCCACCGAACCCTTCGCCGGCGGGGCCGAGCCGGGCGGCGTCCAGGGCTGAGCCGGACACCGCGCAGCGCAGCGGACGGCGCCGTCACCGGCGCGCACCGGGTGTGCTCAGTCGGGCCGGGCGAACCGGGCGCGGGCGCGGTCGAGGTCGGCGGGCGTATCGCAGTCGTCGGCGGCCGGATCGCCGGGCGCGAGGGGGACGCCGGCCGGGCCGAGCGGGGCGAGCAGCCCGCGCAGGGACCGCCCGGCGTAGGCGTCCAGCGCCGCGCGCAGCACCGCCGCGTCCCACACCCCCGCGAGCCACTGGTGCCGGCCGGCGCCGTCGAGCAGGACCGCGCCCGGCCGGCCGGCAGCCGCGGCGCGGAGCCGGTCCAGGTGCGCGGCGCACAGGAACGGCATGTCGCCGGCGAGCAGCGCCACATACGGCGCCCCTCCCCCGCCCTGCCCGGCCGGCTCCGCCGCCACCGCGAGCTCAGCCAGTCCGGCGCGCAGCGCGGGCACCGGGCCGCCGCCGGGCGGATCCTCGGCCACGTAGCGCGCCGCAGGCCTCTCCCGCGCCGGGCCGACCACCGCGATCCGGCCCGGCGCAGCCGCTGCCACCCGCTCCAGCAGCGTTGCACCGCCCGCGTCCAGCCCGGGCTTGTCGACTCCGCCCATGCGCCTCGCCGCCCCTCCCGCGAGGATCACCGAGTCGCAGCCGTCCGCCTGCTCCGCCATCCGCACCTCCCGGGTCTGCCGCTGGACCACACGGTAGACCGGATTCCGGTCCGGCCCCACCGGGGCACCCGGACGACCGAAGGGCCGGCGCGGGCTCGAGGAGACCGTCAGACCACGGAACGGATCCGCGGTGGCCGGCCCCACCGCGGCGGGCGCGGGAAGGAATCCGACTCTGCCGGGATTGACACACCCGCCCCCGGATCCCTTGACTCAGAGGGGTTCGCCGGACATCCGGCCCGCGGCGCACCTGCCCCTTGGAGGCTCCGTGACGCTCTACCGCTTCCGCTGCCCGCACTGCGGCACCTTCGATGCCGACCATCCGATGGGTACGGCACCCCGCGCCGAGGACTGCGGCGGCTGCGGCGCCCCCGCCCCGCGGCTGTTCACCGCCCCGGCGCTCACCGCGCCGCGCTCCACCGCGACCCGGCTGCGCGACGCCGCCGGCGCCAGCGCCCATGCACCGACCGTCGTGCGCCGATCCTCCGACCCCGGCGACCCGCAGCCGCCCGCCGACCCCCGGCACGCCCGACTGCCCCGGCCCTGACAGCAGGCACCGCGCGACCGCACCTCCGCCCGCTCGACGCCTCATCCCCCGCCGCCGGCCTTCCGCCGGCCTCCCTCCTCCCACCTGAACCCGCTGCGTCCAGGCCCGCCGACCGCATCCGCACCGCTCTCCCGGAGGAGTCCCATGCCCGATGTCGTGTTCAGCGTCGACCAGACCCGATCCATGCGCGACCAGTCCGTGCCCGGCCACAACCGCTGGCACCCCGGCATCCCGCCCGCTGCGACCGTCCGCCCCGGCAGCACATTCCGGATGGAGTGCCGCGAGTGGACCGACGGGCAGATCCGCAACGACGACTCGGCCAACGACATCCGCGACGTCGACCTCGACCGCACGCACATGCTCAGCGGTCCCATCGCCGTCGACGGGGCCGAACCCGGAGACCTGCTGATCGTCGACATCCTCGACCTGGGACCGGTGCCGCAGGACCAGGGCCCGATCGCCGGGCAGGGCTGGGGCTACACCGGGATCTTCGCCAAGGAGAACGGCGGCGGGTTCCTCACCGACCACTTCCCCAGCGCCTACAAGGCCGTGTGGGACTTCCACGGGCAGAAGGCGCGTTCGCGGCACATCCCCGGAGTGGAGTTCACCGGGATCACCCACCCCGGGCTGTTCGGCACGGCGCCCTCGCCGGAGCTGCTGGACCGGTGGAACGCCCGCGAGCGCGCGCTGATCGCCACCGACCCCGACCGGGTGCCGCCGCTCGCCCTGCCGCCGCTGGAGAGCGGCGTACTGGCCGGAGCACTGGCCGGGGAGGAGGCGGTGGAGGTCGCGCGCACCGGCGCGCGCACGGTGCCGCCGCGGGAGAACGGCGGCAACCACGACATCAAGAACTTCTCCCGCGGCGCGCGGGTCTTCTACCCGGTGCACCAGCCCGGCGCCCTGCTGTCAGGCGGCGACCTGCACTTCAGCCAGGGCGACGGCGAGATCACCTTCTGCGGCGCGATCGAGATGGGCGGCTTCATCGACCTGCACGTCGACCTGATCAAGGGCGGCATGGCGGCCTACGGCGTCACGACCAACCCGGTGTTCCTGCCCGGCAACGTGGAACCGCGGTACAGCGAGTTCGTGTCGTTCATCGGGATCTCGGTGGACCACGGAAGCGACACCAACCACTACAACGACGCCACGCTGGCCTACCGCAACGCCTGCCTCAACGCCATCGCCTACCTGGAGAAGTTCGGCTACAGCCCGGAGCAGGCGTACCTGCTGCTCGGTGCGGCCCCGATCGAGGGCCGGGTGAGCGGCGTGGTCGACATCCCCAACGCGTGCTGCTCGCTCTACCTGCCGGCGGAGATCTTCGACTTCGAGATCCGCCCCACCCACGGCGGCCCGGTCCGCGCCGACCGCGGCTCCTGCGCAGTGGCGAGCTGAAGAAGCCCGGTCTGCCGCCCCGTCCGCGCCGGCTCCGGGCGGGGCGGCAGTACGGCCTAAGGGCGCCGGGCCCGGACGCCCCACAGGACCAGCGCCAGCCCCGCAACGGCCACGATCGGGCCGACGACGGCCCACAGGGTCACACCGGTCATGACGCTGCCGGGCAGCACCCCCATCCCCTGCAGCCCCCACACGCCGCCCATGAGCACCATCAATGCGCCCAGTGCGATCAGGATCCCACTCTTCACCGCGTCGCCTCCCACTGCCGAGTCCGGCCTTCCCGGGTATTCGGAGGCCGCCATCATCGCGGATTGGCCCGGTTCGGCGGGCGCCCGGGAAACACGGCGGGAGCGGTCCCGGCGCCGGTGTCCGAGGGCCCCGCCGCAGACAGCAGCTCCGATCACGTCCCCGCAGGTCAGCACGGATCGGGGAGGGCCGGATCGGGGCCGGTCCGGGAGCCGGCGGCGGGCACGGGGCGCGGAAGCCGACGCCCTCCGCGGATACTGCCGAACCCGCGGCCAGCCGGAACGGCGGCGCCGCACCCGCTCTGGACGACCTCCCGCAGCACATCCGCACCACCGGGGCGGCGGGAGAACCGGGCGGGGCGGAGGGAGCGCCTCAGCGCGGGTCGGGGCCGGTGGTGAGCGGGCGGTCGTCGTCGGCGGTCCAGGCGGTCATCGAGCCGTCATAGACCGCGGCGTCGGTGCGGCCGGCCAGAGCCAGTGCGTGGGCGACGCCGGTTGCGGCGATACCGCCGCCGCAGTAGGTGACCGGGGTGATCCCCGGGTCGAGCAGGCCGGCGCCGGCGAACAGCGTGCGCAGCTCCGCTGGCTCCTTGAACCCGCCGGTCTCGGGGTCGATGACCTCGGAGACGGGCAGGTTGATGCTGCCCGGGATGTGGCCGGAGCGCCGGTAGGTGTGCTTCTCGCCGCGGTAGGTCTCCGGATCGAGCACGTTGACCAGGACCGTGTTCGGGTCTCCGAGCGCACCCGCCACCTGCTCGGTGGAGCGCAGCAGCTCGGGGCGGCGGTGCGGGGTGAACGTGCGCGGCGCGGGCGCCGGGCTGGGCTCGGCGGTGACCGGGTGGCCGGCCGCCCGCCACGCGGCGAGGCCGCCGTCGAGCACGGCGACGTCGTCGAATCCCTCGAGCCGCAGGTGCCACCAGAAGCGGGTGGCCCAGATGCCGTTGCGCTGGTCGTAGACGACGACGCGGGCGCCGGGGCCGATGCCCAGCGCGCCGGCCGCGGCGGCGAACCGCTCCGAGGACGGGACCGTCCACGGCTGGCCGGCGTCCGGATCGGCGAAGTCGGTGAGCAGGTCGGCGAAGTACGCCCCGGGGATGTGCTCGGCCTCGTAGGTGGCGCGGCCGGACTCCAGCGTGTACGGGCCGGACTCGGGCATCGACAGGTGCGTGGTGGCGTCGACCACGACGAGGCCGGGGCTGCCCAGTTCGCGGGCGAGCCGGTCGGGCGCGACGGTGCGCACGCCGCCGTTCTCCCCGGAGACAGCTGCGGATGCTTCTTCAGCCATGGTGGCCCCCTCCCGCCCGGCCCAGCGCGGCCGGGTTCATCGGCGTTCCCCGCACGGTCGGGGATACACCCCCCACCATACCCCACTCATCCAATAGGGAATTGCGGTGCGGACCGGCCCGCGCGGCTCCGACCGGCGCAGACCGGGCAGGGCGGGCAGGGCGAGCGGCGGGTGCAGCACCGGGAGCACGGGGGCGCGGGCCCGCCGGGCGGCCGGCCGCGCTCCGGCCGGCCCGTGCGGATCAGGGCTTGCGGGCCAGTCCGGCGTACTGCTCGACGTCGTGGCCGATGCGGGTGTCGGCGAGCTCGGGACGCCACCGGTTCGCCGGGACGACGCCGGGCTCGAGCAGCTCCAGTCCGTCGAAGTAGCCGGCGAGCTCGGCGGCGGTATGCGCCCGGTAGGGAAGGGCCGCCTGCGCGTTCCACGCCTCCAGGGCCGCCGCAGCGGCGGGGTCGTCCGGCAGGACGAGGTCGCACACGGCGAGGTAGCTGCCGGCCGGCAGCGCTGCGACGTAGCGGCGCAGCAGCGCGCACGCGCCGGCGTAGCCGGGGACGTGGCCCAGCGTGCCCAGGATGGTCAGGGCGACCGGCTGGCCGAAGTCCAGCACCCCCTCGGCCGCGGCGAGGACCGCATCAGGGTCGTGCAGGTCGGCGCCGGCGAACTCGGTGGTGCCCTCCGGCGTGCTGTCGAGGAGGGCTCGCGCGTGGGCAAGCACCATCGGGTCGTTGTCGACGTAGACGACCCGCGCGTCCGGCGCCGCGCGCTGCGCCACCTGGTGGGTGTTGTCCTGGGTCGGCAGACCGGTGCCGATGTCGAGGAACTGGCGGATCCCCGCCTCGCGGGCCAGCAGTCCCACGCTGCGCCGCAGGAACTCCCGGTCCGCCCGAGCGCCTTCGACGATCTGCGGAAACGTGTCGATGACCGTGTCGCCGAGCTCGCGGTCGGCCGGGTAGTTGTCCTTGCCGCCGAGCCAGTAGTTCCACACCCGGGCGGAGTGCGGGACGCTCGGGTCGACACCGGAGGGGACGGGCAGCTCCATGCGCGGACTCCTCAAGGGGGGGTGGCGGATCCGGGACCGGTATTCTTCCGGCACCGCCGCCCCGGCGGCAACCGAGCACCGCACCGGAGCACGGCGCCCCCGCGCCCGCCGAGGCGGGTGCGGGGGCGCCGGTGCAGGCGGGCGCTAGCGCCCGCCGCGGTTCCAGTCGGGGCGGACGCTGCCCTTGGAGGCGCGCGGGCTGCCCTTCTTCTTCTCCCGGATGCGCATGCTCACCTTCACCGGGCTGCCTTCGAACCCGAAGTCCTCGCGCAGCCGCCGCTCCACGAAGCGCCGGTAGTTGTCCTCGAGGAAGCCGGTGGTGAACAGGACGATGTGCGGCGGACGCGTGTCGGCCTGGGTGGCGAACAGGATCTTGGGCTGCCGGCCGCCGCGGACCGGCGGCGGCGTCGCCGCGACGAGCTCCTTCAGCCAGCCGTTGAGGCGGCCGGTGGGGATGCGGGTGTCCCAGCCGGCCAGCGCCGTGTCGATCGCCGGCACCAGCTTCTCCATGTGCCGGCCGGTCCTGGCGGAGATGTTGACCCGCGGCGCCCAGGAGACCCGGGACAGCTGCCGGTCGATCTCCTTCTCCAGGTAGTAGCGGCGGTCCTCGTCCAGTGTGTCCCACTTGTTGAACGCCAGCACCAGGCCGCGTCCGGCGTCGGCGACCTGCTCGACGACCCGGATGTCCTGCTCGGCGAGCGGCTCGGAGACGTCCATCAGGACGACCGCGACCTCGGCCCGCTCCAGCGCCGCGGAGGTGCGCACGGTCGCGTAGTAGTCGGCGCCCTGCAGGTTGCGGAACTTGCGGCGGATGCCTGCGGTGTCGATGAACTTCCAGGTGATACCGCCGAGCTCGATGAGCTCGTCGACCGCGTCCCGGGTGGTGCCGGCGACGGCGTCGACCACGACCCGGTCCTCACCGGCCAGCCGGTTGAGCAGGCTGGACTTGCCGACGTTGGGCCGGCCGACCAGGGCGATGCGGCGCGGGCCGTCCTCCTCCTCGCCGTCGCGGACCGGCGGGACGTCCGGGAACGCGGCGGCGACCGCGTCCAGGAGGTCGCCGGTGCCGCGGCCGTGCAGCGCCGAGATCGGGAACGGCTCGCCGATGCCGAGGTTCCACAGCACCATCGCGTCGGGCTCCTGCAGCTCGCCGTCGACCTTGTTGGCGGCGAGCACGACCGGCTTGCGGGTGGCGCGCAGCACGTCGGTGACTGCGGCGTCGGCGTCGGTGATCCCGACGGTCGCGTCGACCACGAACAGGACGACGTCAGCGGTCTGCGCCGCGTACTCGGCCTGCTTGGCGACGCTCGCGGCGAGCCCGTCGGCGCCGGTCTCCCAGCCGCCGGTGTCGACCAGGGTGAAAGCGCGGCCCTGCCAGGACGCGTCGTAGGCGACCCGGTCGCGGGTCACCCCGGGCACGTCTTCCACGACCGCTTCCCGGCGGCCGATAATGCGGTTGACCAGCGACGACTTGCCCACGTTGGGCCGCCCGACCACGGCGACGACGGGCTTCACGACGGCCGCCTCCCCCTCGGCGGCGGCCACCGCCTCCGGTGTCGGTGCGTCGGTGTCGAAAACGTCGGACATACGGCATTCCCCATCCCGGTACATCGCCCCCACGCGCCCAGGTCGCGTGCCGTGGAGGCGGCAGTGTGCGGCGCCCGGCCAGGCGCCGCGGTGCTGTTTCGGCCCCGGCGTGCGCCGGGGCGGCCGGCCCTGCACGGCAGGTCCGGTACTGCTCGTCCGCCGAGCCCGGTCCGGGCTCAGGTGGCCGCCGGGCTGGCGGCCGCTGCCTCGTCGACGAGGCCGGCGACGAGGTCGACCACCTCGTCCAGCGTCAGACCGGTGGTCTCCAGCTCCACCGCGTCGGCGGTGCGGCGCAGCGGCGCCACGGCCCGCGACGAGTCGAGCTGGTCGCGCCGGTCGAGCGCCTCGCGGGTGCCGTCGACGTCAGCGGTGCGGACCTCGCGGCTGCGGCGCTGCGCCCGCGCGTCGGCACTGGCGGTGAGGAAGAGCTTCACCGCGGCGTCGGGGGCGACCACGGTGGTGATGTCGCGCCCCTCTGCAACGATGCCCCCGCGTTCCCGGCGCCCCTGCGCGATGGCCTCGCGCTGCAGGGCGACGAGCCGCTCACGGACGGCCGGCACGGCGCTCACCGCGCTCACCGCCGCCGTGACCTCGGGCGACCGGATCGCGGCGGCCACGTCCACGCCGTCCACCTGGACGGTGGGGGCGCTGGGATCGGTGCCCATCGCGATCTGCGGCCGCGGTGCCGCCGACGCGACGGCCGCGGCGTCCTCGACGTCGATCCGGTGCTCCATCATCCACCAGGTGACGGCCCGGTACATCGCCCCCGTGTCGAGGTAAGCGAAGCCGCGCGCAGCTGCCACGCCCTTGGACGTGCTGGACTTGCCCGAACCCGACGGACCGTCGATCGCGACGACGATGCCCGGCCCGGCACCCTCGTCGACGCCCGTCCGGGCGTTGTCCTGCGCGCTCACGTCGCTCCTCCCACTGGGGTGTCGATCCATCCCATCTCAGCCACAAAGCGTACCGCCGCTGCCGCCCTCCTCCGCCCGGAGAGCGGGGCGGCGCTGCACGGCGGAGTGCGGCCCGCGCGTCGAGGCGCACCAGCGGCGCCGGGAAGTTCCAGGCGGCATCCGACAGCGGAACGGCGCGGCGCATCCGCGCATTCCCCGCGTTCCCCACCCGGCACCGCATCCGGCGTTCACCCGCCCCCGTCCGCTCCTGACGGGGCGGCCGCCCGCGGCCCCGACACGCGCCGGTCGGCCGGCCGCCGCGGCCGGCAGGCTGCCCGCGGCGGTAGCCGGAGACGACCAGCCCCCAGGGCCGCCGCCAGCGCCGCTGCGCCTCGGCAGGACGAACGATGGGAGAACGGCACAGCCCCCGCCGACTCGGACAGCCGCATGCGCTCTGAGCCGCACGGCCGCCCGGCCGACCCGGTGCCATGCCCGTCGCCGACACGCGGCATCCGCCGACCACCCCGCACCGTGGCGCTGGGCTCAGGGGCGCGCCGGCAGCCGCTGCAGCCCCCGAAGGACACCAGGAGAGTGGTGAGCGCCGGAACAGCGCCGCAAAGACTCCGGAGAAGCGGCCGGGACCGGAGACCACAGTCCGGGGCGGTCAGCCCGAATGCCCCCGCCGGGCGGTGGGGCTGTGCCGAGCGGACACACCAGCCGAGGGCGGCCTGGGCGGTGCGCTGCGTGCGGTGTGCCCGACGCCGGGCCGGGCGCACCGGAGAGCAGTGCAAAGCCACGAGGCCAGCCCGGCGCGCGACGGTTCCGGACACCGCTGGCGGCACCATGCCACCGCTCCGTCCCCGCTGCGCCGCAAGCCCCAGGTCACCGCTCGGAGAGGGCCACAGGCCGGCCGCTGGCGGCCGCATTAACGCTGAGCCGGAGGCCCGCCGCCATCAACCGCGCGCCCGCACCGCCAGGGCCGTGCACGGACGGCGGGACCCGCGCGGTGGCGGCAGCCCGCCCCCGGCAGAGCACGGCGGCGGGTCCGGTCCGCGCGGCCCCCCTGCCCCGGGAGCCGGTCCCGGGCGGTCGGGCCGGCGGCTGTTCAGCCGTGGACGGACCAGCCGCGGGCGGTCAGGGCGTCGGCGAGGGCCGGGGCGGCGCCGGGGAGGACGGAGAGCTGGGCGAGCCCGAGGGGCTGGCCGGGCGAATGGTCGATCCGGACGTCTTCGATGTTGGCACCGGTCTCGCCGACCGCGGTGAACAGCCGGCCCAGCGCGCCGGGCTCGTCGGGCAGCACCACCGCAACCTCGGCGAGGCGCCGTTCGGCGCGCTCGGGCTCACCGTGCTTGCCGGGGATCCGGTCGCGGCCGCGCCGGCCGCGCTCCAGGGCGGCGCGCACGTCGCCGGCGGTGCCGCTGCGCAGCGCGCCGGCGGTGCCGCTGAGCTCGGCGGCGACGGTGTCCAGCACGTCGGCGACGGGTTCGGCGTTGCCGGTCAGGATTCCGGTCCACAGGCCGGGGTCGCCGCCGGCGATCCGGGTGACGTCGCGCACGCCCTGACCGGACAGGCGCAGCGCCGGATCGGCTCCGTGCAGCAGGGCAGCGGCCACCGCGGAGGCGGCGGCGTGCGGCGCGTGCGAGACGAGCGCGACGGCGCGGTCGTGCTCCTCGGGGCCGAGCTCGACGGGTTCGGCGCCGCACAGCCGGGCGAGTTCGGCGACGGCCGCGGCCGCCTTCGGGGCGGCTCCCTCGTCCGGGCACAGCACCCAGGAGCGGCCGAGGAACAGGTCGGAGCGGCCCGCGGCGGGGCCGGACTTCTCCCGGCCGCCCATCGGGTGGCCGGGCACGAAGGAGGCCATGTCGCAGCCGATCCGGCGCGCTTCGGCGACGACCCCGCCCTTGACGCTGGCGGCGTCGGTGTAGGCGTGGGCCAGGCCGGCGCGCTGGGCCGCGAGCAGCGCCTGCGGAACGGCCGCGGGCGGCGCGGCGATGACGGCGAGGTCGGCGGGCGGCCCGGGGTCCCCGGCGTCCAGCGCGGTGCCGGCGCCGATCTCGCAGGCCATCCGGAGCGCGGCGGGGTCGGGGTCGGCCAGCGCCACCCGGACGCCGTGCCCGCGCAGCGCAAGCGCGATCGACGTCCCGATGAGCCCGGCCCCCACGACCACGGCGCGGTCGATCATCCCGCGTCCCGCCTTCCCGTTCTGCTTCTGCATCCCGCACCGGCCCTTCTGCAACCGGGCCCGCACCCGGCTTCGCTGAGCTGGGAGGATCTTCAGCCTACCGGTCCCCTGCCCGCGCCGGACGCCGCTGCTCTTCGCTTTCCCGCTCCCGCCCGGCGCGGCCGCCGTACCGCGCATCGCGCCTAGCGGCGCAGGATCCGCCGCTGCCTGCCGACGGGATCCGCGCACCTCTGCAGAGCTTCCCGCCGCCCTGGGCGGCGGCCGGGGACCAGCTCTCGGCTTCCGCTATGCCAGATGAGCCGGTGCGCGGGGGCGAGTGGCCGCGCCGGGTGTGCCGTTCCCACCCGGTCGCCGCATTCCTGGTGCTCACTTTCGCCCTGAGCTGGCCGTTCATGGCCGCGTTCCGGGATTCGGCGCTCGCTGTCCCGGTGGTCGGGGTGCCGCCGAGCGCGGCCGCGTTCATCGCCGCGGCCCTCGCCCGCGGGCGGGCCGGCGTCCGGAGCCTGGCCGCCCGGGTGCTCCTGGCCCGCGTCGGCCTGCGGTGGTGGGTGCTGGCGCTCTTCGCGATGGGCGCCGCGGTCTGGGCGGCGGCCTACGGCGCCACCGCCGCGCTCTATCCCGGCTCACTCACGGCTCCGCCTGCCGGGATGCTCCTCGGCGCACCGCTGAACTTCGCGGCGATCTTCGTGCTCGCGGGCCTGGGCGAGGAGTTCGGCTGGCGCGGACTAGCCCAGGAGCGCCTGCAGCGCCGGTGGGGCGCGCTTCCCGCGGCGCTGGCGGTCGGCGCCACCTGGTTCGGGTGGCACCTGCCGCTGAACGTCGGCGAACCGGACTGGGTTCCCCTGCAGACCGCCTTCTTCTTCGGTGTGGTGGCCGACGCGGTGATCCTCGCCTGGCTCTTCAACCGCTCTGGCGGCAGCGTCCTGCTGGTCACCGCCATGCACGCCGCGAGCAATACGTGGGGCGGGGTCTACTACGCCGGCGTGTTCTCGTTCGAACCGCCCGGGTTCGTCGCCTTCGAGGCGGTGCGCAGCGCCTGCTACGCGGCGGTGGCCCTGGCGGTCATCGCCGCCACGCGCGGCCGGCTGGGCGCCGGCCCGCCGGCAGAAGGCACGGGTGCGGCCGCCCGGTAGCGGCCGCACCCGCCTCGTCTTCCGCTCCTACTGAGCGATGTCCAAGCGCAGCGCCTGGGCGCCGCGGAGGTAGACGTGCTGGAGTTCGGCGCGGGGCCGGTCCGTCTCGACGTGGGCCATGAGGCGGACCACGCGGGGCATGCCGTGCGGGACCGCGATCTCGCTGGCGCACATCAGCGGCACGTCGGAGAAGCCGAGCTTGCGGGCCGCCAGCGCCGGAAACTCCGCGGTGAGGTCGGTTGTCGCGGTGAACAGCACACTGATCACGTCGTCGGTGTGCAGGCCATTGCGGCTCATCACCTCCGCGACGAGTTCGGCGGTGGCCTCCAGGACGAGCTCCCGCTCGTTCGCCTCCACCTGCACCGCACCCCGGACCGCTCGAACTGCCACTGTCGTCCCGTCTCCCTCTTGGCTCCGTTGGCCCGGCCGGACTGCCGGGCCCTGCACCACTGTGCACCACCGGCCCGCGCGCCGCGCACGCGGTGCGGCGCGGGGCGGGCGCACCCGCCCCGCGCCGCCGCCGGACTACATGCCGGCGGCGCTGTACAGCTCGCTGACCTCGCGCGCCGTCAGGGCCCGCATCGTGCCGGGCTTGAGCACGTTGAGGTCGATCGGGCCGACCTGGGTGCGCGCCAGGTCCGACACCGGGTGCCCGACCTCGTCCATGAGGCGGCGCACGATGTGCTTGCGGCCCTCGTGCAGGCGGATCTCCACCAGCGCCTTGGGCTCGACGTTGTCGACCACCCGGAAGGAGTCGACCTGCACCGGCCCGTCCTCCAGCTCGACGCCGTCGCGCACGCGCCGCACGACGCCGCGCGGCACCGGCCCGGGCACCTTGGCGATGTAGGTCTTGACCACCTTGTACTTGGGGTGGGTGAGCCGGTTGGCGAGCTCGCCGTCGTTGGTGAGCAGGATCAGGCCCTCGGTCTCGGTGTCGAGCCGGCCGACGTGGAAGAGCCGCTCCTCGGTCTGGCCTGCGTAGTCGGCCAGGGTGGGGCGCCCCTCGGGGTCGGACATGGTGCTGACCACGCCGCGCGGCTTGTTCAGCGCGAAGTACAGCTTGTCCGGCGCGGTGGCGGCCAGCATGCCGTCGACGCGGATCTCGGACCGCTCCGGGTCGACCCGGGCGCCGAACCGGCGCACCGTGTGGCCGTCGACGGTGACCCGGCCCTCCGCGATCAGCTCCTCGCTGGCGCGCCGACTGGCGACGCCGGCCTGGGCCAGCGCCTTCTGCAGCCGGACGCCGCCGGGCACGTTGACGTAGCTGTCGCGCTCTTCGCCCGGCTGGTCCTCGTCCGCGGGGTCGTAGGACGAGCGCAGCGCCTTCAGCCGCGCCCGCGCCACCGGCGAAAGGTCGCGCTCGGCCCGGGCACCGCCACCGCACCGCTGCCCTTGCGGGCCGCCGCTGCTGGACCCCTGGGCGCCGCCGCGCGCCGCCGGG
>NZ_BAAGXT010000059.1:0-32842 GCF_054779695.1 Nocardiopsis coralliicola | reverse complement strand
GGTGCCGCCGCCGGCGCCGCCGGCGGCGCGCCCGGTCCGGCCGGCGGAGCCCCGCTACTGCTGGTCGTCGCCGGCGTCGGCCCCGGCCCAGCCGCAGCGCTGGCGGCCGCCGACCTTGCCGCGGCGTTCGCCCGAACCGGCGAGGACCCGCTGCTCGTACTGGCCGACCCCGACAGCGCAGGGCGGCGGGCGCTCGGCCTCGACTCCGCCCGCGGGCTCGCCGAAGTCGTCGACGACGGCGCCGCCGCTGCGCCGCTGGAGCGCCGCGCCCGCGGCATCCGGGTGCTGACCCGCGGACTGCGGGCCGACGCCGGGCTGATGCGCCGCTCCGGCACGGCCGCCGCGCTGCTGGGATCCGACGCCGGCACGGTGCTGGTGGCCGCGGCGCCGCTGGCGGAGTCGGCCGACGCCCACGCCCTCGCTGCGGCGGCCGACGCGGTCCTGCCGGTCGTCGAGCTCGGCCGCACCACCGCCGGCGAACTCGTCGCGGAACTGCGCTCGCTCGAGCCCGCGGGCGCCCGCATCCCCGGCCTGGCGGCCGTCCTGGCCTACACGGCCACCGCCCCGCCCGCCCCCGAAGCGGCCGCGGACCACCCGGCCCTCACCCCCGGCACCCGCCGCCCGGCCCGCCGACCCGCCCAGCAGCCCGCACCGGGGCCCGCTGCCCCCGCCGCCCAGCAGGCGGCCCCCGCACCGCCGCGCTCAACCGGCGCGGCCGCTCCGGCGGCATCCGGATCCGCCGCCGGCATCGCCGTACCGGACACCTCGGTGCTTGTGCCGCCCAGCGCGCCGGAGCGCGCGGAGCACCGATCCGCCGCCGCTCGAGAGCTCTCCGCAGCAGCCGCACCGGTTCGGAAGGGATCGGCGGTCCCTTCGCCCGAGCGCGCCCACGGCAGCGCCTCCGCGCCGGAGCCGGCCGAGAACACCGGCCTGGACGCCACCGCCGCGGGGCCCGCGGCCAGCACGGACGGGCAGCCGGTCCGCACCCGCGCATCAGCCGACCCCGCCGCGGGACGGGAGGGGACCGCCGTCCCTTCGGCAGCGCACCCGCCGCACCCCGCCGCACCGACGGGACCCGCCGCAGCCGGCACGCCCGCAGAGCGCAGTGAGCAGGATGCGGACGGAAGCACCGGCCGGGCCTCCGCCGCCCCCGCTGCGCCCGCTCCCGCCGCCGGGACCGGCGCGGAGTCTGCAGCCGCTGCCGCCGCCACCGAGCGGAAGGACGCGGTCGCCTCCCCCACCGCCCGCGCCGCGCTCGGAATCGCGCCGGCCGAAACCGATACGCACCGCGCACGCTCCGACCACGCCGACGGCACCGACGCGCCCGCCGGCGTCCTGCCCCCGCCCGGCGCCGCCTCCGCGTCGGACACCGCGCTGCCGGAAGCCGCGGGACCCGAGGCACCCGTCGCAGACGGCGCTCCCGGTACCGGTCCCGCCGATGGGCGTGAGCCGGCCCCGGGGCCCAGCGGCGGCCAGGGCAGCCACTCCGCGGAGCCGCTGCGCACCTCCCCCGCACGCCCCGGCCGACACGATCCGGCACCGCGGCGCTGATGTCCGCTGTCCGCGGCACGGCCGCCCCCGTCCGTGCCGCCGCACCGTCCTGCACCAGTGCCGCGCTCCGGCCCGGCTCCCCCGCCGGGCCGGTACGGATGCGGCCGGCACCGGCTGCCGCGCCCACTGCGTCCGCACCACGGGCTCTCCCGCCCTCCCCCTCCCTCCTCCCGCTGATCTGGTCCATGTCCTTCTATGCCGCCCCCGCCGCGGCTCCGGCCGCCAGGGCGGCAGGGCCCGGAGCGGGGGCACCGGGGGTGAGCGCGCGGTGGCCGACGAGACGACCTACCTGACCGACCTGGCCGCGGTGCTGTGGCCGTGCGGCGGGCTGATCAACCGCGGCGGCGACGCCGCGGCCGGCCCACCCGCCGGCGCCGCTGCAGCAGAGCCGGAGGCCGTGCCGCCGTCCGCGATCCGCGCCTACCTTCCGGTGCCGTCGGCGCACCGGCCACGGCTGCTCCTGCCGGCCGGGGACCGCCGGGCGGCGGTCCGCGGCATCGCGGCGTTCGCCCACCGGCACACGCTCCGCGAGCGCACCCGCGCCGCGCTGCTGAGCGCCGCCTTCAGCACCGGTGTCGCGCCGCTGCTGCTGCGCGACCGGCTCCAGGTCGGCACCGGCTCCACCATCGAAGAGGCCCTGAGCGGCGCGCTGGGCCGCGAGGTCGTGATCGCCGTGCACCTGGGGCCGCCGCGCGCGAACCGGAAGCCGGTGGTGCTGCTGCTCACCCCGGCCGGACGCAGCGTCGGCTACGCAAAGGTGGGCGTGGACGACCTCACCGGGCGGCTGGTCCGCGCCGAGACGAGTGCGCTGCAGCGGCTGGCAGCGGCGCACCTGCCCGACGTCACCGTGCCGCGGCTGCTGCACCACGGCAGCTGGAACGGCCGCCCGCTGCTGGTCCAGGAGCCGCTACCGGTGGGCGACCAGACCGACCGGCCCACCCGCCGCCAGCTGCTGCGCTGCGTCCTGCAGATCGCGGCCCTGGACCGGCTGCAGGAGGCCCCGCTGCAGATGAGCGTGTATGCGGCCGAGCTTTCGGCGCGCATCGACGCGCTCGGCGCCCGGCCCGAGGCCCCCCGCCTGCAGGCCGCGCTGCGGTCGCTGCCGCCGGTGCGGCTGCCGTTCGGCGCCTGGCACGGCGACCTGACCCGGTGGAACATCGCGTCCACCGCGCGGCGGGCCTTCGTCTGGGACTGGGAGCGGCTCGGCTACGGCGTTCCGCTGGGCTTCGACGCCCTCCACTACGAGCTCAACGAATGCGTGCAGGGCGGCGTGCACGCGGGCGTCCACCGGTGGCTGGAGACCGGCCCCCGGCTCCTCGCCGACCCGCTGCTCACCGGCGCAGGGCTGCCGCAGGCGGCGGTGCCCGCCGTGATGGCGCTCTACCTGGCCGACCTCGCCACCCGCTACCTGCAGGACCGGCAGGCCGAGGGGGGCGGCCGGCTCGCCGCGGTGGACGACTGGCTGCTGCCCGCCCTGGAGGGCCTGTGCGAACGCGCCGCCCGCGACCCCGGGCACCGCTGACCCGATACCAGCCCGCCGCGGCCCGGCGAGGGCGCAGCGCCTAGGCTGCCCGGATGGAGGCTTCGGGGCGGGAGACGGCGGCGATCCGCGGCGCGCGGGTGCGCCTGTCCGATCGGCGGACCCAGAGCAGCTGGGAGGTCGAGCTTGCGGACTACCGGATCGGCACCGTCCCAGTGACCCGGTCGCTGTACGCGTCCGCCCTGGCCGAGGCCGCGCCGGGCGGTGCGGACGGCGAGGGCCGGCTGCCCGCGGAGAGCGTGTCCTGGTGGGACGCGCTCCGCTTCTGCAACGCCCTTTCGGCGCGCTGCGGACTCGCCCCCGCCTACCTCCTGAGGCCCCCGCGCGCCGGAGAACCCGCCTCGGCCGAAGCCCTGGGCGGCGACGGCTACCGGCTGCCCACCGAAGCCGAATGGGAGCACGCCTGCCGGGCGGGGACCCCCGGGCCGCGGTACGGCCCGCTCGACGCCGTCGCCTGGTACCGCGGCAACTCCGGCGAGCGGCTCCGGCCGGTCGGCGGCAAGGCGCCCAACGCCTGGGGCCTCTACGACACGCTCGGCGGCGTCTGGGAGTGGTGCTGGGACCGCTACGACCCCGAGGTGTACGGCGAGTACCGCGTCCTCCGCGGCGGCGGCTGGTTCGACGAACACTGGTCCTGCCGCGCCTCCGTACGGCGCCGCAGCCACCCCGCCCTGCAGATCGACGACGTCGGCTTCCGCATCGCCCGCAGCGGCTCCGGCTGAGGACTCATTTCATTCGGGTTCTCTGCCCGCTGGCCTCATGGTGATGACCGAGGGGGTGGTGGCCGCTCAGGCTGCGGGACCTGTTCCAGCCGGTGGCGCCCCAGGCACCCACCCGCCAGCAGTGCGGGGGCCGGCGCAGATACGGGCGCGAAGATCCGCTTGATCCCCGAGCGGCGGTTTGCCGCCTTCACTGGGCACTGCGGGTGCGAACCCGCACGACAGTCAGGCAGCCCCGCAGCCGCTGGGTGCGCGCGGTACCGCCCCTCAGGTCCCGTCGCGGCCGGCGGCGGCGCAAACCGGCCAGTCGCCATGGCCACAGCGGACACTGCGGCGGTCGGCAATCCGATGAATGCGGCACGCAGGATCGCGCACCGGCTGGCCGGATGCCGCCGCCTGCACCGCCGCCGCGGACACACCTGCGCACACTGGCCGGCCTCCGCCGACGCCCCTGTGCACACTGATCTGCCACCGCAGCCCCACTCGGAGCGACGGGCTCTCCGGCAGGGGCTTCCCGGCCCGACCGCGAACACTGCCTCCCCGAACCGGCCGCCCCGTGCTCCGCTGGACATGAGCGGCGCTGCCGCCCACTGGGCGCGGACTCAGTATCCGAACCGGCGGCGGACCGGGAAGGTGAGCGCGGCGACCGCGAGCCGGCCCGCCGGGCCGAGGCCCGGCCAGCCCGCGTCCGAAGGCACCTGGACGGTACCGGTACGGAAGCGCAACGGGCCGCCGGACACGGTGTGGCCGGGGGTGAGGACGGCCGCCCCGCCGGGCGCCACCTCGGGCGCCCCGGCTGCGCCGCCGTCGCACCCGGCGAACGCCGCAATACGGCCCAGCTCCCGGCCCGGCTGGTCGGTGAAGTCCTCGTAGCGGATCCGGAGCGTCGGCGTCCCGGACCGCTCCAGCGCCCCCAGCACCCCGTTCTGCGCCACCCACTGCACGGCGGTGCGGGTGGGCGAGGCCCGTGCCAGGAACCGCACCCGGCCGGCGGGCCCGGAATCCGGCCGCGGCTCCTGCGCGCGCCAGGCGTGCGCGACGCCCCGCGGGTCGCGCACCACGTGCAGCAGGCGCATCCGGGCGCCGTAGCGCAGCCGCAGGCAGGCGGCGAGGGAGGCGTGCTTGCTGGAGTCGACCACCACGCCGCATCCGCTCACCTGGGCGACCGCGCGGTAGAGGCGGTCGTAGAAGGCGGTGTACTCGCTCGCCCGGCGCACCAGCTCAGCGGAGGGCTGGTCGGCGAGGAGCTCGGCGGTGAACCGGGTGCGGTCCACGCCGTCCTTCAGTTCGAGGATCCGCGCCGGGTCGACCCGGTCCCATCCGCCGAAGGCGACCCGGCCCACCTCGGCCCAGAAGGGGCAGCTCCCGAACGGCGCCCCGCAGCCGCAGGTCTCGTCGTCCACCAGCGAGCGGCGCCACATGTGCACCACCTCGCCGATCCCGCACACCCCGGGCAGCTCGGCGAGGAGCCGCTCGATCAGCGTGGATCCGCACCGCCCGATCCCGCCGACGAAGACCACTCGAAGATCGTCCACGGCACGCCACACTATTACGCTCGGTGTCCATACGCGCACTTTCCGATGCCACGGGATCGCGGGGCACCCCGCGACAACATCGGCAGACTGGAGGGGGTTGCGGGGGCGTGGGGGGCGTCCCCCACACCGGAAGCACACGCGGGAGCGTGCAGACCGCCCCCACACCGGAGGGGAAGCGCGGCCTCCACTCAGCTGCTCAGCACCATCCCCGCGCCGACCGTGGCGTTGGTGCCCTCGTCGACCAGGATGAAGCCGCCGGTGAACCGGTTCTTGGTGTAGGCGTCGGCGAACAGCGGCTGGGCCGTGCGCAGCGCCACCCGGCCGATCTCGTTGAGCTCCAGCGCCTGCGCCGAGGTGTCCCGGTGCAGCGTCGTCACGTCCAGCCGGTAGAGCAGGTCGCGCACCTTCACCTTCGCGGTGCGGGTCGTGTGCTTGACGAGCAGACGCGACTGGGGGGTCAGCTTCGACGCCTCCGACATCCAGCACACCATCGCCTGCAGGTCGCGCCCCTCGGCCGGCCGGTTGTTCGGCCGGCAGATCATGTCGCCGCGGGAGACATCGATGTCGTCCTCCAGCAGCAGCGTCACCGACTGCGGCGCGAACGCCTCGTCCAGGTCGCCGTCTGCCGTGGCGATGCGGGCGATGCGCGTGGTCAGACCGGAAGGCAGGTGCACCACCTCGTCGCCCGGCCGCAGCACTCCACCGGCGACCTGGCCCGCATAGCCGCGGTAGTCGTGCAGCTCGGGGTCGCCGGCCTTGTGCGGCCGCACCACGTACTGGACCGGGAAGCGGGCGTCGATCAGGTTGCGGTCGGAGGCGATGTGGACGTTCTCCAGGTGGTGCAGCAGCGACGGCCCCTCGTACCACGGCATCTCCGGCGAGCGCTCGACGACGTTGTCGCCGTGCAGCGCCGAGATCGGCACGAACGTCAGGTCCGCGACGTCGAGCTTGGCGGCGAAGTCGGTGAACTCGCGGCGGATCTCCTCATAGCGGTCCCGGTCGTAGCCGACCAGGTCCATCTTGTTGACCGCCACGACCAGGTGCGGCACCTGCAGCAGCGCGGCCAGGAACGCGTGCCGGCGGCTCTGCTCCTGCAGCCCCTTGCGCGCGTCCACCAGGATGATCGCCAGGTCGGCCGTTGACGCGCCGGTCACCATGTTCCGGGTGTACTGCACGTGCCCGGGGGTGTCGGCGATGATGAACGTCCGCTTGGGCGTGGCGAAGTAGCGGTAGGCGACGTCGATGGTGATGCCCTGCTCGCGCTCGGCGCGCAGGCCGTCGGTGAGCAGCGCGAGGTTGGTCTGCTCCTCGCCGCGCGAGCGGCTGGTGCGCTCCACCGCGTCGAGCTGGTCGGCGAGGATGGCCTTGGAGTCGAACAGCAGCCGCCCGATGAGGGTGCTCTTGCCGTCGTCGACGGATCCGGCCGTGGCGAACCGCAGGATGTCAGTGGTCATGGCTCAGGTACTCGCGTTCTGAGGAGAGGGAGGCGGGATGGGGTGGGGGCGAGGGGGGAGGACGGGTGTCGGCGGGGCCGGAACACGGCCTAGGGCGTGTCTGGTGAATGGCGTTCGCAGGACAGGTGTCCACCAAACACGCCCTAGAAGTAGCCCTCGCGCTTGCGGTCCTCCATCGCGGCCTCGCTGGCGCGGTCGTCAGCGCGCGTCTGGCCGCGCTCGGTGATCCGCGTAGCCGCGATCTCGTCGATGATGTCGCCGACCTCGGTTGCGGTGGACCGCACCGCACCGGTGCAGGACATGTCCCCCACCGTCCGGTAGCGGACGCTGGCTTCGAACACCTCTTCGCCGGCGCCGCGGTTGACGAACGGGCCATCGGCGAGCAGGATCCCGTCGCGCTCGAACACCTGGCGCCGGTGCGCGCGGTAGATGGACGGCAGCTCCAGGCCCTCGCGGGCGATGTAGCCCCAGACGTCCAGCTCGGTCCAGTTGGAGATGGGGAAGACGCGGATATGCTCGCCGCGCTCGATCCGGGTGTTGTACAGGCCCCACAGCTCGGGCCGCTGCGCCTTGGGGTCCCACTGGCCGAACTCGTCCCGGAAGGAGAACACCCGCTCCTTGGCGCGGGCCTTCTCCTCGTCCCGCCGCGCGCCGCCGAACGCGGCGTCGAAGCCGTGCTCTTCGATGGCCTCCAGCAGAGCGGCGGTCTGCAGCCGGTTGCGGCTGGCCCACCGGCCGGTGGGCTCGGTGACCTTGCCCTGGTCGATCTGCTCCTGCACCGAGGCGACGACCAGCTCGACGCCGGCCTCCTTCAGCCGGCGGTCGCGGAACTCCATGACCTCGGGGAAGTTGTGGCCGGTGTCGACATGCATGACCGCGAACGGGATGCGCCCCGGCCAGAACGCCTTCTCGGCCAGCCGCAGCAGCACGATGGAGTCCTTGCCGCCGGAGAACAGCAGCACCGGCCGCTCGAACTCGGCCGCCACCTCCCGCATGATGAAGAGGGCCTCGGACTCCAGGTGGTCCAGCTGCGAGAGGCGGTACCGCCCCGCCTCCACTGTCTGCGCCATGGTCAGCCCTCGCTCCCGTGCATCACGCTGCGGACGGGAGCACCGGCGCCGTCAGTTCGCGGCGTGGGGCCCCGCCCCGTCCCGATCCGCCACTCCGCGGATGCTGGCCAACACCATACCCGACAATTCCGGTCGGCATACAAGGATATCCGGGAGGGAGGGGTCCAGCTGGTTGTAGACCAGGGACGATCCGTCGATCCGCGACGCGTGCAGCCCCGCCGCGCGGGCCACCGCGACCGGCGCCGCGCTATCCCACTCGTACTGGCCGCCGGCGTGCACATAGAGGTCCGCCATGCCGAGCATCACCGCGCAGATCTTCGCGCCCGCCGAACCCATCGGCACCACCTCGGCGCCCATCGCCGTCGCCATCCGGCCGACGAACTCCGGCGGCCGGGACCGGCTCGTGGTGATGCGCAGCCGCTGCCCCGAAGGGCGCTCGGCCGGCAGCCACGGCGGATCCACCGTGGAGAGCGCACTGCCCTGCGCCGGCAGCGCCACCGCTCCGGCGGCCAGCTCGCCGTTCTCCCACAGCGCCACGTGCACCGCCCAGTCGGTGCGCCCCGCCTCGGCGAACTCCCGGGTGCCGTCCAGCGGATCGATGATCCAGACGCGGCGCGCACCGACCCGCGCCGTGTCGTCGATCCCCTCCTCCGACAGCACGGCGTCACTGGGCCGCAGCCGCCCCAGCGCGGAGAAGAGGAACTCGTGCGCCGTGCGATCCCCCAGGGTGCGCAGCACCTCCGGCTCGGCGAAACCGTGCCGGGCCCGCAGCTTCAGCAGCTGCTGGCCGGCCTCCACCGCGAGATCCCGCGCCACCTCATGATCGTTTCGGATGCTGCTCACCGGCCTCAGTACGCTCCCGCCCGCAGATCAGCGCTGACCACTTCTTCCGGGGATCCGATTCCGAGGGACTGCACACCGGGGGTCAGCGACCAGTGCAGTCCCGCACCGCCTGCATCACGCGGGGGCCGCACTCCCGCGCAGCGGACGGCACTCCGTCGTGCCCGCCCACCGGCAGCCCCGGGCAGGGCCACCGCCGCCGGCACCATCGTACGGAACAGCCCCGGGCCGCAGGCGACTCCGCCCCTTCCCACGCGTGTCCGGGCGACACGCCGGCCCGGACACGCTCCGTACCGGCAGCGCCGGCACCGCGGGCAGCGGCACCCGCGGCGCTGGTGCGGCCCGGCAGCGGCCGCGAAGCCCTGCATCGGCGGCGCACAGGCCTCCCCGTCCCCACCAGAACCCCGCCAGCCCCGGGTAAACAGTAGCTAAACGCGACCGCGGAATCTCGGGCCGTCACGAGTTTCGGCAAGAAAAAACCCGGTCCGCAGACCGGGGTGCTCCATCAGCCGCCGCGGCGGATCCCGCGCCCGAGCACTTCAGCGGCCCGAGCGCCCTCCGGCACGGCTCCGCCGCGCCCCTCCCCGCACACGCGCACTGCGAAGCCGGGCCAGGCCCGCAGCAGGGACTCTACTGCGCGGTGTGGAAGGTGTTCTGGGCCCGCTCCAGGCCCTCGGCCACCACGGCTTCCACCGCGTCGCCGGCACGCTCCACCTCCACGCCGAGCTCCTTGCGCTCAGCCGCGGAGAAGTCCCGCAGTACGTAGTCGGCCGGATCCATCCGGCCGGGCGGGCGCCCGACACCGAACCGCACCCGGATGTAGCCCGGCCCGGACAGCGAGGCCGAAACCGACTTCAGGCCGTTGTGGCCGCCGGATCCGCCGCCGCGCTTGAGCTTCAGCGCACCGAACGCGATGTCCATGTCGTCGTGGACCACCACGACCCGCTCCATCGGCACCCGGTAGAACCGGCACAGGCCGGCGACCGGGCCGCCGGAGAGGTTCATGAAGCTCCGCGGCTTCGCCAGCACCACCGGGACCCCGCCGAGCCGGGTCTCGCAGACCTCGGCGTGCGCCTTGCCGTTCCCCCGCTTGAAGCGCTCGCCGCGGCGGGCGGCCAGCGCCTCCACAACGAAGAAGCCCACATTGTGCCGGTTCCCGGCGTACTTCGGCCCCGGATTGCCCAGGCCGACGACCAGCCACCGCTCGGACTCCGCCACCCCGGCCCCTCCGGTATCCCCGCTCCCCTGCCCGCCGTGCGGCGGGTCCGACGGCAGCGATGCGCGGCCCCCGGGCAGCAAACGCCGCAGGAGACCGCGCATCGACTCAGCCATAAAGAGGAACCTACTCGGAAGCCTGCTCCTCGGACGCCTCGGCGCCCTCGGCGGCAGCCTCTTCCTCCTCGGCCTCCTCTTCGGTGACCTCGGCGGAAATGCTCACCACGACCGACTCCGGGTCGGTGGCCAGCTCGACACCGGCCGGCAGCTTCAGCTCGCCGGCGGTGACCGTGGTACCGGCCTCCAGGCCCTCAACCGACAGCTCGACGCCCTCGGGAATGCGGGTCGCGTCAGCGGCCACCGTCACCGAGAACAGCTCCTGCGACAGGGCGGCACCCGGCGCGATGTCGCCGGCCAGGTTCACCGCGATGTCGACCTCGACCTTCTCGCCCTTCTTCACGACGAGCAGGTCGACGTGCTCCAGGAAGCCCTTGATCGGGTCGCGCTGCACGCTCTTCGGCAGCACCAGGTTTTCGGAACCCTCGACGCCGTCCACGCGCAGCAGCACGTTCGGGGTCTTCAGGGCCAGCATCAGGTCGTGGCCGGGCAGCGTGATGTGGCGGGGGTCGGTGCCGTGGCCGTAGAGGACGGCCGGCACCTTACCCGCGCGGCGGACGCGACGCGCGGCGCCCTTGCCGAATTCCGTGCGCGGCTCGGCAGCGATACGTACCTCGGACACGACAAAACTCCTCGGAGGATCGTCCCCGCAGCACAGCGGGGAACACGACTTCTCTGAAACACTCCCGCGGGACGGGAGAACACACGGGATCGGTCCCGCGGGCAGGCGGAGACGCCGAAGCGCACCGCACCCGGGCACGGAGCCCGCGCGGGGCACCCGGCCCCGGCGAACCCAGCAGACCCCGCAGACACACAAGGCGCGGAGGCACCGCGGGCACGGGGACAACTCCGACCAGTCTACTGCCTGAAGAGACGTCTTCAGCACATACGGGGGCTCCCCGCTCCGGACAGCCCCGCACGCCACCGGCCGATAGCGCACGCCGCGCGGCAGAACCGCTGCCGCGCGGCGCCGGATCAGTTCTCGAAGAGGCTCGTGACCGAACCGTCGCTGAAAACCTCGTTGATCGCACGCGCCAGAAGCGGGGCGATCGACAGCTGGGTCAGCTTCCCGAAGTCCCGCTCCTTCGGCACCGGCAGCGAGTTCGTGATGACGACCTCGGAGATCCGCGAGTTCTGCAGCCGCTCCGCCGCCGGACCGGACAGCACGCCGTGCGTCGCCGCCGCGATCACGTTGCTCGCGCCCTGCTCGTAGAGGGCGTCGGCCGCCTTCACGATCGTCCCGGCGGTGTCGATCATGTCGTCCACCAGGATGCAGGTGCGGCCCTCGACGTCGCCGACGACCTCGTGCACCTTCACCTGGTTGGCGACCTCCGGGTCGCGCCGCTTGTGGATGATCGCCAGCGGCAGGCCCAGCCGGTCCGCCCAGCGGTCGGCCGTCCGGACCCGGCCGGCGTCCGGCGACACCACGGTCGCCTCCGAGCCGCCGATCTTCTTGCCGATGTAGTCGGCGAGCAGCGGCAGCGCGAACAGGTGGTCCACCGGGCCGTCGAAGAAGCCCTGGATCTGGTCGGTGTGCAGATCGATCGCCATCAGCCGGTTGGCGCCGGCGGTGGCGAAGAGGTCCGTCATCAGCCGCGCCGTGATCGGCTCCCGGCCCAGGTGCTTCTTGTCCTGGCGCGCATAGCCCAGGAACGGCGTGATCACCGTGATGCGCTTCGCCGACGCCCGCTTCAGCGCGTCCACCATGATGAGCTGCTCCATGATGGACTCGTTGATCGAGTCGGAGTGCGCCTGCAGCACGAACGCGTCACTGCCGCGCGCCGACTCCAGGTACCGCACGTACATCTCACCGTTGGCGAAGTCCTGGAACTTCGTCGGTACCACCTGGATGCCCAGCTGCTCGGCCACCTGCTCGGCCAGCTCCGGATGCGTACGCCCGGAGAACAGCATCAGCTTCTTCTGACCCGCGGCCTTGATGCCGGTCACGTTCCGATCCCCCACAAACACATCTCGTTCGCCAAAGCGGCGACCTGGTTCGCCCCGCCGGCGACGTCACGCACGGCGGTCGCCGCCCGTGGCGTCCGCGCGGGCGCGCGCGGCGGCCTCGGCCGCCGCCGTCCCCGGCCGGCGCCGTTCGACCCACCCGTCGATGGTGCGCTGCTCACCGGCCGAAACCGCCAGCGCACCCGGGGGGACGTCCTCGCGGACCACCGTTCCAGCGCCGGTGTAGGCGCCGTCGCCCACGTGCACGGGAGCGACGAACATGTTGTCGCTCCCGGTCCGCGCGTGGTCGCCGATGGTGGTCCGGTGCTTGTTGACGCCGTCGTAGTTCACGAACACCGACGAGGCGCCGATGTTCACGCCCTCGCCGATGTCGGCGTCGCCCACGTAGGTCAGGTGGGGGACCTTCGAGCCCGCGCCCACCGTGGACTGCTTCACCTCGACGAACGTGCCGACCTTGGCGCCCTCGCGCAGGTCGGCGCCGGGCCGCAGGTAGGCGAACGGGCCGACGCTGACGCCGTCGCCGACCAGCGCCGAGACGGCGTAGGTCTCGCGGACCTCGGCTTCGGCGCCGACCTCGGTGTCGGTCAGCGTGCTGCCCGGACCGACCACGGCCCCCTCGCCGACCACGGTGCGCCCGCGCAGCCGCACCTGCGGCTCCAGCAGGGCGTCGCGGCCGATCTCGACGTCGGCGTCCACCCAGGTGCTGGCGGGGTCGACAACGGTGACCCCGGCGCGCATGTGCGCCTGGAGCAGCCGGTCGTTGAGCAGCCGGCGCGCCTCCGCCAGCTGCACCCGGTCGTTGACGCCCTGGATCTCGACCCAGTCCGCGGCGGCCGTGGCACCGACCTTGCGGCCGTCGCCGCGCAGGATCGCCACGGCGTCGGTGATGTACTCCTCGCCCTTGGCGTTGTCGGTGGAGAGCCGGGTCACCACATCGGCCAGCGCGGCCCCGTCGAAGGCGTACATCCCCGAGTTGATCTCGGCGACGGCACGCTCGTCCGCGGTGGCGTCCGCGTGCTCCACGATGCCGGTGAACCCGCCGTCGGCGGCGCGCAGCACCCGGCCGTATCCGTGCGGGTCGGGGACGACCGCCGAGAGCACGGTGACCGCGTTGCCGGCCGCTTCGTGCGCGCCGACCAGGTCGGCGAGAGTGCGGCCGCGCAGCAGCGGGGTGTCGCCGTAGGCCAGTACGACCGTCCCGGAGAGCTCGGTGCCCTGGGCGGCGAGCTCGTCCACCGCCATCCGGACCGCGTGCCCGGTGCCGTTCTGCACCTCCTGGAGCGCGGTGACCGCGTCCGGGGCCCCCTCGGCGAGGTACTCCGCGACCCGCTCGCGCCCGTGGCCGACGACGACGGCCGTGCGCTGCGGCTTCAGCTCGCCGGCCGCGGCCAGCACGTGCCCCAGCAGGGGGCGCCCGCAGATCTCATGGAGGACCTTGGGGCGCCGGGACTTCATTCGGGTGCCCTCGCCCGCTGCGAGGACGATGACGGCAGCCGGGCGGCTCACGCTCACTGGCGGAGACTCCTCATGCTCGCTGGCGGATGGGTGCGGAAGGCGCGGGTGCGGACGCACCGGCGCTCCCAGGGCCGGGCCCTGCGGCCGTGCCTGCACTGCGCCGGGGATCCGGCGGATCCGTGCACGCGGCAGGGCAGTTCTGGGACCGACAGGGGAAGGATACATGCGCCCGCCCCAGCGTCCGGGTGCGGCGGGTGGGGGTGCGGGGCAGCGGCCGTGCCGGGCCTGCGCGCCGCGGGGGCAGCAGGTTCCCGCGGCTCCGGGGACGGCGGCGCACCCGCCGCGGGGACACGCGCGCACCCCTGTGAGATTGCTTGCGTTCACCCAGGTCAGGAGGGAGGCTCCCCGGCCAGGGCTCGAACCTGGAACGGACGGACCAAAACCGTCAGTGTTGCCGATTACACCACCGGGGACCGATACCCACCCAGAGCGGACATTTCCATCGGAACGGCCGGGAGAGCGGGTCCGGCCTAAGAGTACAGGCAGCGCTCGCCGTGCGGCATCACCGCAGAACCCCGGCCCCGGCGACCCCGCCCCCACCCAATCGTCCGCACGGAGACTGCCCGGCGGCCCGATCACCGGCCGGGTGCACCTCTGCTACTTCTGCTCGCCTTCACTCCGCGCCACGGCTTCCGCGCTTCCCGTCATGACCGCACGTGCGATCCCCTCCACTCGCCGGTAGAGCCCCGAGCTGCGCCGGACGTAGACGGTGAGCGCCCCCTTGTAGTGCTCGCCCGTATTCCTGCGCGCCGCCGCTGGGGTGTGCCTCTTCACGACCGGCTTGCGGAACTGGTCGCGATCGGCCCCCGTGACGCGCTCCCAGTACTCGGTGGCGGCATCCACGTCGGCACGCTCATGGATCTGCAGCGCGAAGCGCAGCCGCTCTCGGCCGACGCCCGCAACCTCCAGGAACCGCAGGTAGAAGCAGATCAGTTCGGGATCGCTATTGATAAAGCTGAGCTGGCTCTGGCGTCGCCACGGCTTCGATTTCGCCCCCTCGCACCAGTAGGCCACGGCTCCGATCAGGAGGACCTCCCGATCGGTCAGCGCGCCGACCTCGCGCGCGCCGGCATCGAGTTCACCCTGCCGCTCCGCCGCCTTCCGCTGCCGGTGCCGCTCCATCCGATAGGTACAGAATTCGGCCCATTCTGCATCAGAGCCCTCCCACCCAGGGGGCGGGACTGCGGGGTCATGACGCTCCGGCCGCGGCAGATCGCGCAGCCAGAGGGACAGGCTGCTCTTGGAGACCCTGAGCGTGCGCGCGATGGCGGTGTAGCTCCAGCCCTGCTCCCTGAGTTCGCGGGCGCGGGCCCGCAGTTCCGGCTTGGCGCGGTGGGCGAGCCGGGCGTGCACGGGTTCGATGTGGCCGTGGAAGAGCTGCTGGAGCCGCCAGCCCGAGATCCCGAGCTCGGCGCGGATGCGGACATTGCCCCAGCCCTGGGCGCGCAGCGCGAGGGCGCGGGCACGCAGGTCCGCGGCGGGGTCTGCGGCTTCGGCCGCGGGGCGCGGGGCCGGGGCGGGGTCGGGGGTGGGCGGAGGGGGCGGACTGCCTTCGGTCGAACGCGCGTTCGTATCCACTCTTCGACGGTACGGCGCAACGCGCCCGCGCGGGGCCGATTTTTCCGTTTCGGCCCGGATCCGACGCGCGGCCTCCCAGGCGGTCTCGCGCATCCGGGTCGGACCGCTACCGAGGGCGACTTGCCAAACCTACGGATACGTAGGTTACGGTTTCGTAGGTAATCCTCGGGTGGTCCCGGGGTTCGATCGCCGGGCGGTCGGGTGGCGGGAGCGGTTTCCGCGCGTGCACACCCCTCCGGGTCGCACGGCCTCCGACATCGAGGTGGATTCATGACGGTGACCTCCGACAGCACACCCGCAGATGCGGGTGCTGCCGCCGCCGAGCGGCGCGCGCCCGAGCCCGAGCTCGATCCCGAGGGCGCGTCCAAGGCCCAGCGGATCACGGTGTTCTTCTTCGTCCTGGTGCCGCTGCTGGCACTGGTCGCGGCAGTCCCCTTCGCCTGGGGCTGGGGACTGACCTGGGTGGACGTCGGCATCGCCACCGCGTTCTACGCGGTGTCCGGCCTGGGCATCACGGTGGGCTTCCACCGCCACTTCACGCACGGCTCGTTCAAGGCCAACCGGCCGCTGCGGATCGCGCTGGCGGTCGCGGGCAGCCTCGCCATCGAGGGCAGCGTCATCAAGTGGGTGGCCGACCACCGGCGGCACCACAAGTACGCCGACCACGAGGGGGACCCGCACTCGCCGTGGCGGTTCGGCGACGACTGGCGCTCGGTCGCCAAGGGGCTGTTCTACGCGCACATGGCGTGGATGTTCCTGAGCGAGGAGAAGACCTCGCCGAAGCGGTTCGCCCCGGACCTGATGAAGGACCCCGACGTGCGCCGCGTCGACAAGCTGTTCATCCCGCTGGTCCTGGTGTCGCTGTTCGCCCCCGCCCTCATCGGCGGCCTGATCACGATGTCGTGGTGGGGCGCCTTCACCGCCTTCTTCTGGGCCGGGCTGGTCCGGGTTGCGCTGCTGCACCACGTGACGTGGTCGGTCAACTCGATCTGCCACACCATCGGCGAAGAGAACTTCGAGGTCCGCGACCGCTCCCGCAACGTCTGGTGGCTCGCCATCCCCTCGTTCGGCGAGTCCTGGCACAACCTGCACCACGCCGACCCCACCTGCGCCCGGCACGGCGTCCTCAAGGGCCAGATCGACATCTCCGCCCGCGTGATCTGGGCGTTCGAGAAACTCGGCTGGGCGACCAAGGTGCGGTGGCCGAACAAGGAGCGCCTCGCGGCCAAGCGCGTCAGCGTTTAGGCTCGGGGCCACCATGGACGCCGCGGCAGAGAAGAAGACGGCCCGCGCCCGCCGGAAGCGCATGTCCGGGCGGGAGCGGCGCGAGCAGCTGCTCGGAATCGGGCGGGAGCTCTTCGCCGAGCGGGGCTTCGACGGCACGTCGGTCGAGGAGGTCGCGGCGCGCGCCGGCGTGTCCAAGCCGGTGGTCTACGAGCACTTCGGCGGCAAGGAGGGCATCTACGCGGTCGTGGTCGACCGCGAGATGCAGACGCTGCTGGGCATGGTCGGCGACTCGCTGACCGCCGATCACGCCCGCGGCAAGATCGAGAACGCCGCGCTGGCGCTGCTCCAGTACGTGGAGGAGCACAGCCAGGGGTTCCGGATCCTGGCGCGGGACTCGCACGCCGCGTCGGGCACCGGCAGCTTTGCCAGCCTGATCAGCGATATCGCCACCCAGGTCGAGCACATCCTCGGCGAGGAGTTCACCGAGCGGGGGTTCGATCCGAAGCTGGCGCCGCTGTACGCGCAGTCGCTGGTGGGCATGGTCGCGCTGACCGGCCAGTGGTGGCTGGAGGTGCGCAAGCCCAAGCGCGAGGTGGTGGCGGCGCATCTGGTGAACCTGGCCTGGAACGGGCTGTCCGACTTGGAGGCGAAGCCGAAGCTGGAGTCGCTGCCGCAGAAGCGGCGGCGGTCGGAGTAGCCCCCGCCGGCCTGCAGCACCGGCCCCGGACCCTGCGCGGATCCGGGGCCGTCTGCGTCCGGCGGACGGCGCGCAACCCGTGCGGGGCCGGCCCGCGCGCCGCACGGGTTGCGGTTTCGGGCCGATCGGCGTGGACCGCGAGACTATCTTGATATCAAGAGATACAGTGCTCCCCATGCACTCCCCGCACGATGAAGTCGACGGCCTGGTCGAGGCGTGGCGCGCCGAGCGGACCGACCTGGATGTCGAGCCGCTCCAGGTCCTCAGCCGCGTGTCCCGGCTCTCCCGCCACTTGGACCGGGCACGGCGGATCGTGTTCACCGACCACGGACTGGAGCCGTGGGAGTTCGACGTCCTCGCCGAGCTGCGCCGCTCCGGCGCACCCTACGAGCTCAGCCCCGGGCGGCTGCTGCGCGCCACGCTCGTCACGTCCGGCACGATGACCAACCGCATCGACCGGCTGGCGGCTGCGGGGCTGGTGCGGCGCCGCCCCGACCCCGGCGACAAGCGGGGCGTGCTGGTGCGGCTGACCGCGGAGGGGCGGCGCCGGGTGGATGCGGCGCTGGAGGACCTGCTCGGCTACGAGGAGTCGATCCTCGCCCCGATGGCCGCCGCGGACCGGGCGCAGCTGGCGGCGCTGCTGCGGTCGCTGCTGTCGCCGCTGGACGACTCGGACAGCTGAGCCGCGCGGCGCCGGCGGCCCGGGCGGCCGCCGGCCGCGGAAGGGCTCTCGACGCGCGCGGGAGATTCGGCCAACCTGTCGGTGCGGGTGCCGCCGGGGCACCGTGCGCGGGTTCGCCCGCATCGGGACAGCGGAGGCCTCCATCGTGGTCAGAGTGTTCGGCGCAGTCAGGGCGGCGAGGACGGCGGGCGCGGCCGGCGCGTCGGTGGCGCTGCTGGCGGCAGCGGGGTGCGGTCTCGCGGGCGGCGGCGACGGCGGAGCGGCCGCCGGTTCTGCCGAGTCGGTCTACCTCTCGCTGGGCGATTCGCTTGCCGTCGGGGTCCAGCCGGACGGCGAGGGCGGCGCCGGGGAGACGCGGGACGGCTACACCGACATGCTGTACCGCACCCTGCGCGACACCGACTCGTCGCTGCGCCACGAGCGGCTGGGCTGCGGCGGCGAGGACACCACCACGTTCATCGGGGGCGGCGTGCAGGGGTGCGGCGGCCGGTACCCCGAGGGCAGCCAGCTCGCCGAGGCCGAGCGGTTCCTCCTCGAACGCGGCGATGATGTCGCGCTGGTCACCATCGGCATCGGCGGCAACAACTTCACGTCCTGCGTCGACGTGGCGGGTGAGGGCGCCGACGCCGCCGCGTCGGTGGACGAGGACTGCGTCGACGACGGCATGGAGCGCCTGGAGCTGGAAGCCCCGGAGATCGCCGGCCGCCTGGCCGACGCTGCCGCGCCCGGCACGCAGCTGGTCGGTATGACGTACTTCAACCCGTTCGCGGCGGCGCTGCTGATCGACGGCGGGGACGGTGCCGGCGCGGGCGGGGGCGCCGAGCTCGCTGAGTACGGGGCCGGGGTCCTGGAGGAGATGAACGGGATCCTGCGCGACGCCTACGGTGATGCGGGCTTTGCGGTGGCCGACGTCGCCGAGGCGTTCGACTCCGGCCAGATCCGCGGCGGCGACGGCGCGGACGCGCCGCCCGCCGCGGCCGAGGCCGCCTGCGACTACACCTGGATGTGCGACCCGGACCGGGGCCCCGACGTCCACACCAACCCCGCCGGCGCCCGCCTCATCGCCGAGACCTTCGCCGACGCTGCGGGCAGCTGACCGGCGCTGCTCCGGGCCGGGCGGCCCGGAGCGGCGCCCGCTCGGAGGGGGCGGCAGACGCGGCCGAGTAGTCCGGTTCCGTCCTCCGGGTGCTGCCGCCGGGCGGCGGTGAGCGCGCTGGGAGGGCTGCGCGCCCCGGCCCGGCGGACGGCTGGCGCGGGGGCAGCCTTCGGCCGTGCCGGCTGCGGCGCTGCTGCGCTCACGGCGGTCGCCCTTTCCGGCGCCGAGGGGCGTGCTGCCGGTACTGGGCCCGGCGAGGCGGGTGCAGCCGCCGGCGGATCGGCGGTCTGAGCGCATCCGCGGCGGCGAACCCGGGCGGCTCTGGGGCGGGTGGACCGCGGCGGAGCCGCCCCTCGCCGCGGGGCGCAGCCGCCGCGTGGAGTTGCGGCGTGCCTGTCCCTGCGCCGGTCCCGGCCCGGCGTTGGGGCCGCGGAGCGCGGCGATCGTGCCGGGCGAGCACTGCCCCGCCCGCCGCGGACGCTCCGGCGGCCCGATGCAGCACGTGTGCGATGCGGACCACAGGACCGCCGACCGTCTTGCGCGATACCCGTTGGGGGTATACCGTCAGCTCATCGACATACCCCAAGGGGGTATGATGGAACGCCGGGAGGGTTTCTGATGGCTTCGAAGGATTACCAGGTGGCGGGCATGACCTGCGGCCACTGCGAGATGTCGGTCCGCGAGGAGGTCGGCGCGGTCCCCGGCGTCGGGGAGATCCGGGTCAGCGCGCAGACCGGCGCGCTCAGCGTCACCGCTGAGGGCGAGATCGACGACTCTGCGGTCCTGGCCGCGGTCGAAGAGGCCGGCTACTCGGCGGTGCGCGTCTGATGCAGGCCCAAGGACGGCTGGCGGTCTACGGTGCCGGGCTGGTGGTGGCGTTCGGCGGGGCCTACGGCCTCGCTGGCGTCGCCGTCCCCGACGGCGCCGTCACCGCATGGGCGGAAGGAAGCGGCATGGGGACACACGATGGCGGGCACGGCGGCGCCGGGCAGGACACCGGTCCGGATGCCGGGGCGGAGGCGCTGAACGGGCTCTCCGCGAGCGCGGACGGCTTCCTGCTCTCCCCGGTCGAGGCGCCCGCGGCTGCGGACGAGGACGGGGAGCTGAGCTTCCGGATCCTCGACGGGGCCGGTGAGCCGGTGACCGAGTACACCACCGCGCACGAGAAGGACCTGCACCTGATCGCGGTCCGCACCGACGGCGCCGGTTTCCAGCACGTGCACCCCGAGCTCGACCCGGGCACGGGCACCTGGTCGGCGCCGTGGAGCTGGGACGAGGCGGGCACCTACCGGGTGTACGCCGACTTCACCCCTGCGGGCGAGGGAGCCGAGGGCATCACGCTGACCCGCACCGTCGAGGTGGGGGGCGACTTCACCCCGGTCGAGTCCGAGGGGCAGGCCACCGACGAGGTCGACGGCTTCACCGTCTCCCTGGACGGCGGTCTCACCGCCGGGTCGCCGAGTGAGCTGACCGCCACTGTCGAGCGCGACGGGGAGCCGGTGACCGCGCTGGAGCCCTACCTGGGGGCGTACGGGCACCTGGTGGCGCTGCGCGAAGGCGATCTGGCCTACCTGCACGTGCACGCCGAGGGCGGTGAGCCGAAGGCCGGGGAGGTGTCCGGCCCCGAGGTCGGGTTCTCGGCGGAGGCCCCGACTGCGGGCCGCTACCTGCTGTACCTGGACTTCCAGGTCGACGGGGAGGTGCGCACCGCCGAATTCGTGCTCGACGCCGACCGCGGTGACGGTTCGGAGGCAGAGGGCGATGCCCATGCCGGCGGCCACTGACCCGCTGGGCCGGAGCGGCACGAGAGCTGAGGGAGAAGGATGAGGATGAGCACATCAGCGCCCCCCGCGGGCGGTCCGGACATCGAGCTGGAGATCGGCGGGATGACCTGCGCCTCCTGCGCGAACCGGATCGAGAGGAAGCTGAACAAGCTCGATGGCGTCGAGGCCACGGTCAACTACGCCACGGAGAAGGCGAAGGTCACCGTGCCGGCCGGCTACGACCCGGCGCTGCTGGTCGCCGAGGTCGAGAAGACCGGCTACACCGCCGCACTGCCCGCCTCCCCCGAGGCCGCGGCAGGCGCGCCGGAGACCGGTCCCGGTGGCGCGGAGGATGCTGAGCTCACCTCGCTGCGCCACCGCCTGGTCAGCTCGGTCGTGCTCACGGTTCCGGTGATCGCGATGGCGATGGTTCCCGCCCTCCAGTTCACCTACTGGCAGTGGGCCTCGCTCGCCCTGGCTGCGCCGGTGATCATCTGGGCGGCGTGGCCGTTCCACAAGGCGGCGTGGACGAACCTCAAGCACGGCACCGCCACCATGGACACGCTCATCTCGATGGGCACCTCGGCCGCACTGCTGTGGTCGGTCTACGCACTGTTCCTGGGCACGGCCGGCGTCCCCGGGATGACGCACCCGTTCGAGTTCACGATCGCCCCGTCCGACGGTGCGGCGAACATCTATCTCGAAGTCGGCGCGGGCGTGACGATGTTCATCCTCGCGGGCCGCTACTTCGAGAAGCGGTCCAAGCGCCAGGCCGGCGCCGCGCTGCGCGCCCTCCTGGAGCTGGGTGCGAAGGAGGTCTCGGTGCTGCGCGATGGCGCCGAGGCCAAGATCCCCACGTCCGAACTGGCCGTCGGCGACGAGTTCATCGTCCGCCCCGGCGAGAAGATCGCGACCGACGGCGTCGTGTCCTCCGGGACCTCCGCGGTGGACGCCTCCATGCTCACCGGCGAGTCCGTTCCGGTCGAGGTCGGCGAGGGGGACACGGTGGCCGGCGCGACCGTCAACGCCGGCGGGCGCCTGGTGGTGCGGGCGACCCGGGTCGGTTCGGACACCCAGCTTGCGCAGATGGCGAAGCTCGTCGAGGACGCGCAGACCGGAAAGGCCGAGGTGCAGCGCCTGGCCGACAGGATCTCCGGCGTGTTCGTGCCGATCGTGATCGTTGTCGCCGTCGCCGCACTCGGCGCCTGGCTGGGGGCCGGTTTCCCGGTCGCAGCGGCCTTCACCGCAGCGGTCGCGGTCCTCGTCATCGCCTGCCCCTGCGCGCTGGGGCTGGCGACTCCGACCGCGCTGCTGGTCGGCACCGGCCGCGGTGCGCAGATGGGCGTCCTCATCAAGGGCCCCGAGGTGCTGGAGTCCACCCGCAGGGTCGACACCGTCGTGCTGGACAAGACCGGCACCGTCACCAGCGGCACGATGGCCCTGACCGGCGTCATCACCGAGCCGGGCGCGGACCGCGCGGAGCTGCTGCGCTTCGCCGGTGCGCTGGAGGACTCCTCTGAGCACCCGATCGCGCAGGCGATCGCGAAGGGTGCGACCCAGGAGGTGGGCCGGCTGCCCGTTCCCGAGGACTTCGCCAACGTCGAGGGCAAGGGCGTGCAGGGCGTCGTCGAGGGCACCGCGGTCGTCGTCGGCCGCGAGTCGCTGCTGGCCGACTGGTCGCAGAAGCTTTCCGCCGATGTCGCCGCCGCCAAGGCTCGGGCCGAGGGCGAGGGCAAGACGGTCGTGGCGGTCGGCTGGGACGGTCAGGCGCGCGGCATCATCGTCGTCGCCGACACCGTCAAGCCCACCAGCGCCGAGGCGGTCCGCGGGCTGAGGGACCTCGGCCTCACCCCGATCCTCCTCACCGGCGACAACGAGGCCGTGGCCCGGCGGATCGCGGCGGAGGTCGGCATCAGCGAGGTCATCGCCGAGGTCCTTCCCAAGGAGAAGGTCGACGTGGTCACCCGGCTCCAGGGCGAGGGCAGGACCGTGGCGATGGTCGGCGACGGCGTCAACGACGCCCCCGCGCTCGCGCAGGCCGATCTCGGCTTGGCGATGGGCACCGGCACGGATGTGGCGATCGAGGCCTCCGACATCACGCTCGTCCGCGGTGACCTGCGGGCGGCCGTCGACGCGATCCGCCTCTCCCGGAAGACCCTGTCGACGATCAAGACGAACCTGTTCTGGGCGTTCGCCTACAACACCGCGGCGATCCCGGTCGCGGCCCTGGGCATGCTCAACCCCATGCTCGCGGGTGCGGCGATGGCGTTCTCCAGCGTCTTCGTCGTCGGCAACAGCCTCCGCCTGCGCGGGTTCACCAGCGTCGCCGCGAAGTAGCCGCGCCCATCTGCACGATCCGACCACGAAGGGTCTTCTGAGAATGAGCAACTGCTGCAGCTCGAACGGTTCCGACCGAGGCGGGAACGGCGGCCGCCCGCACCTGCCCGGCGGGGATGCCGACGAGATGGCCACCTGCCCGGTCATGGCCGGCACCCCGGTCAGGAAGGCCGCCGCTGAGGCGGCCGGCCTGTTCCGCGACTACGCGGGGCGGCGCTACTACCTCTGCTGTGCCGACTGCGGTCCCGCGTTCGACGCGGACCCGGCCGCCTACGCCGCCGGCGCGGTGTAGTCGCTGCGGGGCGCCGGCGGACGCTGCGGCGCCCCGCCGGCGGATCGGAGCGAAGGGACGGGGCGGAGCGGAGGCGCCGATGCCGGCCAGGGGGCCGGAAGGGGCAGCGGGCCCGCGGCGGCACCCTCCCGGCGCCGTGTGCGGCCGATACTCTGGCGCCGGTGGGATCCCGTCCCGCCGATGCCGGTTGGCGCGGTCCTGGTCTCCCCGTGCACCGCGGTAGTCGCGTCCGGCGCCCAACCGCTCAGGCGCATCGGCCTCACCCCCGAAGCCCGCACGCGTTCCGTCCGGAATGCCAGAAGTGAGGACAGCCCATGTCTGCCGGCGCCGATTCGCACCAGCACGGCTACATCAGCGACAAGGAGCGCTACCTCGGCCGCATGAAGCGCATCGAGGGCCAGGCCCGCGGGATCGAGAAGATGATCGATGAGGAGAAGTACTGCATCGACATCCTCACCCAGATCTCCGCGCTGACCCGGGCCCTGCAGGGGGTCGCGACCGGCCTGCTCGACGACCACCTCAAGCACTGCGTCCTCGACGCGGCGAAGCTCGGCGACGAGGCCGCCCTCGAGAAGATCCAGGAAGCGACCGACGCCATCAACCGGCTCGTGCGCTCCTGACCCGGAGCAGCGTACCGACGAAGGAGGCACACCGTGCCGCGTCTGGCCCGACTCACCCCCGAGACCGCATCCGGGGCCTCCCGCGACCTGCTCGGCGACCTCGTCGAACGGCACGGCGAGGTCGGCGACATGGTGGCGACGATGGCGCACTCGCCGGCGGTACTCGGCGGCTATCTCCAGTTGAGCAAGGCCATGCGCCGCGCCAAGCTCGACCGGACGACCAGCGAGCTGGTCTCGATCGCCGTCCAGTCGGACCAGGGGTGCGGGAGGTGCCTGGCCGCGCACGCCGGCGCGGCGCGTTCGCTCGGGGCCAGCGACAACGAGATCGCGCTCGCCGAGCAGGGAACCGGGATGACGGCTCCGGTCGCCGCGATGATCACCCTCGGACTGCATGTCTACCGCGAGCCCGGGGCGGTCACCGACGAGCAGATCGAGGAGCTCCGCGGGTACGGGTACAGCGACCGGGAGATCGCCGACGTCGTCGGGATCGTCGCGCTGAACATCCTCACCGGCGCCTTCAACCTGGTCTCCGGACTCACCGCGGACGAGTGACCCGCGCGCCCTGCCGGCGCGGCCGAGGGGATGGGCGATGAGCCCGCGCTCCCGAGCAGAGCACCCGTGCCGGTGGTTTCCGGGCGGCCCGGTGCGGCCGGTGCCGCGCGGTCGCGCCGGTCCTGGACCGCGGGGGCCGCGCAGGGGGCAAGCTCCGCATCGCCGAGCCCGACGCCGAGGAGGACCCGGGCCGCCGCGCGCTGCGGTCGGCCCGATCCCCGCGATGAGGGGTCTCCGACACGGGCGGGCGCGAGATCATCGGCGGGAGACCCGAGCCGCAGATCGGGCCGCGCCTCCAGGGCACCGTCTGAAGTCTCGTCCGCCGGCCGCCGCGCTGCCACTGCGGTGCGCTGGGCTATCCTTCGGCCGTGTCGGCCTCGGCCATCCAGCGCTCTTCGAGGTCGTCCTTTTCGGCGCCGAGGGCCTTGAGCTCGGCGTCGAGATCGGCGAGGCGGGTGTAGTCGTCGGCGGCCTCGGCCATCAGGGCGTGCAGTTCGGTCTCGCGGGCTGCGATCTTGTCGATGCGGCGTTCGATCCGCTGCAGTTCCTTGCGGGCGGCGCGCTGCTCGGCGGCGCTCACCTTGGGGGCGCCGCGGGCCGGCTCTGCCGCGGATTCGGAGGCGCCGGCGGACGGCACGGAGGCGGTGCGGTCCTCCCTGCGCCGGGCCAGGTACTCGTCGACGCCGCCGGGCAGGAACGCGAGCGTGCCGTCGCCCATCAGCGCAAGGACGCGGTCGGTGATCCGCTCCAGGAAGTACCGGTCGTGGCTGACCAGGACGAGCGAGCCGGGCCAGCCGTCGAGGAGGTCCTCCAGCTCGGTGAGGGTCTCGATGTCGAGGTCGTTGGTGGGCTCGTCGAGGAGGAGCACGTTGGGCTCGTCCATGAGCAGGCGGAGCAGCTGCAGCCGGCGCCGCTCGCCGCCGGACAGGTCGCCGACCGGGGTCCACTGGCGCTCGCCGCGGAAGCCGAACCGCTCGAGCATCTGGTTGGCGGTGTACTCGCGGCCGCCGATAGTGACGAACTGGCGCACCTCGGAGACGGCCTCCAGCGTCCGCATCGCCGGGTCGAGCTCGGTGAGCGACTGGGAGAGGTGGGCGAGCTTCACGGTGCGGCCGCGGCGGACGCGGCCCGCAGCGGGCTCGGACTCGCCGGCGAGCAGCCGCAGCAGGCTCGTCTTGCCGGCGCCGTTGACGCCGACCAGGCCGACGCGGTCGCCCGGGCCGAGCTGCCAGGTCAGGTCGTCGAGCAGGACGCGGTCGCCGGCGGCGACCCGGGCGCCCTCGACGTCGATCACGGTCTTGCCGAGCCGGGTGGTGGCGAACCGGACGAGTTCGACGGTGTTGCGCAGCGGCGGCACGTCGGCGATGAGCGTGTTGGCGGCGTCCACCCGGAACTTGGGCTTGGAGCTGCGCGCCTGCGGCCCGCGGCGCAGCCAGGCGAGCTCCTTGCGCATGAGGTTCTGGCGCCGCTCCTCGGCGGCCGCGGCGAGCCGGTCGCGCTCGGCCTTGGCGAGCACGTAGGCGGCGTAGCCGCCCTCGTACCGCTCGACGTGGCCGTCCACGACCTCCCAGGTGCGGTTGGTGGCCGCGTCGAGGAACCACCGGTCGTGGGTGACGACGACGAGCGCTTCGCGGCGGCCGTTGAGGTGCTCGGCGAGCCAGGCGATGCCTTCGATGTCGAGGTGGTTGGTGGGCTCGTCCAGGACGATGACGTCGTGGTCGCCGATCAGCAGCCGCGCCAGTGCGGCGCGGCGCCGCTCCCCGCCGGACAGGCCCGCCATCGGCGTCTCCAGGTCCCAGCCGCTGAGCAGGCCGCGGAGCACGTCGCGGGCGCGCGGGTTGCCGGCCCACTCGTGCTCGGCGAGGTCGCCCAGCACGTAGGCGCCGACGGTGGAGTCCGGGAAGCTGTCGCGCTGGTGCAGGAACCCCACCCGGAGCCCGCGGTTGTGCACCACCCGGCCGCTGTCCGGCTCCGTGTGCTGCGCCAGCACCGCCAGCAGGGTCGACTTCCCGCCGCCGTTGCGGCCGACCACGCCGATCCGGTCCCCCTCCTCAATTCCGAGGGACACATCGTCGAGCAGCACGAGCGGACCGTAGGCCAGGGAGACGCCCTGGAGATTGACCAGATTCATCACTCCCCATTCTCGGGGGTGGGGAGTGGTGTTCGCGACGCGCGCCCATCCGGGGGGTGACAGGGGGGTCGTCCCCCCTCCCAAAGAGACCGATCACCCACCACTCTCGGGGGTGGGGAGTGGTGTTCGCGACGCGCGCCCATCCGGGGGGGGGTGACAGGGGGGTCGTCCCCCCTCCCAATGACACCGATCGCACCCCATTCTCGGGGGTGGGGAGCGTCTCGGGGGTGGGCAGCGGTGATCGCGACGCGCGCCGGGGCCGCGCGGGCCCGGGGGCCGGGCCCTTGGCGAGGCAAGGGCGGTGCGGCGGGCCTCTGCCGTCCCCTGGGCGCCGGACTGCGCCCGGCAGGGCCCGCCGCACCGGTTCGGGAAGCTAGGCGAGGAAGAACGCGCGGGCGGAGCCGGCGATGGACGCGGTGTCGAGGCCGTGGACGCGGTCGTGGTCGGCGACGGTGCCGTAGCGGCGGACCTCGGTGTCGCGGAGGACGCCGAGGGAGCGCTGCCGGTGGCGGCGGTCGGCCAGGGCCGCGGCGACCTCGTGGGCCGAGGTGCCGGCGAGGTAGGGCTCGACGACGAGGACGTCGGCCTGGCCTGCCCCCGCCACCAGGCGGTTCAGACCGGCGCGGTCGAAGGGGCGCGGCGTCGCGGTGTAGGCCACGGTCACGTCCAGCCCTTCGGTGGCCGCGAGCACGCGGTCGAGCATCGGGCCGACGGCGAGCACGGTGCCCAGCGATCGGGGCGACCCGGTGCGTACGGCGGTGATGCCGCCGCCGACCGGGCGCGGGCGGGTGTTGGCGGTCTCGCTGAGGCGCAGGTAGACACGGCTGTCGCCGGGCAGCGCAGCGGCGGTCAGCTCGGCCGCCTCGTCCGGATGGCCGGGGACGTGCACGGTCCAGCCGGGCAGTGTGTCGAGGAGGGCGACGTCGCCCGGGGACTGGTGGGTGCGGCCCTGCTCGGCGTAGTCGTAGGAGCCTCCGGTGCCGCCGAGGACCGCGCCGGCGCCCTGGTGGCCGAGGTCGAGTTTGAGCTGTTCGAAGGGGCGCTCGACGAGGAACGGCGCGATGGTGTGCACGACCGGGCGCAGGCCGCTGAGGGCGAGGCCGCCGGCGGTGCCGATCTGCAGCTGCTCGCGGATGCCGAGGTTGACGATGCGGTCGGGGTGGCGGCGCGCCGCGCCGCCGACCCGGTCTCGGGAGATCTCGGCGAGCACCAGCACGATGCGCGGATCGCTCTCCATCGCGTGGGCGACGGTGTCCAGGAATGCCTGGCGCATCGAGGTGTGCCGCTGGGCGGGCGGTGCGTCCGGTGTGGCGAGTGCGGTCGGTGGCGCGGTCATGGCGCGGTCCCCCTTCTCTTGGGCTTGGCGGCGCAGCGGTTCAGATGCGGGCGACGACGGCGTGCGGCACGTCGGCGGAGCGCCGCTGGAAGGCGGCGCCGAGGGCGGCGTGGTCGCGGCCGGACACGGTGTCGGCGGTCCATCCCTCGGTGGTGAAGCGGGTGGCGATGCCGCCGGGCCAGCCGAGCCCGGCTGAGCCGTTGTCGACGACGACGGCGGTGAGCCCGCCAAGGCCGAGGCGCGCGGCGGCGGCGATCGCCTCGTGGTTGGACCCCTCGTCGAGTTCTCCGTCGCCGAGCAGGACGATGGTGCGCGGCCGGGTGCGGCCCTGGATCCGTAGGCCGAGCGCGGTGCCGACGGCCAGGCCGAGGCCGTGGCCGAGGGAGCCGCTGCCGATCTCCGCGCCGGGGACTAGGACGCGGTCGGGGTGGTGGCCGAGGGCGGAGTCGGCTGCGCCCCAGGAGCGCAGGTCGCGGATGCTCAGGAAGCCCTTGGCGGCGAGCACCGCGTAGTAGGCGGCGGGGCCGTGCCCTTTGGAGAGCAGGAATCGGTCCCGGTCGGGGTCGGCGGCGGTGGCCGGGGTGACGTCGAGGACGCGGTCGTAGAGCACCCAGAGGACGTCGAGGGTGGAGGCGGCTGCGGCGGCGTGCTTCTCGTCGCCGGTCATGAGTCCGATGAGGGCGGGCAGGTCCGAGTAGCGGGCGAGCGGGGCCGGTGCTGTTGTGGTGGTCGGTGCCATGCCGGTAGTCTCAGACCTCGACTTAACTCGAAGTCAAGGGGCAGAAGGGAGCGGCCGCGATGAGCCACCTGCCGGTGCGGCTGACCATCGGGATGCTGGCCGAGCGGAGCGGCGTTCCGGCGACGACCCTGCGGTTCTACGAGGAGCGCGGTCTGATCCACTCCGAGCGCACGGCCGGTAACCAGCGCCGCTACCACCGCAACACCCTGCGGCGGCTGGCGTTCGTCTCGACCGCGCAGCGGGTCGGGCTGTCTCTGGCGCAGATCAAGGAGGCGCTGAGCACCCTGCCGGACAGCCGCACGCCGACGGTGCGGGACTGGGCGCGGCTGTCGGAGTCGTGGCGCACCGAGCTGGACACCCGGATCGACGCGCTGCAGCGGCTGCGCGACCGGCTGACGTCGTGCATCGGCTGCGGCTGCCTGTCGCTGAAGGCCTGCCACCTGAACAACAGCGACGACGCCCTCGCCGCCAACGGCCCCGGCGCGCCCTTCCTCAAGCCCGTCCGCGAGGGCGGGATCTGAAGCCGGACCGGCAGCGCCCGAGACGGCCGCCGCGCTGCCTCCCGGCGCTGCCGGTAGCGCTGCGGCGCAGCACCGCGGATGCCCTTCCGGCGCGGCGGCGGCGCGCCGCCGGTCACTCCTCGACTGCCGCCGCTGCGCCGGTGGACACCACGCGGGCGCCGGGGACGTCGCCGTGGGCGGTGGCCGTGCGGGGAACCGCGCCGGAGGCGGTGAGCGCGCCGGCGATGCGGTCGGCGTCCTCGGCGCCGGCCGCGAGGAAAGCGCAGGTCGGCCCGGATCCGGACACGATGCCGGCGAGGGCCCCGGCGGCACGGCCGGCGTCGAGCACGCGGGCGAGGCCGGGGCGGAGGTCGAGGGCGGGCGCCTGCAGGTCGTTGGCGAGGGCCGCTGCGAGCTGCGCGGCGTCGCCGGCGGCCAGTGCCTCGGTGAGGGCCGGATCGAGGCGCGGTGCGGGCGCGTCGGGCCGCATCCGGTCGTAGGCGGCGAACACCGACGGTGTGGACAGCCCGGCGTCGGACAGCGCGAACACCCAGTGGGTGCGCAGCGCGCTGCTGAGCGGCCGCAGGACCTCGCCGCGGCCGGTGCCGACCGCGGTCCCGCCGAGCAGCGCGAAGGGGACGTCGCTGCCGAGGCGGGCGGCGAGCTCGTGGAGCCGGTCGGCGCCGAGGCGGGCGTCCCAGAGGGCGTCGGCGGCGACCAGGGCGGCCGCGGCGTCCGCGCTGCCGCCGGCCATGCCGCCGGCGACGGGGATCGCCTTGGTGATGGCCACGCTGACGGGGGTGCCGGAGCGGCCGGCCGCATCCGCGACGAGGCGGACGGCTTTCGCGGCGAGGTTGTCGCCGTCGAGCGGCACCGCGGCCCGGTGCGCGGCGGCGAGCCCGCTGCCGTGCAGGCTGACCCGGACTGCGCCCCCTCGCGGGCGTTCGGGGTGTTCGCTGACGGTAACCTCATCGCACAGCGAGACAGCGTGGAAGACATTCACCAGATCGTGGTATCCATCTTCGCGCGCCGGCCCCACCGCCAGCTGGAGGTTCACCTTCGCGGGGACCCGAACGGTCACGGCGGTACAAGTAGCGGTCACGAGTCCTCAATCGTAAAGGAACCCCCACCTCAGTGAGTCCCTGCGCCGACGACAGGCGCCCGGCGCCGTGCGTCCGCGCGGCGGGCCCGGGCGGGTTCCGCGATCGTATCCGCCGCCACGGGGTCACTGTGCGTGACCTCGGCAGAGCCGCTTGGCCTGCGCGGGTGGGTATCCGGGCGCAATCACCGCTACCTTGGGGCCAGACGGAGTGTGGACACCGTCGGGGAGGGTCGCTTGCCGTCGGATGGGCTCCCAAAGAACCTGGAACCGCTGGCCGCCGGAGATCCGGCGACCATCGGTCCCTATGTGCTGGCCGGTCGCCTGGGCAGCGGTGGAATGGGGACGGTCTACCTCGGCCGCACCCCTGAGAAGGGCGCCCAGGTCGCGATCAAGGTGATCCGGCCGGAGCTGGCGTTCGACGAGGCGACGCGGGCGCGGTTCCACGACGAGATGGAGAACGCGCGCCGGGTCGCGTCGTTCTGCACCGCGAAGGTCCTCGACCACGGCACGTTCGAGAACCGTCCGTACATGGTCACCGAGTACATCGCGGGGACCGCGCTGGCCGAGCACATCGCGCAGAACGGGCCGCTGGACGCCTCCACCCTGCACGGCTTCGCGCTCGGCGTCGCGGCGGCGCTCGCCGCGATCCACCGGGCCGACCTGGTGCACCGCGACCTGAAGCCGGCCAACGTGCTGCTGTCGCTGTCCGGCCCGCGGGTGATCGACTTCGGAATCGCGCGGGCGATGAACACTGCGACGAACCACACCAAGACCGGCATCGTGATGGGCAGCCCGGGGTGGATGGCGCCGGAGCAGCTGCTGGAGGAGCAGGTCACCACGGCCGCCGACATCTTCGCGTGGGGCTGCCTGGTGGCGTTCGCCGGCAGCGGCACGCATCCGTTCGGCAACGGCGACGCGATGACGCTGGGCAAGCGGGTGCTGTTCGCCGAGCCGCAGATCAGCGACCTGGATGCGCCGCTGGACCGGCTGGTGGCCCGCGCGCTGGCCAAGGAGCCGGAGCGCCGGCCCAAGGCGCAGGACCTGCTGCTGGAGCTGGCGGGCGGGGAGAACCCGGACGGCGGGGCCGGCTACGACCCCAACGCGATGGTGAGCGAGAAGCTGCACCAGTCGTGGCGGCCGAACCTGCCGCCGATGCCGCCGGCGGGCCCGATGCCGCCGGGGCCGATGGGACCGGGGCCGAACCCGAACATGACCAATGGCGGCATGCCGGTGCAGCCGCCCGGGCCGCCGCGCGGCGGCCCGGTGCAGCCGCCGTTCCCGGGGCCGCCGCAGGGCGGTCCGCCGCGTCCGGGGCCGCACACCAGCCAGCCGGTGCCGTTGGGCGGCGCCCGGCCGGGCCCGCCGGGACCGCCCGGGCAGGTGCCCGCGTCGCAGACCGGGCAGTTCGCGCGCGTCGGCCCGCCGGCGCCGCCGAACCCGCAGTCGACCGGCCCCATCCCGCAGATCCCGGTGGAGCAGCAGGCGCAGCCCTACGTGCCGCCGGCGCCTCCGCCGCCGCACCGGCCGATGCAGCCGAACCATCGCCGGATCCGGTGGGTGACGCTGACGGCGGTGGTGGCGCTGGTTCTGGTGGCGGCGCTGCTCGCGGTGCTGACGTTCGTCGCGGGCAACGGCCTGTTCGGTCTGTTCAGCGGCAGGGACGCCGAGCAGGAGGCGCCGCAGAACGCGGCGCCGCAGTCCAACTCCGAGGACGAGGATGCCGCGCCCGCGCCGCACGTGGCCAGCGACGGGCAGGCCGAGTTCACGGTGGAGGAGTACCGGTGCGACGCCCAGGTGGGCGACCGCTCCGAGGTGGTCTCCGGCGACGCGGTCTACTGCGTGTTCACGGTGATGGTGCGCAACACCGGCTCGGATCCGATCCAGCTGGAGCCGGGCAATCAGGTGCTGTCCGTCCCGGGCGAGCCCAGTGAGCGGGCGCAGCCGCCGATGGCGTCGGAGCGCGACGACTCCCTGTGGTCGTCGATCGCCCAGGGCCAGCGGGCCCGGGGCGAGTTGGTCTTCATCGTGACCGGCGGCGACGGCCGCGGCGTGGACCGGGGCACCCTGGAACTCCGCAGCGTCGCCCAGACGGCCCCGGCCAGCGTCGAGGTCTCCGACATCCCCGACTCGGACTGAGGTCGGCGCCGCCGGCGGCGCCGACCGCAGGTGCCCGCGTCCGGGGAAGGTCGGGGCAGAGCGCACCATCGGCCCGGCGGTGCGCCGACGTGTTGCTCCCGCGGGGGGAATGGGCCGGTTCTGGTGCTGCCCCAGCGTGCGCAGCCGTGCCTCCGCGCAGGCGGGAGCGGACCGGGGAGCCGGGTGCGCTTGCGGAGGTCGGCGAGGGCGACTCCGCGCAGGCGCACCGCAGTGCGCTCCCCGAGCGGGGGGATTCCCTGATCTGCAGGGGGACGGCCCGTCGTCCCGTCCCCGGCATCGTCGTCGCTGCTTCCCGCGGACTCGGCGGACGGCCCCTCGGGGGCGCTGACCCGGTCGGCATGCGGTCCGCGGGTGCAGGGGCACCGCGGCCGGAGGCGGCGGTGCGGTGCGCCGGGGCCAGGGCCCCGAACCGGTTCCGCGCGGCGGGGGCCGGCTGCTCCGCGGCCCGCGGGGTGCGTCCTGCAGCGACCCGGTCCACCGCCGCGGCTCGCCGGCGGCGCAGCGGTGGCCCG
>NZ_BAAGXT010000058.1:0-32888 GCF_054779695.1 Nocardiopsis coralliicola | reverse complement strand
GGCGCTCCGCGCGCACCGCACCCGCCCCGCTTCCGGTCGCGGGCGCGGCGGCGGGCCGCCCCAAGGCGGCGGACGCGCCAGCGCGGCCGGTGCCTCCGGGGACCGATGCGCCGGCTGGCGGCGCTCAGGCCAGGCGGACGAGGACCGTCGGGCGGGCGAGGACGCGGGTGCCGCCGGACCGGACGGTGAGGGCGATCAGGACCATCCGGTCGTCCCGCTTCTCCTTGACCGTTCCCGAGACCGTGACCTCGGCGCCGGTGTCGTCGTCGGGCACCACGACGGGGGCGGAGAACCGGGTTCCGTACTCGACGACCGCGGCGGGGTCGCCGGCCCAGTCGGTGACCAAGCGGACCGCTTCGGCCATGGTGAGCATGCCGTGCGCGATGACGCCGGGCAGGCCGACCTGCTTGGCGGTGCGGTCGTTCCAGTGGATCGGGTTGAAGTCGCCGGAGGCGCCGGCGTAGCGGACCAGGTCGACGCGGCGGACGGGGTAGACGGCCTCGCCGATGTCGGCGCCGGCCTCGACGTCGTCGTAGCGGCGCAGTGTGCCGGTGCTCATGCGGTGCTCCCTTCTGCGGCGCCGTCGGCCGCTCCGCGCACGACGAGCATGTTGACCGCGGTCACCACGTGCGCGCCGGTCTCGTCGGCGATGTCGCTCTCCAGGGTCACCAGTTCGTTGCCGGCGAGGCTCTTCACCTCGCTGATCCGGGTGAGGGAGGTAACGCGGTCCCCGGCGTACACCGGCCGGCTGTACCGGAACCGCTGCTCACCGTGGACCACCATGGAGAAGTCCAGCCCGAGTTCGGGGTCGGTGACGGCCTGCCCCGCCCCGGCCATGCTGAGGATGATGGGGAACGTGGGCGGCGCCACCACGTCGGGGTGCCCGGCTTCGGCCGCCGCGGCCGGGTCGGTGTAGACCGGGTTGGGGTCGCCGATGGCCTCGGCGAACTCCCGGATCTTGCCGCGGGTCACCTCGTAGGGCTCGGGTGCGGGGTACTCCCGCCCGAGCAGGTCCCGGTTGATCGGCATGCTGCGCCCTTCTCCTCTCTCCTGCGCTGCGCGCCCGTGCGGGGCGGAGCGGGCCCGGAAACAGCGACGGCCCAGTGAGCAGGGCTCACTGGGCCGACTTCGGTGCTGAACTGCGGCACTCAGCTCCGGCGCTGCGCCCGTAGGGAGCGCGCCCGCGAATGCTCAGCGGGTCTCGCGGTGCTCGTTGTGCTTGCGGCAGTTCGGGCAGAACTTCTGCAGCGAAAGACGGTCGGGGTTGTTCCGACGGTTCTTGCGCGTGATGTAGTTGCGGTGCTTGCACTCCTGGCAGGCCAGGGTGATCTTCGGCCTCACGTCAGTGGCAGCCACGTCGGAGTGCCTTTCTGCTGGTAACGAACACGGAAAAAGACCCGCTGCAACCCCTGTCGGATTCAGGGCAGGGGCCGCGCAGGTGGTAGCGGAGGCCGGACTTGAACCGACGACACAGCGATTATGAGCCGCTTGCTCTACCGACTGAGCTACTCCGCCGCGACGGTCGCCGGAGCGGAACCCCGGGGACACCCGCCCGCGGGGCAGACGCCCCGCCGAGCGGTGGAGCCCCTTTACGGAATCGAACCGTAGACCTTCTCCTTACCATGGAGACGCTCTGCCGACTGAGCTAAAGGGGCGAGCTTCCGGGCTTTCCCCGTGGGGACCGCCCTTCGCGTCGTTGACGACTATACAGGTCCCCAGGGGTGCTCTGCCAAATCGAATGCGGATCAGCACCTGCGGGGAGGGTGACGACCCCCGCACCGGCGCCTCCGGGCGGGGCGACGACCCCCCGCACCGGTGCCTTCGGGCGGGGTGACGACCCCCCGCACCCCCGGAAACCCGCGCTTGTCTGCCACTGCTTTCGACAGAACCCGCGCCGTCTGCCACCGCTTTCGGCGGAACCCCGGTGCCTCCGTTGTGCGGCGTTCCGGATCGCTCACGCCGAGGGGTCGGCCACCCGCACGTTGGAGGCGGCGTCCCGCTCGATGCCGCGCACGTCGGCCGGGAGGCCGAGCCGGTAGAGCGCTTCGGGCAGCCGGGTGTCGTGGGTGAACACGACGATCTGCCGGTGCGCGCCCACTTCTGCCAGCACCCCGGCCAGGCCCTCCACGGTCTCGGTGTCCATGGACTGGACCGGGTCGTCCAGCACCAGGAAGCCGAACGGGTTGCCCGCCGCGAGCGTGCGCGGCAGGCAGATCGACAGCGCGAGCGCCTGGAACTCGCCCTGGCTGAGCAGCCCCGGCGCGTTCTGCTCGGCGTCGGCCCCGTCCACCGCGACGTCGACCTCGACCCGGCGGCGCGCACCGCGCCCGGCCAGCCGGAGCGACTCCAGGTCGATGTGGCGCTCCTGGCGGAGCCGGTGCCAGACGTGCTCGGTCTGCCGGGCGAGCGGGCGCAGCCGCTCCTCGCGCAAGGAGCGGGCGAGGCCGGAGAACCACTCCAGGGCCTGTTCGGCGACAGCGAGCCGGCCGCGCGCGGTGATCGCGGCCCGGGCGTCCTCCACCCAGGCGGCGAGCGCCTCGGCGGGGCCGGTCCAGCCGTCGTCCGGCGCGTCCAGCCGGCGCGCAGCCTCCTTGCGCGCGGCCAGGGCAGCGGAGCGGAGCCGGCGGCCCTCGGCCTCGATGTGGTCGGCCAGCGCGCCGAGGTCCTCGATCGCCGCGCCAGCGGCCCACTCCTCCCAGATGCGGCCGAGGTCGCTGTCATCCGGCAGCCAGGACGGGCGCGGCGCCATCAGGAACCGCGCCTGGTCGCGGGCTGCGTCGGCGCGCTGGTAGGCGGTTGCGGCGGACTGGGCCTGCGGGTCGAGGCGGGCGACCTCGGCGCGCGCCCGGCGCACCCAGTCGCCGCCGAGGGCGCCGGCGGTGCCGCAGGCCGGGCAGTCGGCCTCGCCGGGGTGCCGCTCGTGGTGCTCCAGCGCCTGGTTGAGCAGGGCGATGACGCCGCGGGCGCGGTCGGCCTTGGTTCCCGCGGCCATGGCGATCTCCATGGCGGCGCCGCGCAGCTCGTTGACGACGTCGGTGATGAGAGCGCGCTCGGGCACCGCGAGGCGGCGCAGCCGGCGCAGGATGCGGTCGGCCTCCGGGTCGGCCGGGCGGTCGTCGGCGGCGATCGCCGCGAGCCGGTCCAGCGCGATGTCGTGCGCCCCGAGCAGGTCGAGGGCTGCCGCGGCGCGCGGATCGGAGGACTCGCGCAGCAGCCCGCTGAGGTGGTCGAGGTCGCCGCGGGGCCGGTCGCGCATGCGGGCCAGGCGGGCGCAGGCCTTGGCCAGGGCGCGCTCGGTCTCGGTGATGCCGGTGAGGCCGAGCAGCGCGGTCAGGGTGTCGTACAGCTCGGCGGCGCGCCCGTTCACTGCGCGGCCGAGTTCGTCGTAGGAGAGGAACGGGCGGAACCGGTCCAGGTCGTGGCCCCAGCCGAGGCGGCGGAGCGGCCCGGTGGACCCGTCCGGGGCGACGACGCGGCCGCGCGCGGAGCGGACGCTGGCCCCCTCCCAGGTGCGGGTGATGCGGGTCGGTGCGGGGTCGCCGGTGAAGTGCACGTCGACGCTGACTTCGGTGTGGTCGGCGTAGTGCAGGTTGCGCCAGCCGTCCCGCCAGCCGGCCTGCAGGGCGTCCCAGCGGGCGTTGCGGCCGGTGAGCGCGGCCTCGGCGGCCTCGGCGAAGCTCGACTTGCCGGAACCGTTGCGGCCGACGACGACGGTGAGCCCGGCCGCGGGGCGCAGGGTGAGCGCCGCTGGGCGGCCGATGCCGCGGAAGCCCTGGACGTCGATCCGGGAGAGGTAGCCCTGGCGGGCGGCCGCGGCACCGGCTTCGGGCCCGTGGCGGCCGGCGCTCGCGGGCAGTGGTGCGTCCTCGCCGGAGGCGGCGAGCAGCGGGCCGGGGTCGGGCGCGGTGCCGCCGCTGCTCAGCGCATCCAGCGCGGAGTCCCCGTACAGGGCGGCGACCACCCAGTGGCGCGCGGCGTCGTCGAGGGGGGACCGGGCGAGGGCCTCCAGAACGGTCCGCGCGGTCCACGCCGCGCCGGAACCGTCGCCGCCGTCCTGCTCATCGGCGATCGCATCGCCCGTCGTCACCGTCTCCACCACACTCGCTTCTCTCTGCGCTCGGTCACCCGCGGCGGCCGCTCGGGCGTATTCGGGCGCTTGCAGAGTAGGACAGCCGAGGACGAATCCACTAGGTGCGCCCCGGGGAACCTGCCGCCGCGGGCGGTCTGGCCGCCGGCACCTGCCGCCCGGCACCGCCCGGCCGCCCTGTGCTGCGGTGCCGGGGTGCTGCGTCCTGCCGCGGGTGCAGACGCCACCGGCGGATCAGACGCCGAGCAGGCGGCGCCGGGCACCGTCCCAGCTGAAGTGGAGGGTGGCGATGCCGGGGACGGCCGGATCGCGCAGGCATTCGTAGATGTGCAGCCCGGGCACCACGGAGAAGCAGCCCCACACGCGCTCCGAGGTGAGCACGAAGTCGAGGTCGAGCTCGACGAGCAGGCCGAGCAGCCGGCCGTGGGTGGGCTCGTCGACCTTGGCGAACGCGTCGTCCAGCAGGATGAGCCGCGGCGCCTCCGGTGCGCGCTCGCCGAGCGCGTCGAACTGCGCCGCAGCCGCCGCGAACAGCACGAGGTAGGCGACGACGCGCTGCTCGCCCTGGCTGAGGCCGGTGCGGTGGCTGAGGCGGCGCGGCCGGTCGGGGTGCGCGGCGTCGGTCACGTGCACGGTGAACGCGAACCAGGACCGGTAGTCCAGCGCTGCGCGGAGCTGGGCCCCGCCGGTCGCGGTGGGGTCGAGGCGGCGGATCGACTCGATGCAGCGCCGGAGCGCGTCGCGCAGCCGGGTGGTCTCCAGCCGGGTGCGCTGCTCCGGCGGGCGGGCGAGCAGCGGCACGACGGACCGGATGTCCTCGTCGGCGTCGGGCGCCAGGTCCCAGTCGATGCGCACGCCGAGCCCCTGCGAGGTGGTGACCTCGGCCAGGACGCCGTTCATGCTGGCCACTAGGGTGCTCGCCTCGTCGATCTGCCGGGAGAGGTGGCCGGCGAGGTCGCCGAGGAGGTGCCGCTCATAGGCTTCCTCCTCGCGCAGCAGCGCCGACTCCTCGGCTGCGGCCGCGGCCGTGTCGAGCCGCGCGGCGTAGTCGGTGATGTCGTGCGCACCGGCCGCGTCGTGCACGGTGACCCGCTTGACGCCGGCCCGCTCGCTCAGCTCTGCGCGAGCGGCCACGGAGCCCACGAGCGCACGGTGCAGCGCGTCGCCGCGGCGCAGCACGCCGGAGTCGTCGAGGACCCCGTCGCCGTCACCGCCGCCGGCTGCGGACCCGGCTGCGCCTCCGGCCGCGGCCCCGGTGCCGGTCCCCCCGTCCGGGCCGGGCTGCGCGGCGGGCGGCGGGGCGGCCTCCGCCGCGCCGGCGGCCTCCGCCAGCGCGGCGCCCTCCGCTGCCGCCGCGGGGCCGCCCTCCGGGGTTCCGCTTCCGGCTTCGGTCTGCGAACCCTGCTGCCGGGCCTGCCCGGCCTCCCCTTCCTCGGCAGCGTCCGCGGTGCCGCCGGCCGATTCCGCCGCAGGCGCCTCTTCCGCGGCGTCCGCGGCGCCGATGGCGTCCTCGAGCGCAGTGGTGAGGGCTTCGAGTGCGGCGATCCGGGCGGCGGATCCGTCGGCCAGCGCCGCCGCGTCCGCGGCGGAGGCGGCACCGCCTTCGGGGCCGGGTTCCGCCTGCTCGGGCTCCTCGCCCGGGGCGGGGGCGTCCTGAGCGTCCCCGCTCCCGGTGCCGGCAGCCTCGGCAGCGTCTTCGGAGTCCGCTTCGGCACCGGTATCGGCAGCGGCTGCCTCGGGCACGTCGGCGGCGGCCGCGGCGACGAGTCCGGCGCAGCCGTCCAGGCCGGCTGCAGCGAGCAGGTCGGCGTCGGGCGTGCCGTCGGGCAGCGTGAGCGCGGCGCACAGCGCACTGCCGGCCTCCACCGCGCGGCGGGCCTCTTCGGCGCGCTCGGTGACGGCCGTGCCGAGCCGCGACTCCGCGGCGATCCGCTCGTCGCGCGCCTGCCGGGCGGTGCGCTCCAGTTCGGGCAGGCGGTCGGCGGCCTCCGCCATCCGCTCCCGCACCTCGCCGGCGGCACCGGCGATGCGCTCCGGATCGGCGGCGCGGGCGCGGTCGGTCAGCTCGATGTCGCGGCGGACGGTGATCATGTCGCCGATCGCGGCGGTGCGGGCGTCCTCGGCGGCGACCCGGTCGGCGCGGGTGCGCCGCCAGTGCTCGGTGTCGCGGCGGAGGGCGGCCAAGTCCGCCGCCAGCGCCTGCAGGTCGGCGAAGGCCGCCGCGGCGCGCACCCGGAACCGGTCCAGGGCGGCGGCGGTGGCGTCCAGCGCCGCGGCATCCACCGGCAGCTGCGCGGCGCGGGCCTCCTCGTCCAGGGCGGTGCGCAGCGACCGCGCCGCGGTGCGGGCAGCCTCGGCGGCGTCCCGGGCGCGGCGGTGCTCCCCGGTGGCCGCGGCCAGTCCGCTGCGGGCCTCGTCCAGGGCGGCCCAGGCAGCAGCAAGCGGGACCGGTGACGGCAGCGTGCGGGCCAGCTCCATCGCCCGCTCCTGCCCGCGCTCGGCCTCGGCGCGGCGCTCGCCGGCTTCGGCGAGCAGCGCATCAGCGATGTCGATGCGGCGGTCGACGTTGGCGAGGAAGCGGTCCCGGGCGCCCTTGCGCGCGGCCGCGCCGATGTGCTCGGCGGCGGCCTTGCGGTGCGCGCCGCAGAGCGGGCCCAGGCGCCAGCGGCCGTCCAGCGCGACCGCGCAGGCGGGCGCGGCCGCCTCGCCGTCCCGCCGCCGGCGGTGCCGCGGTTCAGCGTCCCGGGCGCCTTCCGGCGGCAGCAGGGCGACGGCGGCGAGCAGCGCCTCGACGCGGTCCCGGCCGACCGGGGCGCTCGGCTCGCCGGCGGGGCCGCCGTCGAGGGCGTCGGCCGCGTGGTCGGCGGTGAGGACGTCGGCGAGGTTGCGCCCGTCTGCGGCGCGGCCGGGCTGGGCGATGACGTCGCCGGTGTCGGAACGGGCCGTTCCATCGGCGCTGACCCATGCGTTGAGCAGGCCGGAGGCTTCCAGCGCGCCTTCCAGTCCGGCCCGCTCGCCGGCGGTGAGGCCGCTCGCGAAGTCGACCAGCAGGTACAGCGGCGCGCCGGCGGAGGGGTCCCGCTCGGCGGTGGCCCAGGGCGGCGGGGCCGGAGCGGTGCGGGCGGCTTCGGCGCCCTTGCGGTCGGAGAGCTCGTCCAGTTCGGTGACGAGTTCGCGCTCTTCGCCGACGGCGGTGTCGCGGCGGCTGCGCTCCTCGCGCAGCACCGGGTCGACCATGGCACGGGCCGCCTCGGCCACGCGGTCGCCGGTCGCCGTGTCGAGCACCCGCAGGGCGTCGTCGAGCGGCAGGTCGACGAGGGCTTCGACGGCGGCGGCTTCGGCGTTCAGCCCGATGCCGGGGTGGGCGGCGCGGACGTCGGCCACCCAGGCGCGCACCTGCTCGGCGTAGCCGCCGCTGCGCTCCCGGACGGTGCCGACCGCGGCGCGCTCCCGCTCGCGGGCGCGCTCCAGCACGGCGTCGGCGGCCTCCTCCTCGCCGCGGAGCAGCTCGGACCGGCGCTCGGCGGCGGCGAGGTCGGCGGCGGCGCCGCGGAGCAGGGCGACGCGGACGGCGCGCTCGGCACCGGCCTCGTCGTCGGCGGCGAGGCGGCGGTGCAGCGCGGACAGCCCGGTGCGGAGGTCCTCTTCGTCGAGGCCGGGCACTGGGGCGCGCTCGACGGCGCGCTCGAGTCCTTCGAAGTCGACGTGGGTGACGCTCTCCCTCGGCGCGAGCACCGTCTGCACCGGGCGGGGCACGTCGCCCGCGCCGGCGGCCTCCAGCCCGCCGGCGCGGGCGGCCTCCTCGGCCTCACCGAGCAGGCCGGCCAGGTCGGCGACTGCCGCTTGGGCGGTGGCGATCGAGTCGGCGAGCGCCTCCTTGCCGCGCTCCTCGGCGGAGAGCGCGTAGCCGGCGGCGGTCCAGGAGGCTTCGGCGGCACGGATGTAGGCGGTGACGGCGGCGTGCCGGGCCTGCAGCTCGTGGTCGGTGGCCGCGGCGGGGGCGCCGCCGGCGGCTTCCAGGGTGGCGGCGTCGGCGCCGGCGGTGTCCCGGGTGCGGCGGGCGCGGTCGCGCTCCTCCTGGGCCGCCGCCTCGGCGGTGACGAGGGCGTCGAGCTCGGCGGCGAGGCGCTGCGCCTCGGCGTCGCGGCGGGCGTGCGCGCCGAGCCGGTCGCGCGCGGCGGCGGCCCGGGCGGCGATGACGCGGTGCAGGTAGCCGCGGTAGTCGCCGAGGAAGCCGCCGACGGCGCCGCGCGCGGTGCGCAGGGCGGTCAGCCGGTCCCGCGCCTCTTCGAGGTCGGCGACGTTGCGGGCGACCTGGTCGAGGACGGCTTCGTCCATCGGCGGCAGCGCTTCGGCGAGCACGCTGACCAGCTCGCCGGCCTCCAGCCGGTCGCCGATGGTGGGGCGGCGCAGCCGGTAGAGGAGGTGGATGAGGTTGCGGTAGCGCTGCGGGTCGTCCAGACCGAACAGGTCGCGCATGACCCGGGCCCGGTAGGCGGCGGCGCTGTCGAAGCAGTTCTCCGGGCCGACCTCGGCGCGGAGCCGCTCCACCGGCAGCGGCCGGCCGCCGGGCAGCAGGTCGAGGCCGTCGCCGATCCGGCGGCGGGTGAGGAAGAAGGCGCACCGCGGCTCTGCGCCGCCGGCGGGGTCGGCGGCGCTGATCGCCGCGCCGAGGGTGACGGGGTCGTCGCCGCCGTCCTTGGCGAACTCCACCCAGAGGTAGCCCAGGCGGGCCCGTGCGGTGTCGGCTTCGGGGCCGTCGTCGCCGCCCGGCTCCTCGCCGGCGCTCTCCGCGGCTTCCGCGCCGGTAGCCGGGTCCTCGGGCGCACGGCCGGTGCCGGTGCCGGGTTCGGCAGCGGTCTCCGCGGACGCCATGCCGTCGGCCATGAGCCAGCGGAAGCCGGTGCGGCCGGTGCCGGTGGTGTCGAGCCGGCGGGCATCGCCGTCGAGGAGGAACGGCAGCAGGACTTCGAGGGCCTTGGACTTGCCGGCGCCGTTGCGGCCGCGCAGCAGCAGTCGGCCGTCGGCGAACCGGAAGACCTGGTCGTCGTACTGCCACACGTTGTGGATTCCGGCCCGGTGCAGCCGGTGCCGGTTGCGCCGCGGCGCGTCAGCGGCGTCGGCCGTCTCGGCGGCCGGTGCGCCGCCGGAGCCGGGTTCCTGCTCTGCCTCGGTGCCGCGGATCGTCTCCGCCGCGGGCTGAGCGGCGGAATCCGGCACGGCCCCCGCCGCACCGCTGCCCGGCGCGTCCTGGCTGCCGGGGCGGGGCGGGGCAGCCGATCCGGACTCCGGCGAGGGGGCAGCGGCTGCGCTGCCGGGGCCGCCGAACGCCTCCCGCGCGCCGGTGTCCGATCCGCCGGCGGAAGCATCCGCGGCCGGCTGGGGTCCGGTCGGCGTCCGCGGCGCCTGGCGCGGCCCGAAGGCGTCGTGCGGCGACTGCGCCGCGGTGTACTGACCGTTCCCGGTACCGGGCTCCGCTGCCGGGCGCGGGCCGCCCGCGGGAGGGCTGCCGGCACCGCCGCTCGCACTGTCCTGCGGCACCGCCGCCGGACCGGGGGCCTGCGCCGGGCGGAGCAGGCTGCCGCGCGGAGTGAGCGGCGGACCCGCGAGGACGTCGCCGGGGGCGCTGCGGTCGGCGGTCGGGGCGCTGTGCGGTGCAGCGGCGCCGTTGGACGGTGCGCCTCCGGCCGCGTCCGGCGCGTGCCGGCCGGCGTCCTCGGCCGGAAGGGCTCCGCCCACCACCGGGATGGGCGCGGTCTCCGGCTCTTCGGGGAGGGACTGCCCGGTCGTCGCGTCGCTCATCGCCCGCCCTCCTCGCTGTTCGGTGCCGCTGGCATCGCCCGCGCGGGCCGGAACGGGACGATCTGGCCATTGTCCCGGATGCGGCGAGTGCGCCGGGCCGGGCCCGGGGCTCGGGTGCGGCCCTTCGTCATCGCGCCGCCCCGCTGCCGGCGCCGGCCGGCTCCTCGTGCGCGGCCTCGGCGGGTTCGCCGGCGCCGCGCCCGCCGCGTGCGGGCAGCGCGTAGCGGGCTGCGGCCGCGCGCAGGAACCACGGGCCGCCCTCCTCATCCGGGGCGCGCAGCAGGTCGGCGGCGCACAGCAGCGCCACCGCGCGGCGGCCGGTCTCGGCGTCGTCGGGAACGTGTTCGGCGGTGCCGCGGTCCCACTGCGGGCGCAGCCGGGCGGCCGCAGCCAGCGCACCGTCCAGGTCCGCGGCCGGGACCGGTGCCTCGTGGGCCGGGGTGGTGGCGGGGCGGACCCGGGTGCACAGGTCGCGCAGGACGGCCAGCGCCAGCGCCGCGGCGGGGCCGGCCGCGGGGAGCACGATGCCGTCGGCCGCGGGGTCGGCGTGGACCAGCGCCACCCCTTCGGCGCGCACCTCCGGTTCGGTGCCGAGCAGGTCGGCGAGTTCCGCGGCGGCCTTCCACTGGTGGCGGGCGAGGCGGCCGCGCTGGTGCGGCGGCAGCTCCTCCCGGTAGACGACGGCCCGCTCGGCGAGCATCCGACGCAGAGCGAGCTCGCCGGCCGCGTCGTCGCCGCCCGGGCCGCCGGAATCCGCCGGCCCGGCGCCGGCCGAGCCCAGGTAGCCCGCCGGACCGGATGCGGCGTGCGGCGGGTGAGCGAGCGCGAGGCGGGCGAGGCCGCGGTCGACCCCGATCAGCACGGCGGCGGGGTCCCCGCCGGCGGCGAATTCGGCGAGGGAGCCGTCCCGCTCGTCGAGGACACCGCGGCGCACCAGGTGGCGCAGTGCCGCAGCGAAGGCGCGGCGCTCAGCGGAGCGGTCGGCGGGATCGGCATCGATCCCGGCTTCCGCTGCGGCGCCGGCGACCTCGGCGGCGAACCGGTCGAGGCGGAGTTCGCTGCCGGCTTCGACCGCCACGGCGAGGGCCAGGGCCAGATAGGTGTAGCAGCGGGGGCTGAACGGGGCGCCGCTGTCGCGCAGCGGCGGCGCGGTGCCCGCCACCGGGCCGGCCTTGGCGAGCCGGGCGTGGTCGGCGCCGACGGTCAGCGTGTAGCCGAGCACGCGGCGGAACCGCTGGGCCAGCCAGTCGGAGTGCGCGCGCACCGCGGCGAACGCCTCGGGATCGGCGCGGGCGGTCAGCACGGGCTGGGCGAGCAGGCGGCGCGCGGCCGCCCGCCGCTCCCCGACCAGGGCGAGGTCGTCGATCACGGCGTGCGCTCCTCGATGGCGTGGTCGGCGGCGCGCAGCCGCAGGTCGGACAGTTCGAGGGCGCCGTCCGGCGAGGAGAGGGTGAGCTGCGCTCCGGGCGCGGGAGCGGCTTCGAGGAGGACGCCCAGTTCGAGGTCGCCGGCTGACGCCGGGCGCTCGGTGGGCGCGCCGGAGCCGAGGGCGGCGGTGAGCAGCTCCATCAGGACCTCCAGTGCCGGGCGGGAGAGTACGACGGTTGCGGCCTCCCCGGGGGTCCCGGCGCCGTCGGCGAGTGCGGTGAGGACTTCGCCGGCGGCGGTGCGGCGCCAGTGGGCGCGCGCCTCCGCTGCCGCGCGGAGGCGGCCGCGCTGGGGGGCGTGGTCGGGCACGGGCTGGGGGGCGGCGGGCTGCCCTCCGGTGCCGGCGGCCGGGCCGACCGGCGCGGGCGGCGAGTTCCACCAGCTCGCGGCCGCTGGCGCGGTGTCGTCGGGAGCGCCGCCGAGGAAGCGCGCCGGGCGGTCGGCGAAGGCGGCGGCGTGCAGTGCCGCGGCGGTCTCGGTGTCGGCGCCGTCGAACCATCGGGCAAGGCGGAGCAGGGCGGCCCGGCCCTGCCGGTGTGCGGCCCGGTCGTCGCCTGCGTCGTCCATGTGTGCGTCACCCACACTTGTGCAGACTAAAGACCTCCGGCCCCCGCCGGGGCCGCCTTCCCCGGTCCCCCGGTCCTGAGCAGGGCCGAAATCACCGTCCCGACCTGCACGGTCTCACGCTCCGGAGTTTCCGTTCGTCCTTTTCCACAACTCTGCGGCGGCCGGTCGGCTCAGGGCAGGGCGAGGTCCCCCGAGTCGGTCTCGTGGAACGCCTCCCGGTGCTCCGCCGGGACCGCGTCCGCTTCCAGGAGGCGGAACGCGGCGAAGTAGTCGGCGCCGTCCACCGGCGTGGGGTCGGTCAGCTCGACGGTGACCCGGTATGGATCCTCCGTACACGAAGGCAGGCACCAGGTGCCGGTCACCTCGCCTTCGCCGACCGCGTGCTCGGCGTTCCACTCCGACCAGGAGAGCCCGGTGAACGCGGTGAATTCCGACGCGGTGAGCTGCTCGGGCTCCACGTCGGGCTGCGGCGGCGGTTCGCCGTGCATGTTGTAGACGAACGGGCCCTCCCCCTCCGGGGCCGCCGTCGGCGACTCCGGCACCGGGGACGCGGTCGGCTGCGCGGACGGGCTCCACGCCGGCGGCGGCTCCGGCTCCCCTGCGCCGGGAGCCCCGCTGCCCGGCGCGCACGCGGCGCCCGAGGCCAGTGCCGCGGCCGCCCCCGCGGCCGACAGAACCCTGCGGTACCCCGGCGCGGACGGCATCGGATGCACGGCGCCTCCCCTCGTCTCCCCGGCGGCCGCGGAGCGGCCTGCCCCGGTTCCTTCCCGGCGGCTCCTGATCCGACGCGGCACCGCGCCTGCGCCGCGCGGCGCAGGCGCCGCACAGGGTGCAGAGGCCGGGAGCAGAAACGGGGGAGGCCCCCAGCGCGTACTGCGCTGGGGGCCTCCCCGGCGGTCCGGGACCGCGCTCCGGCGGAAGCGCGGCACCCTCCGCCCGATCCGTCATGCACCGGGCCGCGGACGGCGCCGGCGGTCGTGCAGGGCGGCCGTTCGGCCGGCCCTAGTCGACGTTGGTGCCGACGGGGCCGTTGGTGCAGTCGCCCGTGGTCTGCGGCGACAGGATCGGCACCGCAGCACCGAGGACGCCGACGTTGGCGTTGCACACCTGAACCGGCAGGACCTGCAGGTTCTGGTTGAACTGCTGGTCGTCGGCCTGGGCCGGAGCCGCCATCAGGGCGGAGCCCAGCGCGGCGCCGGCAACGAGGCCGGCCAGCGTGATCTTGCGCAGCATGGCGGTCCTAGTCCTCGATGTTGGTGGAGACGGCACCGTTGGTGCAGTCGCCGGTGGTCTGCGGGGACAGCACCGGCACGGCGAGGCCGATGGCGGCACCGACGTTGGTGTTGCACAGCTCGACGGGCACGCCCTGCAGGTTCTGGCCGTACTGCTGGTCGTCGGCCTGGGCCGGAGCGGCCATCAGAACGGCGCCCATCGCGGCACCGGCGAGCAGGCCGGCAGCGGTGATCTTGCGCATGTCCGGAAGACTCCTAGTCGATGTTGGTGGAGATGGAGCCGTTGGTGCAGTCGCCGGTGGTCTGCGGGGACAGCACCGGCACCGCCAGGCCGATGGCCGCACCGACGTTGGTGTTGCACGCCTGCACCGGCACGCCCTGCAGGTTCTGGCCGTACTGCTGGTCGTCGGCCTGGGCCGGAGCGGCCATCAGAACGGCGCCCATCGCGGCACCCGCGAGCAGGCCGGCAGCGGTGATCTTGCGGAACATAGGAACTCCCAGTGAATTCAGAATAATCAAAGAATGTGCGACGAGAATCAGCAGGTTCGGACTTATTGCCCGATTTGCTGGAACTAGTCGATGTTCGTGGAGACCGGGCCGTTGGTGCAGTCGCCGGTGGTCTGCGGCGACAGGATCGGCACGGCAGCGCCGAGGACGCCGACGTTCGTGTTGCACAGCTGAACGGGAACGACCTGCAGGTTCTGGTTGAACTGCTGGTCGTCGGCCTGGGCCGGGGCGGCCATCAGAACGGCGCCCATCGCGGCGCCGGCGAGCAGGCCGGCAGCGGTCAGCTTCTTCATTGCAGATTCCTCCGGAAAAGTGCCCGTGGGAGGCGGATGAAAAAGGCGCGGCGACCGCGCCTTCTCGCGGTGGACTCCCGTAATCATCGGGCTACGGAGCGTATTTTGTCAACGCCGAAACAAGGAAATCCCGAGCCGCGTTTCGGGCATTTTCGCGTCAATCATCGGCAAAGCGCGGGAATGGCACCGGCGCAGTCGGGGGGCTATGTCCGAAGTGCGCGGAGCCGGGGGGCGGGAATTCTCTTTCCGGGCAGAACCGGCGGAGCGGGATCGGCGCCCGCTTTCGGGCGCGGCAGCGCGGGCCCGAACGGCCGCACGGAAGCCGCAGAGCAGGGCCGCCACCGGCGCCCCCGGTGCGGGGAGGCGGGATTGCAGTTTCGGACATGCGCTAAACGGTCACGCTGCGCACGCTGATGCGAGGGGTGAACGCCGCTCCGCGCGGCACACTCGCGCCGCCGGGCTCAGGATCGCGGCGGGACCGGACTGCGGCGGGCGGCGCATGGCCTGTGGCATGAGAACGCCCCCGGTCCAGTGGACCGGGGGCGTTCGCCGGGTGGCAGGTCAAGGATTCGAACCTTGGAAGGCTGAGCCGGCAGATTTACAGTCTGCTCCCTTTGGCCGCTCGGGCAACCTGCCTGAAGTGCGGCGGCCTCTCGGCCGCGGCGCAGGAACGATCATAGCCCACGCCCGGAGTGCACGCGAATCGGTTCCGCGCGGCCCGCTGCTCCCGCACCGCAGGGGCGGGACGCGGCTAAGCTCGGCCGGACACCCCCGAGCAACGACGACAACGCCGACGAACGGAAGCGTGAGCGCACGTGGCCGCTGAATCCAGTTTCGACATCGTGTCCAAGCTCGACCGCCAGGAGGTCGACAACGCTCTGAACCAGGCCGCCAAGGAGCTGTCCCAGCGGTTCGACTTCAAGGGCACCGGTGCCGTCGTCTCCTGGTCAGGCGAGCAGGGCGTCGAGGTCAAGGCCAACTCCGAGGAGCGCGTGAAGGCGGCCCTGGAGGTGTTCAAGGAGAAGCTCATCAAGCGGAGCGTCTCCCTGAAGATCCTGGACGTCCCGGACGAGCCGAAGCCGTCCGGCAAGGAGTACCGCCTCCCGATCCCGCTCAAGGAGGGGATCACCTCGGAGGACGCCAAGAAGATCTCCAAGCTGATCCGGGACGAGGGCCCCAAGGGCGTCAAGGCCCAGATCCAGGGGGACGAGCTGCGCGTCAGCTCCAAGAAGAAGGACGAGCTGCAGGCCGTGCAGAACCTGGTCAAGGAGAAGGACCTGGACATTGCGCTGCAGTTCGTGAACTACCGCTAGGGCGCGCTCCGGCGGCTGCGGATTCGCAGCCCCGCGCCGCTCCGGGCCCGCAGTGCCCCCGCCGCCCGCCACGGGCGCGGGGGCACTGCCGTGCCCGGCCCGGCGTATCCGGCGGACGGCCTCGGCGGCAGGGCGGTGCCAGCGGGCGCACCCGCACGGCCGGCGACGGAGCCGGGGGCGGGCCGCTCTTCCTCCTCGCCTCCCCGACCGAGGAGAGCCCCGCGAGGGGCGTGCCGGAGCGGTGCGCAGCAGGACAGGTGCCCGCCCAACGCGCCCAGGGCGCGTGTGGCGGACGGCGTCCGTCGCGAGCGGTGTCCTGGCACACCCATCGCAAGGCCGACGAAGGAGTCAGGGCGGGTTTTCCCTGTCGACTAAGGAGAACGCCGCGAGGGGCGTGCCAGGGCGACGCGCAGCAGGACAGGTGCCCGCCACACGCGCCCTACAGGTCGCCGAGGCGCCAGCGGGCGTCGAGGGCCTTGAGGCGGCGGATGCGCTCGTCGATGGGCGGGTGGGCGTCGAACAGGCGGCACATGCCCGAGCGCGGGAACGGGTTGGCGATCATCTGGTGCCCGGCGGCGAGCAGCCGCCGCTCGCTCGGCAGCGGGCAGGCGCGCGCGCCGACCTGGATCCGGCGCAGCGCCGACACCAGTGCGAGCGGGTCGCCGGTGAGCGCGGCCGCGTCGGCATCGGCGCGGAACTCGCGGGCGCGCCCGGCGCCGGCGTGGATCACCATCGCTGCGAGCGGCCCCAGCCCCAGGAAGAGCAGCGCCTCCACCGCACCGGGGCCGTCGTCGTCGCCGTCGCCGAGCGGCAGCAGCAGCGACAGCGCCGCCAGCGACGTGATGATGGTCGCCAGCCCGACCACGACCGAGCCGACCAGGGTGTCCCGGCGCCGGACGTGGGCGAGTTCGTGGGCGAGGACGGCGCGCAGCTCCCGCTCGTCGAGCAGGCGCAGCAGACCGGTGGTCACGCACACGCCGGCCCGGCGCGGGCTGCGCCCGACCGCGAACGCGTTCGGGGCGGGCGTGGGCGACAGGTAGAGGCGCGGCATGGGCTGGCGCGCGTCGGTCGCGAGCTGGCGCACCACCCGGTAGAGGTCGGGCTGCTCGAACTCGCCGACCGGCCGGGCCCGCATGGCGCGCAGCGTCAGCGAGTCGCCGAAGAACAGGATCAGGCCGACGACACCGAGGACGATCACCACGCCGAGCTGCAGGCCGTCCTGCCCGCCGGCCGCGTTCCCGAGCAGCACGATGACCGCCGCGACTGCGATCAGCAGCGCGGCGACGCGGATCGGGTTGCGCAGCACGGGGCTCCTCGGGTCTCACCGTCGGTCGGCCCGCACGCGTTCGGGGCGCATACGGGCTGGTTCGGGCGTCCACCGGGATGAACGCGCGACTCGGTGCAATGCGTTCCCGGGCCGCCGTCCGCCGGCTGCCTCGGCGGAGCCGGGCGGCCCTGTCCCGGAACCGCCGCCCGGGGCGGACCGGAGGAGCCGCGCACCGCCGCGGTGCGACTGTGATTGTGGACACCCACCCCCGGTCGCCGGGCGCCCGCCGCCTATAGTTGCCAACGTGGCCGTAATCACTCTGCCCATGGCACCGCCGGTCCGCGCCGGCGGGCACCGGCACGTGGATCTCGCACGCGACGGCAGCACCCGGTGTCGGCCCTGACCGCCACCGGGGCCCGTGCATGCGGCGGCGGCGACCGTCCCGTGCGCCGGCGTGGCCCCCTGGGCGCCGGTTCCGCGGAGCGCGCCGAGCACCGCGGGGCCGACCGACCAGGTCCCCACTGACGTCAACCGGGCCGGCGGTGTCCGCCGGCGCGCCGAGGAGGTCGGCGATCTCAGTGACCAAACAGGTCGAGCGCCTCGACCGGGTCGTCATCCGCTTCGCGGGTGACTCCGGCGACGGCATGCAGTTGACAGGCGACCGCTTCACGCAGGAGACGGCGTCGTTCGGAAACGACCTCTCCACCCTGCCGAACTTCCCCGCGGAGATCCGCGCCCCCGCCGGGACGCTTCCGGGCGTCTCCAGCTTCCAGCTCCACTTCGCCGACCACGACATCATGACGCCGGGCGACGCCCCGGACGTGCTGGTGGCGATGAACCCCGCCGCGCTCAAGGCGAACCTCGAGGACCTGCCGCGCGGCGCGACACTCATCGCCAACACCGACGAGTTCACCAAGCGCAGCCTGGCCAAGGTCGGCTACGCCGCCGACCCGCTGACCGACGGATCGCTGTCCGCATACAAGGTGAGCCCGGTCGCGCTGACATCGATGACGATGGCGGCGGTGGAGGGCTTCGACGTCTCCAAGAAGGACGGCCAGCGCGCCAAGAACATGTTCGCGCTGGGGCTGCTCTCCTGGATGTACAACCGGCCCACCGAGGGCACGGAGGGCTTCCTCAAGGCGAAGTTCGCGGCCAAGCCGGAGATCCTCGCGGCGAACCTGGCCGCGTTCCACGCCGGCTGGAACTACGGGGAGACGACGGAGGACTTCGCCGTCTCCTACGAGGTGCGGCCGGCCCGGCTGCCGGCCGGCACCTACCGCAACATCACCGGCAACCTCGCGGTGTCCTACGGCCTGATCGCGGCATCCCGGCTGACCGGGCTGCCGCTGTTCCTCGGCTCCTATCCGATCACGCCGGCCTCCGACATCCTGCACGAGCTGTCCCGGCACAAGCGGTTCGGCGTGCGCACGTTCCAGGCGGAGGACGAGATCGCCGGCGTCGGTGCGGCGCTCGGGGCGGCGTTCGGCGGTTCGCTGGGCGTCACCACGACGTCCGGGCCGGGCATGGTGCTGAAGGCGGAGACGCTGGGCCTGGCGGTGATGACCGAGCTGCCGCTCATCGTGGTCGACGTGCAGCGCGCCGGGCCCAGCACCGGCATGCCCACCAAGACCGAGCAGGCGGACCTGCTGATGGCGATGTTCGGCCGCAACGGGGAGTCGCCGGTGCCGGTGCTGGCGCCGCGCTCCCCCGCGGACTGCTTCGACATCGCGATCGAGGCGGCCCGGATCGCCACGGTGTACCGCACCCCGGTCATCGTGCTCTCCGACGGCTACCTGGCCAACGGCTCCGAGCCGTGGCGGCTGCCGGACACCGCGGCGCTGCCGGACCTGTCGGTGCAGCACGCCGCACCGGACAGCGCGGGCGGGGACGGCTTCCTGCCCTACGGGCGCGACCCGGAGACCCTGGCCCGCCCCTGGGCGGTGCCCGGCACGCCGGGCCTGGAGCACCGGATCGGCGGCATCGAGAAGGCCGACGGCACCGGCAACATCTCCTACTCTCCCGCCAACCACGACCTGATGGTGCGCACCCGCCAGGCCAAGGTCGACGGGATCGACGTCCCGCCGCTGGAGGTGGACGACCCGGACGGCGCCGATGTGCTGGTGCTGGGCTGGGGCGGCACCTACGGCTCGATCACCGCGGCGGTGCGGCGGGTCCGCCGCTCCGGCGGCAGCGTGGCGCAGGCGCACCTGCGCCACCTCAACCCCTTCCCCGGAAACCTCGGCGACGTGCTGCGCTCCTACCGGCGCGTCCTGGTTCCGGAGATCAACCTCGGCCAGCTCGCGCTGCTGCTGCGCGGCCGCTACCTCGTCGACGTGGTCAGCTACGACAAGGTCCACGGGCTGCCGTTCAAGGCGGCGGAGCTCGCCGGCGTCATCCAGGAGGCCGTCGATGGCGAATGAGCACGTGCACGGAGCAGCGAACGGATCGGGCGGCGGAGCGAACGGCTCCGGCCTCGCCGACGGCTTCGGCGGACTGCGGCTGGTCCCGCGGGCCGACCCCGCGGCAGCGGCGATGAAGGCGAAGGACTTCAAGTCGGACCAGGAGGTCCGGTGGTGCCCGGGCTGCGGCGACTACGCGGTCCTCGCCGCGTTCCAGGGCTTCCTGCCGGAGCTGGGGGTGCCGCGGGAGAACATCGTCATGGTCTCCGGCATCGGCTGCTCGTCCCGCTTCCCCTACTACCTGAGCACCTACGGGATGCACTCGATCCACGGCCGCGCGCCGGCGATCGCGACCGGGTTGGCGGCGAGCCGGCCCGACCTGTCGGTGTGGGTGGTCACCGGAGACGGCGACGGGCTGTCGATCGGCGGCAACCACCTGATCCACGCGCTGCGGCGCAACGTGAACATCAACATCCTGCTGTTCAACAACCGGATCTACGGCCTGACCAAGGGGCAGTACTCGCCCACCTCCGGTCCGGGGACGGTGACCAAGTCGTCGCCGATGGGCTCGCTGGACCACCCCTTCGACCCGGTGTCGCTGGCGCTGGGTGCCGAGGCGTCGTTCGTGGCCCGCACGATCGACTCCGACCGCAAGCACCTGACGTCGGTGCTGCGGGCGGCCGCCGACCACCAGGGCGCGTCGTTCGTGGAGGTCTACCAGAACTGCCCGATCTTCAACGATGACGCGTTCGCGCCGCTCAAGGACGCCGGAGAGCGCGATCTGCGGCTGCTGCGGATGGAGCACGGCGAACCGCTGCGGATCGGCCCGGACCGCGGCGTGGTGGCCGGCTCCCACGGCGGGCTGCAGGTGGTCGACGCGGCCGAGGCCGGCGAGGAGGCGCTGGTCCGCCACGACGCGCACCGGGAGGACCCCGGCTACGCGTTTGCGCTCTCCCGGCTGGACTATCCGGCGTTCGCGCACGTCCCGATCGGGGTCTTCCGCGACGTCGAGCGGCCGAGCTACGACGCGTCGCTGAACACCCAGATCGAGCAGGCCCGCGCAGCGGAGGGCGGCGGCGACCTCGCCGCGCTCCTCGCCGGCCCGGACACCTGGACGGTGCACGCGTAGCTCCGGGAAGGACCCGTCCGGGGCCGGACCGCACCGCGGTCCGGCCCCGGCTGCGCGCGGTGCGCCGCACCGTCGGCCGGCGGTGCGGCGCACCGGCGGAACCGCACCCGGTGTGCGAATCGGGACGGACGCCACTGGCGAGCGCCCGCCCGCGCACTCTAGGTTGGGTATGACGTGGGTCACTCAGCGGCCGTCCCCTCTGAGGGCGAGGCGGGCGGCGCTGCCATGGCGACCGGGTGAGCGGGCAGCGGGAGGGCGCAATGAGCGAGCAGGACACGGCCGTCAGGGCGAGCACGGTGGACGGAGCGGTCCGCCGCACCGCGGCGCGCACCCCCGAGCGGACCGCGCTGCGCTACGCGGACCGCGAATGGACCTACCGGGGACTGGAGGCCGGCGTCGACCGGGTGGCGTCCTGGCTGCTGGGCCTCGGGCTGACCCGCGGCGACCGGGTCGCCGCGTTCGGCGGCAACTCCGACGCCTACCTGATCGGGTTCCTCGCCTGCGCCCGCGCGGGGCTGGTGCACGTGCCGGTCAACCCGGCGCTGCGCAGGGACGAGCTCGCCTATATCCTCAGCCAGTCCGGCTCGATCGTCGTGCTGGCCGACCCGCACCTCGCCGGAGCCGTGGAGGAGGTGCGCGCCGACATCCCGGCCCGCGACGTGCTCGCGCTGCGCGGCGCGCTGGAGTCGGCGCTGGAGGTCGCCCGGGACCCGCACGCGCCCGGCCTGGGTGACGCCGGCGTCACCGGCACCGACCTCGTGCAGCTGCTGTACACCTCGGGCACCACGTCGCGGCCGAAGGGCGCGATGATGACGCACCGGGCGCTGGTCGCCGAGTACGCCAGCAGCATCGCGGCGCTCGACATCGCCGAGGACGACCGCATCCTGCACGCCCTGCCGCTCTACCACTCGGCGCAGATGCACGTCTTCCTGCTGCCGGGGCTGCTCGCCGGCGCGCGCAACGACCTCATCGACGCTCCGGAGCCCGAGGAGGTGCTGCGCCGGATCGAGGAGGACGGCGCCACCTCGTTCTTCGCGCCGCCCACCGTGTGGCTGGGCCTGAGCGGCCGCGCCGACTTCGCCGACCGCGACCTGTCCGGGCTGGCCAAGGCCTACTACGGGGCGGCGGCGATGCCGGTGGAGGTGCTGTCGGCGATCCGCAGCACCCATCCCGGGATCGGTTTCTACAACTGCTTCGGGCAGAGCGAGATCGGGCCGCTCGCCACCGTGCTGCGGCCCGAGGAGCACGTGTCCGGCCGGCTCGACTCGGCGGGGCGGCCGGTGCTGTTCGTCGAGGCGAAGGTGGTCCGCGAGGACGGGACCGACGCCGCACCGGGCGAGGCCGGCGAGGTCGTCTACCGCTCTCCGCAGCTGTGCACGGGCTACTGGGAGAAGCCGGAGGAGACCGCGGAGGCGTTCCGCGGCGGCTGGTTCCACTCCGGCGACCTGGCGGTGCGCGACGAAGCGGGCTACTTCACCATCGTCGACCGGCTGAAGGACGTCATCAACACCGGCGGCGTGCAGGTGGCCTCGCGCGAGGTGGAAGAGGTGCTCTACCGGCATCCGGCGGTCGCCGAGGCGGCGGTGATCGCGCTGCCCGACGCGCGCTGGGGCGAGGCGGTGACCGCGGTGGTGGTGCCGAAGTCGCGGGTGGCGGCGGACGACCTGATCGGCTTCGCCCGCCAGCATCTGGCCGGGTTCAAGGTGCCCAAGAGCGTGCGCATGGTCGACGACCTCCCGCGCAACGCCAGCGGGAAACTGCTGAAGCGGGTGCTGCGCGACGACCTGTCCGCCGCACCCGCCGCCGGGCAGCAGGAGGAGCGCCCGCAGGACGCGTAGCCTGCAGGCATGCGTATCGTCATCGCCGGCGGCCACGGCAAGATCGCCCTGCGGCTCGAGCGGATCCTCGCCGACCGCGGGGCCGCGCCCGTCGCCCTCATCCGCAACCCCGACCACATCGACGACGTCCGCACCGCGGGCGCCGAGGCGGTCGTCCTCGACCTGGAGACCGCCACCGCCACCGAAGTCACCGAGCGGCTGATGAACGCCGACGCGGTGGTGTTCGCCGCCGGCGCCGGGCCGGGCAGCGGCCCCGACCGGAAGTGGTCGGTGGACCGCGACGCCGCCGTGCTGCTGGCCGACGCGGCCTCGCTGGCCGGTGTGCGGCGCTACGTGATGGTGTCGGCGATCGGCGTGGACGACGGGCCCGCCGAGGGGTCCGACCCCACCTGGGCCGCCTACGTCGACGCGAAGCGGCAGGCCGACGAGGACCTGCGCTCCCGCGGTGAGGTCATCGACTGGACCGTGCTGCGGCCCGGCCGGCTGACCGACGAGGAGGGCACCGGCCGCGTCCTGCTCGCTGCGCAGGCCGAGCGCGGCTCGGTGCCGCGGGACGACGTCGCCGCCGTCATCGCCGAGGTGCTGCTCGGCGACGGAGCCGCCGGCACGGTCGGCCGCAGCCTGGACCTGGTCGCCGGCGACACCCCGGTGGCCGAGGCGGTCAGCGCCGCCGCGGCCGGCTGAGGCAGCCAGGTCCACCGCCCGCCCGGCACACCGCGAACGGCGGGCACCGCGCCCGCCGCGCGCCTCCGGGCCCCGCACCCGCGCTCCGAGCAGCGGGGGCGGGGCCGGTGCGCGCCGCACTGCGGGCGGGCACCGGCCCGACGCAACCGGGCAGCGCCCCGCTGCGTCGGTGGTGATGAGGAGAGCGGCAGCCTTCGGCCACCCGTGGCAGACACGGCCCTTTCCGGGCATCATGGGACGCGGGCGGCCCTGCAGGGCCGCCCCTGACGCGTCGGTCGGGACGCCGCCCGCGGCCGAACGGGCGCCCCCAACGGCAGATAGGTACGGTTTTCATGAGCGTCACGCAGGTCGTGAGAGACAGCACCGTCGTCGAGCACGCCAAAGTCGCTGCGCAGCAGAACCGCCGGATGTTCATCGTCCGGCTCGACGTGAACAGCTACGACGAGGGCTCGAGCAAGGTCCGCCCCGGCCTGACCCGCATCCTCGAGGGCATCGAGGAGGCCGGCTGGACGCTGGACCAGATGATCCCCGCCCCCGACGAAGAGACCGGCACCTCGCACCTGTGCCTCTTCCGGCCCGGCACCGCCGCCACCGGCGACGCTGCCGCCGCGGCCGACGCCCAGCAGCCGGCGCAGCCCGCAACCGGCCAGCAGCAGGCCTACCAGCAGGCCAGCGGCGCCCAGGACCCCTACGCCGCCTACCAGTACCAGTCCGGCCAGCAGCAGGGATACGGACAGGGTTACGGCCAGCAGTACGGGCAGGGGTACGGGCAGCAGCAGTACCCCGGTTACGGGCAGCAGCCGGGCTACGGGCACCAGCAGCCGGGATACGGCCACCAGTACCCCGGATACGGACAGCAGCAGGGCTGGTAGCCGACCGCGGCAACCGGGAGCAGCAGGGCTGGTAGCCGGCCGGCAACCGCCGACGCGGGCTGCAGCGTGAACGCCCCTGCGTCCATGAGCGGCGCTGGCGCCGTCTGGGCGCACAGCGGCGTCCCGGTGCTGCGGCCGCGGGTCCGGGCGGTGCAGAACCAAATATGAGCGTGACCGAAAGGGTCCGCGTGCCTTCGGCGCGCGGACCCTTCGCCGTGTCGGGATGCACCGGTCCTCCGGCCGCGGACCGGCGGGGAGGCTCGGCGCCCCGCTCGGAACAGGGACACGAAGAAACCACGCCCATCTTCGGGGTTTCACCACACGGAGCGCTTCCGCTACCGTAAGTTACTGTTCGCGGACGACATGTTCGCGAGTTACAGCCTGTCCGAAAGGGAAGACCATGAAGCGCATCGCCACCGTCTCCGGCCTCCTCGCCACCACCGCCCTCGCCCTGGGCGCGATGGCCGGCACCGCCTCGGCCGACAACAACGCCGACGTCCAGAACATCTCCGTGCCGGTCTGCGTTGACCTGCTCGCCACGAGCGGCGTCGCCCCCGAGGGCTGCTCCGTGATCGACGTCCAGGAAGAGATGGGCATCGGCCACCAGTAGGCCGCAGCGGCCGGGCGGACCCCGCTCCGGCGCGGCCGCAGACGCGGGGGCAGGTCCCCTGCACCCGGGTCGCAACGGCCTCCGCTCGCGGCAGGCCGGCTACGCATCGTCACTCCGCGCGGACACCGCGTCCGCGCAACCACAGCTGTCTGAAAGGGAAACCCATGAAGCGCTTCGCCACCGTCTCCGGCCTCCTCGCCACCACCGCCCTCGCCCTGGGCGCGATGGCCGGCACCGCCTCGGCCGACAACAACGCCGACGTCCAGAACATCTCCATCCCGGTCTGCGTCGACGCGCTCGCCACCAGCGGCATCGCGCCCGAGGGCTGCTCGGTCATCGACATCCAGTCCGAAGAGGGCATCGGCCTCCAGTAGGGACGGCCTACGCGGCACTCAGCCCGGCAGAGGTTCCGGCGGACTCTGCCGGGCTTCGCTGTGCCCGGACCCGGAATTCCAGATCCCCGCTGATTCGGGGTTTTCCGCGGAGATCTCCGGCTAGCTCTGCGCGCCCGGACACGCGTTCGAATACTGGTGCGCATGAACCCGAGGAGGCATCATGGCAGCCATGGCCACCAGCGCGTCGGACCCGCGTCCCCTCACCGTGGACGACCTGGAGGACACCCCGGACGACGGGCGGCGCTACGAGCTGGCCGACGGGAGGCTTGACGTGTCTCCCGCACCGGTCTTCCTGCACACGCTGATCGATTCGCGGCTCACTGCCTATCTGGCCCTCGCCGCATCCAGCGCTGCCCCGGGCGAGTACACCGTCCTCAGCGGACCGGGAGTCAGCCTCAATGCGGAGCGCACGCGCCACCGCATCCCCGACTTGGCAGTAATCCGGCAGAAGGACTCTGAGTCGCCGTACTTGACGCGTCCACCGCTGCTCGCCGTGGAGATCGTCTCCCCCGAAAGCGTCTTCAGGGACAATCACACCAAGTTTCGCGAGTATGCCGAGTTCGGAATCGAGTCCTACTGGATCGTGAACCCTTCCGCCGAAAAAACGGGGATCATCGAGTTCCGTCTGGACGATGGCACCTACACCGAGGTCACCCGGGTCCACGGGCAGGAGACCTTCGTGACCGAGTTTCCGTTCCCTGTGCAGATCGTTCCCCACTGGCTCACCGCCGACGGCGACTGGCTGAACGAGATCTCCGGCTAGCTCTGCGCGCCCGGACGCGCGTTCGAATACTGGTGCGCATGAACCCGGGGAGGCATCATGGCAGCCATGGCCACCAGCACGTCGGACCCGGGTCCCCGCACCGTGGACGATCTGGAGAACACCCCGGACGACGGGCGGCGCTACGAGCTGGCCGACGGGAGGCTTGACGTGTCTCCCTCCCCCAAACCGCGCCATGGCCGCGCCGAGCAGCGGCTTTCCTGGGTGCTGGAGTCCTCCTGCCCGGACGGCGCGGAGATCCTGCCCGGCACGGGGGTGGTCATGAATACGGCCCGCACCCGGTACCGCATCCCCGACCTCGCGGTCTTCTCTCCCGCCGGGCTGCCGGAGGACAACGAGTACTCCGCCACGCCTCCCGTCCTCGCCATCGAGGTCGTATCGCCGGAGAGTGTTTTCCGGGACAACCACACCAAGCGGCGCGAGTACGCGGCGTTCGGCATCGCGTCGTACTGGATCATCACCCCCTCCGCGGAGAAGACGTGCATCCTGGAATTCCGGCTGCAGGACGGCACCCACGAGGCCGCCCAGGTCCACGGGGGCGACGTCTTCACCACCGAGTACCCCTTCCCCGTCCAGATGGTCCCCCGCTGGCTCACCGCGGACGGCCCCTGGAAGGAACTCGTCCTCGGCATGACCTGACTCCCCGGCCTCTTTCCCCTCGTCGAGTACTCCGCCCCACATTCCGGGCGGGGCGGAATACCGCACAGGGAAGGGTGTTGTCGTCACCGTGAAGAAGATCGGATTCCTCAACTTCGGGCACTGGACGCCGTCGCCGCAGTCGCAGGTGAAGACGGCGTCGGATGCGCTGCTGCAGTCGATCGAGCTGGCGGTCGCCGCCGAGGAGGTGGGGGCCGACGGCGCCTACTTCCGGGTGCACCACTTCGCCCGCCAGCTCGCCTCGCCGTTCCCGCTGCTGTCCGCGATCGGCGCGCGCACCAGCCGGATCGAGATCGGCACCGGCGTCATCGACATGCGGTACGAGAACCCGCTGTACATGGCCGAGGACGCGGGCGCGGCCGACCTGATCGCCGGCGGCCGGCTCCAGCTCGGCATCAGCCGCGGCTCACCCGAGCAGGTCATCGAGGGCTACCGGTACTTCGGGTTCCAGCCGCCGGCGGACGGGACCGACGCCGACATGGCGCGCGAGCACACGTCCCGCTTCCTGGAGGTGCTCGGCGGCGAGGGGTTCGCCGAGCCCAACCCGCGGCCGATGTTCCCCAACCCGCCGGGGCTGCTGCGGATCGAGCCGCACTCGCCCGGCCTGCGCGACCGCATCTGGTGGGGTGCCGGCTCGCGCGCCACCGCCGAGTGGACCGCCCGGATGGGCATGAACCTGATGAGCTCGACGCTGCTCACTGAGGACACGGGCGTCCCGTTCCACCGGCTGCAGGCCGAGCAGATCGAGCGCTTCCGCGCCGCGTGGCAGGAGGCCGGGCACCCGGGTGAGCCGCGCGTCTCGGTGAGCCGCAGCATCTTCCCGCTGGTGCACGAGCTCGATCACCGGCTGTTCGGCCGCGACCGGTCCAGCACCGACCAGGTCGGCTTCCTCGAGGAGGGTCCGGCCCGGTTCGGCAAGACCTACGCCGGCGAGCCCGACCAGCTCATCCGCGACCTGGCCGAGGACGAGGCGATCGCCGCCGCCGACACGCTGCTGCTCACCATCCCCAACCAGCTCGGCGTGGACTACAACGCCCACATCCTCGACAGCATCCTCCGCCACGTCGCCCCGGCCCTCGGCTGGCGCTGACCTTCGGCGGAGAACGCGATCAGTGGCGGTGCACCCGGGCAGGTGCACCGCCACTGCGCTTTCGGGCTGCGGATCAGCAGCCGGGGCCGGCTGCGGCCGGCGCGGCGGCACCGCTACTCCGCGCTGAGCGCGGCGACCAGGTCGCCGGTGTCGGGTTCGGGGAGCACCCGGGCGACGTCGGACATGGCGACGATGCCGACGAGGGTGCTTCCGTCGATGACCGGGAGGCGCTTGACGCGATGCCGCACCAGCGTCTGGAACAGCGTCTCCACCGGATCGTCGGCGCCGATGGTCACCGCCTCGCCCTGGTTGAGCCCGCCGGCGGTCGCGGTGGCGGGGTCCTTGCCCTCTGCGACGGCGCGCACCGTGATGTCGCGGTCCGTGATGAGGCCCTTGAGCTTGCCGTCCTGTCCGCAGACGGGTAGCGCACCGACGCCGTCCCGGGCCATGAACTCCGCGGCCTTGGCCAGAGTGTCGTCGGTCCCGATGCAGCGCGGGTCGGCGGTCATGATCTCGCGTGCCGTGGTTGCCATGTCGGTCCCCTCTCGTTTCGCGGTCGGTAGCCCGCGGTCGCGGCTGGCAGTGCATACCCCTGCGGGCGCGGTTGCCTGCGGTGCCGCTCAGGCGCGGGTGGGCGGTTCGGGTTTCTCGTCCGGTGGCCGGTCGCCGCCCGGCCGGTTCGGCGGGTCGGTCTCCGACGGCGTGTCCTCGGCGGCGATCTCCTCTCCGCCGCTCGGCGGGTCCGCAGCCTGGTCGGGCGGCCGCCGGTCGGCCAGCGGAGCATCGTCGTCCCTCCGGTGTTCGCGGTCCATGCCGTCTCCCTCCCGCTCGGCGCAGCGAGCGGTCCTGCTCGCTGCGGTATCGGCGCCGTGCTCCGTCCCCCTCCGGGTCCGCTCCTGCCGGGGCTGCGGGGCCGTCGCGGGACCCTCAGGCGGGGACCGCAGCGGTGGCGCGGTCCCAGACGCGGTGGCCGGCGAGCAGCCGGAGGAAGTGCTCCGCGAACGCCGTGTCGGCGGTCGGGCGCGCGGTGAGGACGCCTTGGTCGGCGACCGGACCGCTTCCCTCCCCGGCCAGGGCGAGGTCGGGGAGTGGGAGGCGGGCGAGCAGGTCCACCCCGTCACCGAGCGCGGCGACGGGCTTGTGGTGGCGGAACGCCTCCGAGGCGAAGTGCAGCGCGCGCCCGTTCCCGGCGAGGCCGCCCAGGCATCCGGCGGGCACCACCACTGCGTCGTAGACGACCGAGTGCACCGTGGGAAGCGCGCGGTCGGCGTCCGCCGTCTCACCGCCGGCGGTGCGGAGCGGACCCTCTGCCGGTGCGACGAGCTCGGCGCCGGCCCCCGCCGCGCGCAGGGCGTCCAGGAGCGGGCGCAGGCCCTCCAGGTCGGCGCCGTCGGCGGCGAGCACGGCGACACTGCGGGTGGCCGCGGTGTCGGACGGCGCACCCGACTGGCTCAGCGCCGGCGAGGAGCCCGCGGTGGCCGCAGTGCCCGGCCCCGCATCCTCTGCCTCGACGCCGACCGCGGCGGCCACGTTCTGCGCGAGCTCGCGGTCGACCCGGGCGATCTGGGCGACGGCGCGCTCCCGGACTCCGCGGTCGGTGCACTTGCCGAGCTCGAACTGGAAGGCGGCCTGCAGATGCGCACGCTCCCAGTCGGCGAGGCTGTTGTAGAAGAGGCCGGCCTGGGTGTGGTGGTCGTCGAAGCTGGGACTGCGCCGCCGGATCTTCGGGCCGTCGACGCGCTCCTGGTAGTGGCGGAACACGCCCTCCGAGGCGATCGCCGGGCAGCCGCCGCCGAGCGTGTTGCGGGTGTATGCGGTGGGGCGGCGGTGGATGCGGTGCTGCCCGTAGCCGTCGCGCTGGTCGTGGTCGACGGGCGCGACCGGGCGGTTCACCGGCAGCTGCTGGAAGTTGGGGCCGCCCAGCCGGATCAGCTGGGTGTCCAGGTAGGAGAAGTTGCGCGCCTGCAGCAGCGGGTCGTTGCTGAAGTCGATGCCCGGAACGATGTTCGCCGTGTGGAAGGCGACCTGCTCGGTCTCGGCGAAGAATTCGTCGGGGTTGCGGTCGAGGACGAGGCGGCCGACCGGGGTCACCGGAACGGTCTCCTCCGGGATGATCTTGGTCGGGTCGAGCAGGTCCACGTCGAAGGCGTGCTCGTCCTCCTCGGCGATGAGCTGGACACCGAGCTCCCACTCCGGGAAGCGGCCGGCCTCGATCGCGTCCCACAGGTCGCGGCGGTTGAAGTCGGGATCGGCGCCCTGCAGCCGCTGGCACTCCTCCCACACCAGCGAATGCGTGCCGAGCAGCGGCTTCCAGTGGAACTTCACGAAAGTGCCGCGCCCGCCGGAGTCGACGAAGCGGAAGGTGTGCACGCCGAAGCCCTGCATCATCCGGTAGCTGCGGGGCAGGGCCCGGTCCGACATCAGCCACATGATCATGTGCATCGTCTCGGGCTGCTGCCCGACGAAGTCCCAGAGCGTGTCGTGCGCCGACTGCGCCTGCGGGATCTCGCTGCGCGGCTCGGGCTTCACGGCGTGCACGAAGTCGGGGAACTTGATGCCGTCCTGGATGAAGAAGACCGGCATGTTGTTGCCGACCAGGTCGAAGTTGCCCTCGTCGGTGTAGAACTTGACGGCGAACCCCCGCACGTCGCGCACCGTGTCGGCGGATCCGCGCGACCCGGCCACCGTCGAGAAGCGGACGAACACCGGTGTCTCCGCCTCGGGCCCGCTGAGGAACCGGGCGCAGGTGAGGTCCGCGAACGACCGGTAGGGGCGGAACCGGCCGTAGGCGCCGGCCCCGCGCGCGTGCACGACGCGCTCCGGGATGCGCTCGTGGTCGAAGTGGGTGAGCTTCTCCCGGAAGTGGAAGTCCTCCAGGAGCGTCGGCCCCCGTTCGCCGGCCTGCAGGGAGTCGTCGGTGTGGTCGACGGGAACTCCGGTGTCGGTCGTCAGCGGCCCCGTTCCGCCGGATCGGGCCCGCTCCAGGTCGCAGTCTTTGGCGTCACTCGGTTCTGCGGGCACAGCCCCTCCTCGCCTAGCTCGGCGCTCCCGGACCGCAGTCCGGGCCGGCCGGGGCCGCTACCCGGGGCGCGCACCCGGCATACACCCGGGGCCGGGGCCGAGGGGTATGGGCGGGCCGCCGGCCGGATAGCCGGACCGTGGAGCGTTCACCGGCGCTGCAGCGCCCGGAGCGCCGGCGGCATACGAGGCCACTGAGGGGGAGCGATGAAGGCAGCGGTATGGCACGGACGGCGCGACGTGCGGGTCGAGGAGGTGCCCGATCCGCGGATCCAGGAGCCGACCGATGCGGTGATCTCGGTGACGTCGAGTGGGCTGTGCGGCTCCGACCTGCACCTGTACGAACCGCTGGCGCCCTTCATGACGCCGGGCGACATTCTCGGCCACGAGCCGATGGGGATCGTTGAGGAGGTGGGGACCGACGTGGCCGGCCTGTCGGTGGGCGACCGTGTCGTCGTCCCCTTCCAGATCGCCTGCGGCCACTGCGGGTTCTGCACCGAAGGCCTGCCGACGCAGTGCGCGACCACGCAGGTGCGCGAGCACGGCATGGGCGCGGCCCTGTTCGGCTACACCCGGCTGTACGGCAGCGTGCCCGGAGCGCAGGCGGAATACCTGCGCGTGCCGCACGCCGGCTACGGACCGATCCGGGTGCCCGAGGGGCCGCCCGACGACCGGTTCGTCTACCTCTCCGACGTGCTGCCCACCGCGTGGCAGGCGGTCGAGTACGCCGACGTCCCGGAGGGCGGCAGTGTCGCCGTGCTGGGCCTCGGCCCGATCGGCGACATGGCGGCGCGGATCGCCCTGCACCGGGGCGCCGGCCGGGTCTTCGGGGTGGACCTGGTGCCGGACCGGCTGGAGCGGGCGTCCGGCCGCGGGGTCGAAGTCCTCGACCTCGAGGAGCTCGGCCCTGCGGGGGTGGTCGAGGAGGTCGCGGACCGGACGGCGGGCCGCGGTGCCGACGCCGTGATCGACGCGGTCGGCACCGAGGCGCACGGCGCGCCGGTGGCCGAGGGGGCGCAGCGCGCCGCGGCCATGCTGCCGGCCGCGTGGGGCCGCGGGCTGATGCAGACCGCCGGCGTGGACCGGCTGTCGGCGCTGTCCACCGCGATCTCCGCCGTCCGCCGCGGCGGGACCGTGTCGATCTCCGGTGTCTACGGCGGCACGGCCGACCCGCTGCCGCTGCTGCAGATGTTCGACAAGCAGCTGACGTTCCGCATGGGGCAGGCCAACGTCCGGCGGTGGAGTGACGCGATCCTGCCCCTGCTCAGCGACGACGACCCGCTCGGCGTGGGCTCCTTCGCGACGCACCGGCTGCCGCTCGCCGACGCGCCCTCCGCCTACGCCGCCTTCCAGCGGAAGTCGCCCGGCATGGCCAAGGTGCTGTTCCGTCCCGGTGCGCCGGATTGACCGTGCACCGGGCCCGGGAAGCGGTCCGGAACTGCCGCCGCGGGGCCGGGCCGCGCCGGCCGCCGGCCCCGGGGGCCGGCGGCCGGCGGCAGCGCCGCTCAGCCGGCGACGCAGGCGCGCAGTGAGGACAGCGCACGGGCGAGGAGCCGGGAGACGTGGACCTGGGAGCAGCCGACGATCGGCGCGATCTCGGCCTGGCTCAGCTCGGCGTAGAACCGCAGGGCGACCACCTTCTGCTCACGGTCCGGCAGGGTTCGCAGCGCGGCGACGACGGTCCGCCGGTCCTCGACCTCGCGCAGGTGCGCATCGGGAGCGCCGAGCCGCTCGTGCAGGGCTCCGATCCCCTCGTCCGAGGCCGCCTCGGCGGGCTTGTCCAGGGACAGCGGCGAGTAGGCGGCGCTGGCGTTCATCATGTCGCCGGCCTCGCGCGGGCTGAGCCCCATGTGCTCACTCACCGCCCGCTGCGACGGCTCCTTTCCGTGCCGCTGCATGTATTCGAGCGTGAAGCGGTTGTACTCGCTGCGGCGCGTCTGCTGGTCCCGCGATACGCGGACCACCCACATATAATCGCGGAAATGCTTCTTGATCTCCCCGGAGACGGTGGGGAGCATATAGGAGTAGAACGAACCGCCGAACTCCGCGTCGAAGCCCCGGATCGCCTTCGCCACGCCGAGCATGGCGATCTGGTACAGCTCTTCGGCAGCGACGCCCTTCCCCCGGAAGCGGCGCGCCTCCCGCTCCGCGCGCGGCCGGGAGAGGCGCACGATACGCTCCTTGACGTCGTCGGACTCTGGTTCTCCGCCGGTTCGCGGAAGGCGCTCGATCAGTTCCTCGACGCTCTCCCCCGTATCCGGATCGGCGTCGGCGAAGCGCGAACTCCGCACGCTTTTCGGATCGGCCGGCAATTCTCCGGTTTCCCCATTGGCTCGATACATCAGACAGCCTTTGATCGATGCGCGCCGGAATGATCCGGCGTCGTGCGCGGCGCGCCCGGTGATGCATTTCGATCACTGCGCCGCGGTGGGATCAGGCCGCGGGTTCCGACCTCATTGGTGCAGCTGCCCGGGCCGCTCCCGCTGCAAACGTCCGGGGCCGGATATTGGACCGCTGTTGGCGTGGTGCGTGCACGCCCTGAACTCCGGGCGGTTCCCGGCCGGGGGCCGCCCCCGTTCGGCCGCGGAGACGGGGCTCCGCTGGCCGAGGGCCCCCGGCCGCGCCCCCGTGCGGAGGCGGTACTCCGCCCACCCGCGGGGCGCCCGCCCTACCCGCGTGCGGGCGTTCTCCCGGGGCAGCGGCCAAACCCGCGCGGCCCACGCGGCGGCGCGCGTTCTCCGGCGCTGGCAGCTTCGCGGAGCAAGCCTCGGGGAGGGGCGTGCGCGGCGGCAGGCAGCTCAGTGCAGTGCGGGGCCCGCCCCCCGCGGCCGGCCGTCCGACCCGCCGGCTTCGGCGGGGCCGGCGGACCCCGGCGCCTCGTCCGGCGCCGCGGGAGGCGCCGCCGGCTCGCCGCGGTGC